>NZ_JBCNMA010000045.1:0-24064 GCF_039595165.1 Sphingomonas sp.
CACGTCGTTGCGGAAGCGCGCGGACGCCTCGTCATAGACCGCGGTGTCGCCCCACACATAGCGCCCCTCCAGCAGCGCGGTGCGGATCGTGACGTCGTTCTTGGCCTCGCGCACCATCTCGTCGAGCGAGCGCGAACTGTGGCCCACCTTCAGCCCCATGTCCCATAGCGAGTAGAGCATCGATTCGATGACCTGCTCGCTCCAGCTGGTCTGCTTCCACGGCGTGATGAAGGCGATGTCGACATCGCTGAACGGCGCCATCTCGCCGCGGCCGTAGCCGCCGACCGCGACCAGCGCCATGCGCTCGGCGGCGCTCGGGTTGCTGTTGGGGTAGAGCCGCGTGACGGTGAAGTCCCACAGCACGCGCAGCAGCTGGTCCATCAGGAACGCGCCGCTCGCCGCGCTCTCGTGCCCGCGCGCGGGATGCTCGGCCAGGCGGTTCGCGATCTCGGCGCGGCCCGCCTCCAGCGCGGTCTTGAGCCGCAGCGCCGCGGCCTGGCGCAGCCGCATCGTGTCGCGCGCGTCGAGCGCCGCCAGCTCGTCCGCCAGCGCCCGGCGATCGACGATCGCGCGGCGGTTGGGAACGGAATCGAAGCGCGCGGACATGGAAGGGCAGATAGGGGAAGGGAGGGGCGGGCGCTACCTCCCAATCCTCCCCCGCCAGGGGGAGGTGTCGCCGCAGGCGACGGAGGGGGAGGATACGGGCCGCTCGCCGTCCGCCCCCTCCGTCATGCTTCGCATGCCACCTCCCCCTGGCGGGGGAGGATCTGGTTTGGCCTCAATCCGCCTTCCGCGCCACGCCGACCAGCGCCGGGCGCAGCAGCCGGTCCTTGATCATATAGCCCGACTGGATCTCCTGCACGATCGTGCCCGGCTCGGCGTCGGCGCTCGGCACTTCCATCATCGCCTGGTGGCGATTGGGGTCGAGTGCCTCGCCCAGCGCCGACACCTTGGAGATGCCGTGCCGCGCGAACACGCTGTCGAGCTCGCGCCCGGTGGCTTCGAGGCCGGCGACGAGCCCCTTCATCTTCTCGTCCCCGCGCAGCTCCTCGGGGATCGCCGACAGCGCGCGCGCGAGGTTGTCGGCGACCGACAGGATGTCGCGGGCGAAGCTGGTCGCGGCATAGGCGCGCGCGTCCTCGGCTTCCTTCTGCGCGCGGCGCAGCAGGTTCTGCGCCTCGGCGCGGGCATAGAGCGTGGCGCTCTGCGCCTCCTCCAGCTGCGCCTCGAGCTGGGCGACGCGGTCCTGGTCGGCCACTTCGGGGGCCTGTTCGGCGGTTTCCTGGCGCAGATCCTCGGTCGCCTGGGTCTTGTCTTCTTCGGTCATAGTCCCTGTTTTTCTTGATGTTTCAGGTCAGCAATCTGGAATTCTTGTATTTTACGCCAGCAACCTGGCCAGGGTCGCGGCGGTGAAATCCACCATGGGCACGACGCGGGCATAGTTCAACCGTGTCGGTCCGATCACGCCCACCACGCCGACCACGCGCCCGTCCAGCGACCGCACCGGTTTGGCGATCACCGACGAGCCCGACAGCGCGAACAACTTGTTCTCGGAACCGATGAAGATCCGCGTCGCCTCGCCCTCGCGCGCGCTGTCGAGCAGCCGGGCGATCTCCTCCTTGCCCTCGAGCTCGTCGAGCAGCTGGCTCACCCGGTCGAGGTCGGCGGCGGCCGCCGCGTCGAGCAGCCGCGCCTGCCCGCGCACGATCAGCACCGGCCGGTCGCCGCCGTCCTGCGACCAGACCGCGAGCCCGCGCTCGACCAGCGCCCGCGCGGCATCGTCGAGCGCCGCGCGCTCGGCGCGCAGCTCGCGCTCGATCTTGGCCCGCGCCTCGCTCAGGGTCAGCCCGCCGAGCGTCGCGGTGAGATAGTTGGCCGCCTGCTCCAGCGCCGCGGCGGGCATGCCCGAGGGCAGCTCGACCACGCGATTCTCGACCGATCCGTCCTCGCCCACCAGCACAGCGAGCGCGCGGTCCTGCCCCAGCGGCACGAAGCCGAACTGGCGCAGCACGCGCTCCGCCTTGGGCACCAGCACCATGCCGGCGCAGGCCGAAAGGCCCGACAGCGCCGCCGTCGTGCTCGCCACCGCCTCCTCGACGGGCCCACCACCGCCCGCCCGCGCCTCGATCGCCGCGCGCTCCTCGGCCGAGGGTTCGGACGCGCGCATCATCCCGTCGACGAACAGCCGCAGGCCCAGCTCGGTCGGCATCCGTCCCGCGCTGGTATGCGGCGCCGCGAGCAGCCCGAATTCCTCCAGGTCCTGCATCACGTTGCGGATCGAGGCGGGCGAGAGGTTGAGCCCCGCGACGCGCGAGATCGTCCGCGATCCCACCGGCTGCCCCGCCTCCAGATACGATTCCACCACCACGCGAAAAATGTCGCGCGCGCGATCGGTCAGCTCGGTGATCGGCGGGGTGGTCACAGTTAGGTCATGTAGCGTTGTTGGGAATGGTCTCAAGCGCTGGCTTCATACGGCAATCCCCGTGCTCCTGCGAAAGCAGGAGCCTGGAGTCACAGGCGAGCCTCGGGTGGCCCTGGCCCCCTGCTTTCGCAGGGGAACAAATCACGGCCGCGCCCCGATCAGCGGCGCCAGCGCGGGGATCAGGTCGGGCGCGTTGCCGATCGCATCCGCCATCGCCTGGTTCGCCTCGCGGTCGCAGCCGAAATAATAATGGAGCGTGGTGGTCTCGCCAGCACGCCAGCTCACCTCGGCGCTCGGCATGTCGGTTGCCGCCTGCTCGCACCCCGGCTCGCCATGCGCATAGCGCCGCGTCGTTCCGCGCGCCGGCCGGTACGGCGCCAGCGCCGCCGCGAACGCGTCATATTGCGCTGCCGTCAGCTCGAAGCTGCGCTCGCCGACGACCGCGGTGAAGTTCCTGCCGGTGAAGCGCCCGCGCCCGTCCGGGCTCACGGTGAAGCTGTACACCGGGCATCTGCCGAAGCACGGCCCGGCCTCGTAGGTGATCGCCTCGCCCCGCACCGGCGCCGGTGCGGGTGCCGCCCCCGGCGATGCGCCGCCGCGTTCGGGGATGATCCCGCGGCATCCCGCCACCGCCAGCCCAAGCAGCATCACCGCAACCAATCGCCGCATCGCCTACTCCCGATGGATCGGCGCAAAGACTGGCGCGTTCCGCTCGCGCCGTCTAGGTGCCTGCGCCAGACAGCCACAGGAGAATCCTTCATGCGCCCCAGCGGCCGCGCCCCCGACCAGATGCGCGCGATCTCGATCGAGCCCAACTTCACCATCCATGCCGAGGGTTCGGTGCTGATCGCGTTCGGCAACACCAAGGTACTGGTCACCGCCAGCGTCGAGGAGCGCATCCCGCCGTTCCTGCGCGGCAAGGGGCAGGGCTGGGTCACCGCCGAATACGGCATGCTCCCGCGCGCGACTCACACCCGCGGCAACCGCGAGGCGGCGAAGGGCAAGCAGTCGGGCCGCACCCAGGAGATCCAGCGCCTGATCGGCCGCTCGCTGCGCGCCGTCACCGATCTCGCCGCGCTCGGCGAGCGCCAGATCACGCTCGATTGCGACGTGATCCAGGCCGATGGCGGCACCCGCACCGCGGCGATCTCGGGTGCCTGGGTGGCGCTGCGCCTCGCGGTCGACAAATTGCTTCAGTCGGGCGCGCTCGAGCGCGATCCGATCCTGACGCAGGTCGCGGCCGTGTCGTGCGGCATCTACCAGGGCACCCCGGTGCTCGATCTCGACTATGACGAGGACAGCGCGGCCGACGCCGACGCCAATTTCGTCCTGCTCGCCGACGGCAAGATCGCCGAGGCGCAGGCGACGGCCGAGGGCGCCTGCTACGACGAGGAGGGGCTGCTGCGCCTGCTTCGCCTCGCGCGCATCGGCTGCAACGATATCTTCGCCGCGCAGCTCAAGGCGGTCGGCCGGTGAGCGGCGAGGGCGACGCGCCGCAGGCGATCCGCAAGCTCGCCCCGGGCAAGCTCGTCATCGCCAGCCATAACGAGGGCAAGGTGCGCGAGATCCGCGCGCTGCTCGCCCCCTATGGCATGGAGCCGGTCAGCGCTGGCTCGCTCGGTCTGCCCGAGCCCGACGAGACCGGCACCACCTTCGTCGCCAATGCGGAGCTCAAGGCGATGCAGGCCGCCGACCTCTCGGGCCTGCCCGCGCTCGCCGACGATTCGGGCCTGTGTGTCGAGGCGCTGGGCGGCGAGCCCGGCATCTTCTCGGCGCGCTGGGCCGGCCCGTCCAAGGACTTCAATCTCGCGATGGAGCTGGTCGAGAAGAACATCGCCGACCGGGGGCCCAACCAGCCGCGCGACGCGCATTTCGTCTGCGCGCTCGCGCTCGCCTGGCCCGATGGTCATGTCGAATGGTTCGAGGGGCGAGTCGACGGCACGCTGGTCTGGCCGCCGCGCGGCGGCAACGGCTTCGGCTACGACCCGATGTTCCTGCCCAACGGCCATGCCCAGACCTTCGGCGAGATGGACCCGGACGCCAAGCACGCGATGAGCCATCGCGCCGACGCCTTCCGCCAGCTCGTCGCGGCGGTGTTCTGATCGCCGGCGCGGGCGCCTGGCGGTCGCGTCAACGCTCGACCGGGTTCAGCCTCGGCCCGTCCTCGAGCTTCGCCGCATAGCGCGCGGCGAACTCGCGATGGATCTTGCCGATCATCGGGTCGGCCGCCGCCTCGGCGCGCGCCAGGCTCTCGCGCCGGCGCCGTTGCAGATAGGTTTGTTCGGGAGACTGGGTCATCTGAAAGCTCCGTTGGCAAGCGGCAGCTTTCCAGTTGCTGTCAGTCGGCGCCGCGCTCGGAAACCCCGTTAGCGCCAATAGGTGTAGTATAGACGGACCGACGTGCCATTGACAGCGGAATCACATTGATCCTCATCAAGTATCGGCGCCGGACTGTCGATCGACACGATTCATCGTCTTTCTACGGCCGCCGCTATAACACCTGTTACGTCATTCATCGATCTCATGCCGCTTCCAGCGTGCGCTCCGCCGCGAGAAAATCGGTCAGCCGGTCGGCATTCGGCTCGATCCCGTTCTTCTGCAGGATCACGCCGATATTGCCGCGATGATAGGTGCCGTGCATCGCGACGTGCAGCAGCATGTCGCCGCGCGACATGCGCCCGGGCGCGCCGTTCGAATAGGTGAAGTCGATGGTCTCGTCCCGTCCCGCCGGCCCCAGCACATCCGCATAGGAGACATACCAGTCGGCGGTGACGATCGCCTTGCGCGCCAGCGTCTCGAACTCGGGCAGCTCGAACGAGCGCGGCGCGCGGCGGCCATGCGGGCGGCCCTCCAGATTGTCGGCGAAGATCTCGTCGACCGTCTGGATATGGTCGAGCAGCCGCCGGATCAGCATCAGGTCGGGGTCGGGGATGCGGTTCAGGCTGGCCGCGACCGCCTCGGTCAGGCCGTTGGTCGCCCAGCGTTTGTAGCGCATCAGCGTGTCGTACGGATAGGCCGGCATCGTCTTCCTCTCTGCTCCCGATTGCGTGCCGAAAATTTGCGAGCTATCGCTCACATTGTCTACTCGCATTGCCGTTTCGAGGTGCCGATGGCCCGCCCGATCCCGATGAACCCGCGGAAAATCGCGTCGCAGCGGCGCTCGCAGGCGACGGTCGAGGCGCTGCTCGACGCCACTGCTCGCATTCTCGTGCGCGAGGGGTACGACCGCGCCAGCACCAACCGCATCGCGGCGGTGGCGGGGGTCAGCGTCGGCTCGCTCTACCAGTATTTCCCCAACAAGGAATCGATCGTCGCGGCGCTGATCGCGCGGCACACGCGCGCGATGCTCGATCTGCTCAAGGACGCGATGTCGGCGGTGGCCGCGCTCGATCTTGAATCGGCGATGCGCGAGCTGGTCGCGGCGATGGTCGACGCGCACCGCGTCGACCCCGCGCTGCACCGCATCCTCGACGAGCAGATCCCGCGCATGGGCCGGCTCGACGAGATCGAGGCGATCAACCGCGAGGTGTTCGCCCTCGTCCGCGCCTATCTCGAAGAACGCCGCGGCGAGATCGCGGCGATCGACCTCGACACCGCGACCTTCATCTGCGTCACCGCGGTCGAGACGCTGACTCACGAGGCGGTGCTGCGCCACCCCGACATGATCGAGCCCGCCGGGCTGGTCGAGGAAGTCACCCGGCTGGTGGTCGGCTATCTGCGGCCGGTGGGCGTATCGGCTGGGGAAGACATCAAGTCCTCCCCCGGAGGGGGACCAGCGAAGCTGGTGGAGGGGTAGTCTCCACGGGCGCCGCCGCTTGCCGAAACTACCCCTCCGTCGCCGCTACGCGGCGCCACCTCCCCCTCCGGGGGAGGAATGGGTTAAATGTCGATACGGCTCGACCCTGTCGGTTCAAATTGACCGGCATAGTTCCCCTGCGAAAGCAGGGGCCCAGAGTCACAGGCGATGCGCTCCGGCTCCTGGGCTCCCGCTTTCGCAGGGGAACGGCTCAGGTCGGCCGGATCGACCCCGAGTCTCAGCCGCCCGCGCCACTCACGGCAGCGCCTTCCGCCCCCACACATTCCCGGCGGGCGAATAGCGGCACACCAGATAATCGTCGCGCCGGTTGCTCGCGAGCGCGCAGCCGACTCGCGTCGTGCCCGACCACACGATCTGGCTGTAATGCCCCGCATCGACGAAGCGCCCGGTGCGGCTGACATTGGGGATCGGCGCGTTCACGAAATGCCGCCGCTCCTCGATCCAGTGCCGCGCCATCTCCTCGTAGCGATAGGCGCCGCGCGTCCCGGTCCAGAGATTCTCGCCTTGCGCCGCGGGGCCGTTCGGCTGCTTCGAATGCTCGAACGCCCCGCGCCGCGCGAGCTCCTTGGCATAGTCCTCCGCGTCCTCGGCCAGCCGCTCGTCCCATGCCAGCGGCGGCATCCGCACCGCCGCGCGCGCTTCGTTGTGCAGCTCCAGCATCGTCGCGCGCAGCCGCTCCTCGCCGCGCGGCGCATCCGCCTCGGACCGGCGCGGCTCGATGATGCGCTCTGGCACGCGATCGGGCGCCTCCTGCGCGGGCGAGCAGGCGGCGAGCAGGAGCAAGGGCAGCAACAGCATCTTTCGCAAGCCTCCCGACAAGCGCATAGCGCCGCGCAGATGAACGCTTCCCGACCCTCGGATGCCCAACCGCTCGCGCTCTACGTCCACTGGCCGTTCTGCGTGTCCAAATGCCCCTATTGCGACTTCAACAGCCATGTCCGCGACGTGGTGGACCAGGATGCGTGGCGCAAGGCGCTGCTCGCCGATCTCGCGCATGAGGCGGCGTTGCTGCCCGGGCGGCGGCTCGGCTCGATCTTCTTCGGCGGCGGCACGCCCTCGCTGATGCCGCCCGCGACGGTCGCCGCGGTGATAGAGGCCGCGACCACGGCCTGGGCGCCGGCCGGCGACCTCGAAATCACCCTCGAAGCCAACCCCTCCTCGGTCGAGGCGGCGCGCTTCGCCGACCTCGCCGCCGCCGGGGTCAACCGCGTCTCGCTCGGCCTTCAGGCGCTCGACGACGAAGCCCTGAAATTCCTCGGCCGCGCGCACGGCGTCGACGAGGGGCTTGCCGCGCTCGCCACCGCGCAGCGCCATTTCGGCCGGGTCAGCTTCGACCTGATCTACGCCCGCCCCGGCCAGGGCGTCGCCGCATGGCAGGCCGAGCTCGCCCGCGCGCTGACCTTCGGCACCGAGCATCTCTCGCTCTACCAGCTCACGATCGAGCCCGGCACGCGCTTCGCCACGCTCGCGGCGAAGGGCGAGCTGGCGATCCCGGGCGAGGACGAAGCCGCCGACTTGTGGGACGTCACCCAGTCGCTCGCGACCGCCGCCGGCCTGCCGCGCTACGAGGTCTCGAACCACGCCCGTCCGGGCGCGGAGAGCCGCCACAACCTCGCCTACTGGCGCTATACCGATTATGCCGGGATCGGCCCCGGCGCGCATGGCCGCCGCGGCGGACTCGCGACCTTGCGCCACAAGAAGCCCGAGAACTGGCTGGCGGCGGTGACCCGTAACGGGAGCGGGCTGCAGGAAGAGACCCCGCTCTCCGGCACCGAAGCGGCGATGGAGCGGCTCGTCATGGGCCTGCGCCTGACCGAGGGCGTGGACTTGCGCGACATTCCGGAGGGCGCCTTGGACATGGCGAAGGTCGCGAATGCCAACTTCGACCGCTACTTGTTCCACTCCGGCAACCGCCTGGCCGTGACCGATGCCGGCATGCCGGTGCTCGAAGCCCTGCTCCGCGAGATCGTCCGCGGCTAGGCGCGGGGACTCAAGTCACTGCAAGCACAGCGAAAATTCCCCACGCTTGCAATGTTGGAACTGGTTTGCTCGCATGATTGGGCCGGCACGCCGGCCCGCTCTTTGACAGTCTGCGAAAGTGGACAATTCCACACTCGCGAAAAAAAAATGCGTGCCGAAAATTCTACTTTCCGCCGAACCCCTGCGGCGCCGGGGACACCGTCACGGTCGTGCCGCCGCGGATCTCCTGGACCTCCAGCGCGCGCTCGGCGATGCCGTCGCGGCCGAAGCGGAACGCGCCGTCGAGCCCCGCGAACCCGTCGCGATCGCCCAGCCGCGCCGCCGGGAAATTGTCCCCCGGCCGCCAGTCGCGCGCGATGCGCACCGTCAGCAGCACCGAATCATAGCCCAGCGTCGAGAGCCGGTAGGGCGCCGCGCCGAACCGCGCGCGGTATTTGGTGGCGTATTGGCGGTAATAGGTGTCGGAGACGCTCGCGAACCACGCGCCGTTGAGCGCGGTGATGCCGCCGACGCCCGAATCGCTGTTCCACAGCTCGGTGCCGAGCACGCGCGCGGTGGGGCGGCTGCGGCGGATGCCGGGCACCGCGGTGACCGCGCCGCTCGCGCTGTCGGCGATCAGCACCGCCTGGAAGGGTGAGCGCGCGAGCCGCGCGATCGCCTGGTTCACCGCGCCGCGATTATAGGTCTCGAGCGCCGTGACCTTGCCGCCCGCGCCCTCGACCGCGCGCAGGAACGCGGTCGAGGCGCGCTCGCCATAGAGGCCGGTCGGCATCAGCCCGGCGAACTCGGTGACGCCGCTGCGGCGGGCGTGGTCGACCACGCGCTCGATCGACTGGGCGGGGGAATAGCCCATCAGATAGGTGCCGTTGCCGGCAACGCTGGTGTCGTTGGAGAAGCTCAGCACTGGCACCCCCGCGCGGCGCGCGATCGGCGCGACGGCGCGGGCGTCTTCTGCCAATAAAGGCCCTAGAATCAGCTTGTTACCGTCGGCGATTGCGCGCTGCGCGGCCGCCGCGGCACCGGTCGAGGTGTCGTAGCTGGTGATGCGGACGTCCGCGGCCTTGGTGTCGAGGATCGCGAGCTGAGTCGCGTTGGCCAGGCTGCGGCCGACCCCGGCATTGGTGCCCGACAGCGGCACCAGCAGCGCGACGCGGTGACGCGCGGTGTCCTCCTCGGGCAGGCCCGGGCGGACCGGGCCCGGAGCAGGACGCACCGGCGCCGGCTCGGGACGAGTCGGGGCAGGGGGCGGGCCGGACGGACGGACGCAGGCCGAGACGGCGAGGGCCCCCGCGATGACCAGACCCCGGAGCAGCGAGGCGAAGCCCCGTTGCGGTTTCACTGCTGCCTCTGCCATGACGCTCCCCAATGACATCTACGCTTGCCCCCGGCCTCTACATCGTCGCCACGCCGATCGGCAATCTCGGCGACCTTTCCCCGCGTGCGGCTGAAATACTCCTGAACGCCGATATTGTTGCGGTCGAAGACTCGCGTGTGACGGCCGGGCTGTTCCGCCACCTCGGCGCCAGGCGCCCGATGACCCCCTATCACGACCATAATGCCGAGGCGGTGCGGCCCGGGCTGGTGGCGCGGATGGCCTCGGAGGCGGTGGCGCTGGTGTCGGACGCGGGCACCCCGCTGATCTCCGACCCCGGCTTCAAGCTGGTGCGCGACGCCCGCGCCGCGGGGCATTCAGTCACAACGATTCCAGGGCCTTGCGCGGGAATCGCCGCGCTGACCCTGGCCGGTCTCCCCACCGACCGCTTCCTGTTCATGGGCTTCCTCCCATCGAAGCGGCAGGCGCGCGCCGAGGCGATCGCCGAGGTCGCGGCGATCCGCGCGACCCTGGTCTTCTACGAATCGGGCCCGCGGCTCTCCGCCGCTCTCACCGCGCTGGCCGAAGGGCTGGGCGACCGCGAGGCGGCGGTGGCGCGCGAGATCACCAAGAAGTTCGAGGAATGCGTCACGGGTTCGCTGACCGAACTCGCCGCACGCTATGCCGACGCCCCGCCCAAGGGCGAGATCGTCGTGGTCGTCGCCCCGCCCGGCGAGGCCCCGCCCGCCAGCGCCGAGGACGCCGACGCCGCGCTCGCCGAGGCGCTGACCCGGCTTCCCGTATCGAAGGCGGCGGGCGAGGTGGCGAAGCGCTTCGGTCTCGACCGCAAGGCGCTCTACGCCCGCGCGATGGAGCTGAAGGGATGAGAGACCGCCGCGTCGCCGAGCAGTCCGGGCGCGACGGCGAGTCTCGCGCGGCCTGGTACCTCAGGTTGCGTGGCTGGCGCATCCTCGACCGCCGCGTGCGCACCCCGGCGGGTGAGGTCGACCTCGTGGCGAAACGCGGCAAGCTGATCGCGTTCGTCGAGGTCAAGACGCGCAAATCCGCCGCGGAGCTCGACTTCGCGATCGACGAGCGCCGGCTCGCCCGCGTCGCCGCAGCGGCGGAATATCTGATGCCGCGCTACGCCACCAACGGCGAGGATATCCGGGTCGACGTCCTCCTGCTCGCCCCCGGCGTGCGCCCGCGCTACATCGAGAATGCCTGGATCGGATGACATTCCGGCCGCGCGTCCCTACCTGCTCGCGAAACCAATGGAGGAACGCTTGGCTCTCACCGTCGCCGTCCAGATGGACCCGCTCGATGCGATCAACATCGCGGGCGATTCGACCTTCGCGCTGATGCTCTCGGCGCAGGCGCGCGGGCACCGGCTGTTCCACTATGCGCCCGAAGCGCTGAACTATGCCGACGGCCGCGTCTGGACCACCGCGCATCCGGTGACCGTGCAGCGCGTCGCGGGCAGCCATTTCAGCTTCGGCGACCCGGTGAAGCTCGATCTCGGCGACGAGGCCGACGTCGTCCTGATGCGCCAGGACCCGCCGTTCGACCTCGGCTACATCACCGCCACGCACCTGCTCGAGCGGATCGCCGACCGCACCCTCGTCGTCAACGATCCCGCCAGTGTGCGCAACGCGCCCGAGAAGGTGTGGGTGCTCGATTTCGCGCGCTTCATGCCGCCGACGCTGGTCACCCGCAGCCTCGACGAGGCCAAGGCGTTCCTGGCGAAGCACGGCGCGATCGTGGTCAAGCCGCTCCACGGCAATGGCGGCAAGGCGATCTTCAAGATCGACGCCGACGGCGCCAACCTCTCCTCGCTGATCGAGGTGTTCAACACCGCCTATCGCGAGCCGCACATGATCCAGGCCTTCCTCCCCGACGTCGCCAAGGGCGACAAGCGCATCGTGCTGGTCGACGGCGAGGTCGCGGGCGCGGTCAACCGCGTGCCGGGCGAGGGCGAGATCCGCTCCAACCTCGCGGTCGGCGGGGTCGCGGCCAAGACCGAGCTGACCGCGAAGGAGCGGGAAATCTGCGCCGCGCTCGGGCCCGAGCTCAAGGCGCGCGGCCTGATCTTCGTCGGCATCGACGTGATCGGCGGCGAGTGGCTGACCGAGATCAACGTGACCTCGCCCACCGGCATCGTCGCGATCGACAAGTTCAACGGCACCGACACCGCCGGCATGATCTGGGACGCGATCGAGGCACGGGTGGCCCAAAGAACGGCGGCGCGCGGCTGAGCCTTTCGCCGCCTCGCGGGTTCATCCTCGTCCATGACCGAGTTCATCCTCAACCTGATCGCGTGGGGCGGTTACATCGGGATCTTCATCCTGATGACGCTCGAGAACGTCTTCCCGCCGATCCCGTCGGAGGTGATCATGGGGTTCGGCGGCATGGCGGTGGCGCGGGGCGACATGGCGATGGCCCCGCTGCTGATCTGGGGCACGCTCGGCACGACCTTGGGGAACCTGTTCTGGTACGGCGTCGGGCGCTGGATCGGAATCGGACGGCTCAAGCCCTTCGTCGAGCGCCATGGCCGCTGGCTGACGCTGCGCTGGGAGGATGTCGAGGGTCTCGATCGCTTCTTCCGGAGGCATGGCCTGTGGGTGGTGTTCGTGTTCCGCTTCATGCCGACCTTCCGCACGATGATCTCGCTCCCCGCGGGAATGGCCAAGATGGGGCTGCCGCGCTTCCTGCTCGCGACCTTCACGGGCAGCGCGATCTGGAACGCGATCCTGGCCTATGCGGGCCTGCTGCTGGGCTCGCGGTTCGAGCAGCTGCAGGACTATGTCGGCCCGCTGGCGATCGGCTTCACCGTGGTGGCGCTGGCTTATTATCTCTGGCGCGTCGTCACCTGGAAGGAACGCCCTAACCCCTGAAGCTGTCCTTGGCCGCGCGGCGCTCGGCCAGCTGTGCGACGCTCTCCGCGCGCATGAAGGGATTGGTCGCGCGCTCGAGCGCGATCGTCGTCGGCACCGTCGGCAGTCCCTGCGCGCGCATGCGGTCGACTTCGGCCATCCGCTCGGTCAGCGCTTCATTGTCGGGTTCGACGACGAGGGCGTAGCGGCCGTTCGACTGGGTATATTCATGCGCGCAATAGACCGCGGTGTCGCCGGGCAGTTCGGCCAGCCGCCGCATGTTGCCGAACATCTGCTCGGCGGTACCCTCGAACAGCCGTCCGCAGCCCATCGCGAACAGCGTGTCGCCGACGAACACGATCTGCGCGTCGGGCAGATGATAGGCGATGTGACCCGCGGTATGCGCGGGCACCTCGAGCACCGTCGCCGCATAAGCGCCGAGCATCACGGTGTCGCCCTCGGCGACGAGCCGGTCGGCGGTGGGGATTCGCGCCGCCTCGGCGGCGGGCGCGATCACGCTGCAGCCGGTCGCTTCCTTGATCGCCGCGTTGCCGCCGGTGTGATCGGGGTGCCAGTGGGTGTTCCAGATCGCATCGATCGTCCATCCGCGCGCCTCGGCGGCGGCGAGCACCGGCGCGGCCTCGGCGGGATCGACCACGATCGTCGCGCCCGAGGCTTCGTCATGCGCGAGCCAGACATAATTGTCGCTGAGCGCGGGGATGCGGACGACCTCGATCATGGCGTCTCTCCTAGCAATTCGCAGGTCTCGCGCGCCAGTCGCTCGGTCAGCGCCTGCGCGCCTTCGGGCGGTTGGGCGGATAACTTACGGCCCAGCGCCGCTGCCTGTCCCGCCCACATCGGCGAATAGTCGCCCCGGCCGTCGGCTTCGGCGACGCGGCGCAGCTCGGCCAGCGCTGCCGACGCGTAGGGGAAACGCGGCGCGTCGGGATGCACCGGACCGATCGCCTCGATCAGCTTGTTGCGCACGCCCCGGGCAAGACCGCCGGAGAAGAGGTTTGTAATCACCGTTTCTTCGCCCAGCGCTGCACGATGCGCCGTGGATATCGTCGCCTCGGCCGTATGCAGATACGCTGTGCCGAGCTGGACTGCTCCGGCACCGAGTTGCAATGCCGCGGCGATCCCTGCCGCGTCGCCAATGCCTCCGGCGGCAATCACCGGAACGAAAATGACGTCCGCATCCAGCGTGATTTCGCGCGTGAGCGCCATCGTGCCAACCGGACGGTGCCCCGCCAGGAAGTGGCCGGCATGGCCTCCCGCCTCGAATCCCTGGGCGATGACCATATCGACCTTGCCAGCCAGCCATTCACCTTCGGCGAAGCTGGTCGCGTTGCCGACGGTCACCGCGCCGGTGCGCCGAACGCGTTCCAGCAGCGCCGGTTCTGGCAGGCCGAAATGGAAGCTCACCAGCTCCGGTCGCACTTCCTCGACCACCGCGCACATCGACTCGTCGAATGGCGCTCGCAGCGGGGGCGGCGCCCCGGGCGCACTGATGCCTTCCTTCTCGTAGAAGGGCGCCAGCACCGCGCGCCATGCGCCGTCATCCGGCGGGTCGCCCAGCATATGGCAGAAGAAGTTGAGGTTCAGCGGCCCCTCTGCCTGCGCCCGCACTTCGGCCGCCTGCGCGCGCACCTGATCGGACGTCAGCATCGCGCAAGGCAGCGAACCGACCGCGCCGCCGCGGATCGCCGCGGCCGCGAGCGCTACGCCGCCAGCGCCGGCCATCGGCGCCTGGATGATCGGCACGCGCGCGCCGGTCAGCGACAGGAACTTCCGTACGGGCCAACCGGAGAGGATGCCCGCCATGTCAGCTCACCAGCTGCCCGTATTCGGCATCGACGCCCATGGCTCGGCGGGCTCGAGATGGCCGTCCTGAAGCAGCTCGACCGAGATGCCGTCGGGGGTGCGCACGAACGCCATATGACCGTCGCGCGGCGGGCGGTTGATCGTGACGCCCGCGTCCATCAGCCGCTGGCAGGTCTCGTAGATATTGTCGACGCGATAGGCGAGGTGCCCGAAATTGCGCCCGCCGGCATATGTCTCGGGCGCGCTGCCGTCCTCGGGCGGCCAGTTGTAGGTCAGTTCCACCTCCGCCCGGGCGCGCTCGCCATCGGCTTCGATATCCTCGGGAGCGGCGAGGAAGATCAGCGTGAAGCGGCCCTTCTCGCTCTCCATCCGCCGCACTTCTTTGAGGCCCATTAGCTCGAAGAAACGGACCGTCGCGTCAGGATCGGCGACGCGAATCATCGTGTGGAGATATTTCATGGAGCCCTCTTCTTCGGTTCGGCCCCCAGATAGGACGGAACCCGCGAGAGTCTATTCCGCGGCGCCGAATTGTTTGAGCGCGGCGCGCGCGGCGATCGCCTGTTCGGTGCCCGGGGCGAGCTGCGCCGCCTTTTCCCACGCGGCCTTCGCGCCGGCCTCGTCGCGGCTCATCGCGGCGATGTTGCCGGCCTCGAGCTGGACCGAGGCATCGTCGGCGGCGCGAGCCAGCGCTTCCCTGATGTGGCGCTGGGCGAGCGGCAGGTCGCCGGTGCGGCGCGCGAGCGTGGCCGAGAGCAGCCACGCCATCGGATCGTCCGGCGCCTTGAGAACAGCCTGGTCGAGATCGGCGCGCGCGCCGCCGAGGTCGCCCGAGGCGACGACCGCCCGCGCACGATCGAGATGCGCCTCGCCGAGCTCGAGACCGGCGAGGTTGCCCGTCGCCAGCGCCGCGTCGAGCGCGGCGCGCGCCTTCGCCGGATCGGCCGCGGCGAGCCAGGCATTGCCCGCCTGGGCCCAGTATTTCGAGGCGCGGACGTCGCGCGCGACTTCGGCCTCGCGCGCCGCCGCCTCGAACGCGCCGCTCGCGCTGATCCAGCGGCGCTGGCTGGCATAGGCCATGCCGAGGCATTGCTGCGCCAGGAAGCCGCCCTCCGCGAGCTTCCAGCGCTCGGCTTCGGCGACGCCGCGCGCCGGGTCGCCGACCGCGAGCTCGACACAATCCTCCCAGCGTTGCTGCGCCGGTGCGGGCGGGCCGGTGACGGGCGCCGGCGCGGGAGCGGGCGCGGCGATCTGGGCGAGCAGGAAGAACATCATGGCGTTGTGCGAATATCCGAGCCCAGGACATCTTCAAGCGTGCGCAGGATCAGGGCGATGTCCTGCGGGCGCGACAAACGGTGGTCGCCGTCCTTGACCAGCATCGTCTGCACATCGTCTGAACGCAGCAGGCCGGCCAGCTTGAGGCTGTGCTCCCACGGTACGTCGGGATCGCGCTGGCCATGGATCAGCCGGGTGGGAACCGAAAGCTCGATCGGGCCGTGCATCAGCCGGTTGGCCTCGCCCGCTTCCCAGAAACCGCGCGTGGTGACGGTCGGCTGGGGCGAATAGATCGAGGGCTCCTCCAGCCGACCCTCGTTGCGCAGCGTCATCTTCTGCTCGGGTGTGAAGCCCCAGTCGGTGAAGTCGGGCGCGGCGGCGATCCCGACGAGTCCTTCGACGCGCTCGGGGCGAGCCAGCGCCGCCAGCAGCATGATCCAGCCGCCCATCGACGAGCCGACCAGCACGACCGGCCCTTCCACCAGGTCGATCATCGCCAGCGCGTCGTCGCGCCAGCTCGCCAGCGTCTGATCCTCGAACGCGCCCCCGCTCGCGCCGCAGCCGGCATAGTCGAAGCGCAGGCAGGCGCGCCGCGCGGCGCGCGCCCAGTCGGCGATCGCGACGGCTTTGCTCCCGCTCATGTCCGAGGCGTAGCCGGGCAGGAAGACGATGGTCGGGCCGGCGCCCGGCAGATGATGATAGGCGAGGGCGATCCCGTCGCGGTCGATACGCTGCATGCGCGACTCATAGGCGCGAATGCGGCGGGATTGAACCGTGACGGACCGAATCGCGCGCGGTAGGGTCTGCGGATGGACGAGCGCCCGCTGCCCCTGTTGTTCGCCGATCATCTCGCGCGCGACCGGCGCCGGTCGGCGCACACCGTCCGCGCCTATGAAGCCACCGCAGTGCGGCTGGTGGCGTTTCTCGGCGAGCATTGGGGCGAGGCGGTGACCCGCGCGGCGCTGGGCAAGACGAGCACTGCCGACCTGCGTGCCTATCTCGCGCATCGCCGGGGCGACGGGCTCACCAATATCTCCGCCGCGCGCGAACTCTCGGCGGTTCGCGCCTTCCTCAAATTCGCGAATGGTGAAGAGGGAGCAGACCTCCCGCACCTGCGCGGCCCCCGCGTCAAGAAGGGCGTGCCGCGCCCGATCGCCCCTGACGAGGCAATAGCGCTGGTCGAGGAAGTCGCCGACGACGCGCGCGAGCCGTGGATCGCGGCCCGCGACCTCGCCGTGCTGCTGCTGCTCTACGGCGCGGGCCTTCGCATCGGCGAGGCGATGGGGCTGACTGGCGCGGTCCTGCCGCTCGGCGAGACGCTGCGCGTCACCGGCAAGCGCGACAAGACCCGGATCGTGCCGCTGCTCCCGCAGGTGCGGGAGGCGGTGGAGGATTATGTCCGGCGCTGCCCCTATGGCACAGCGCCCGGCGAAGCACTGTTCCGCGGTGCGCGCGGCGGCCCGCTCTCACCGGCGATCATCCGCCGCTCGGTGCGCGCAGCGCGCGCACGGCTCGGCCTTCCGCCACGCACGACGCCGCATGCGCTGCGCCACAGCTTCGCGACGCATCTGCTCGGTCGCGGCGCCGATCTTCGTGCCTTGCAGGAGCTGCTCGGCCATGCGAGTCTCAGCTCGACGCAGATCTACACGGCGGTGGACGCGGCGCATTTGCTCGACGTCTATCGCAACGCTCACCCCCGGGCGTGACGTGCGGATCATCCGGGAACCTTCGCGGGACCCGGCGATTGCGCCATTCGTTCAATAGGGTTCGGTCTGTAACAGGAGGTTTCGAATGATCCGATATGGCTGCGCGATCGTCGCGCTGGCGCTTGCGACTGCGGGCTGCGGCGGCACCACCACCCCCGCCGCGAACAGCGGCGAGCCCGCCAACACCACGCTGCCGATCGAGAACGAGGCCCTCCCGATCGAGAATGGCGCGGAGGGCGCCGAAACCGCCACCGCCTCGCTGCAGAAGGCCGACGGCACTCCGGCGGGCAGTGCGATCGCGACGGTGACGCCCGAAGGGCTGAGCGTCGCCGTCTCGGTGACCGGTATCACGGCTGGGGACCATGGCGTTCACGTCCACATGACCGGCAAGTGCGAAGGCCCCAAGTTCGAGACTGCGGGCAGCCACTGGAACCCGAACAGCACCAAGCACGGCCTCGAGAATCCCGATGGCGCGCACGCCGGCGACATGCCCAACCTGACCGTCGCCGACGACGGTACGGGCACGCTCACCTTCGTGCTCAAGTCGGGTACGATGGCGCAGCTGCTCGACGCCGACGGTTCGGCGTTCGTCGTGCATGCGGGTCCGGACGACCAGAAGACCGATCCGTCGGGCAACAGCGGCGACCGCGTCGCCTGCGGCGTGTTCGCGGCGGGTTGACTACGCTACGAGCCGGTCAGCGGATATCGCGCGACCGGCTCGTAGCTGGCACCGCTCGTGCCGAGGCGGCTTTCGTAGAGAGTCATCGCCTCCACCACGAACGGCGCGCTCGCCAGGGCGGCATGGTCGGCAAGCCAGCGGTCGACCGGCCCCGCCGAACCCGGCAAGCGCGCGAGCGTGATGTGCGGCAGATAGGCGCGTCGCTCGGGCTCGAGGCCGGCGCGCACGATCGCCTGGTCGACCTTGCGGTGCAGCGCGGCGAGCGGTTCGCGTGGGGTGACCCCCGCCCACAGCGCATTTGGCCGCCCGCGGCTGTCGAACATCCCGCAGCCGGCGAGGCGCAGCTCGAGCGGCGCATGGCGCACCGATCCCAGCGCTGTCGCGACATCCTCGGCTTGGTGCATTCCCACCTCACCGACGAAGCGGAGCGTCAAATGAAGCTGGTCGTCATCCTGCCAGCGCGCGCCGGGCACGCCACCGATCAGGCCGAGCAGGCGCTCGCGGATCGCCCGGGGCGGGCGCAGCGCAACGAACAGGCGATGCATGGCGCCCCCCTTAACCGTTTATGTCCCGCCGCGCGATGCCGGTTTTCCTTGAAAAGGGGGTATCAAACCCTGATATTCGACGGCATCCGGCGAGATGCGCCGGGCAAAGGAGTTTGAGATGGCTAACTGGTCTGACCCCCGGACGACCGCCGCACCGTACGCGACGGCCGCAGGTACGCGCGATGTCGCGTACGATGCGGGGCTGCGGTCCTACATGCTTTCGGTCTACAACTACATGGCCTCGGGCGTTCTGCTCAGCGGCGTCGTCGCCCTGCTCTTCGCATGGGGCGGCGAGACGTCGATGGCCTATTCGGTGTTCGCCAATGGCGGCCCGCTCGCCTGGCTGATCATCCTCTCGCCGCTGGCGATCGTGTTCGCGATGAGCTTCGGCCAGAACCGGATGTCCACCGGCACGCTGCAGGCGCTGTTCTGGGGCTTCGCGGTCCTGATGGGCCTGTCGCTCTCGACGCTGCTGCTGCGCTACACCGGCACCTCGGTCGCGCAGGCGTTCTTCGCGACCGCAGCGGGCTTTGCGGGTCTTAGCCTCTACGGCTATACTACGAAGCGCGACCTGTCGGGCATGGGCAGCTTCCTGATCGTCGGCCTGATCGGCCTGATCGTGGCGAGCATCATCAACATCTTCACCCAGTCGGGCACGCTGTCGCTGATCATCAGCTTCGCGGGCGTGCTGATCTTCGCCGGTCTCACCGCCTATGACACGCAGCGTATCAAGAGCATGTACGCCTATGTCGCGGGCACCGACATGGTGGGCAAGGTCGTGATCATGAGCGCGCTGTCGCTCTACCTCGACTTCATCAACATGTTCCAGTTCCTCCTGAGCATCGTCGGCACCTCGCGCGACTGATCGCTTCGGAATCCGGAAACGGGAGGGCCCGGCCAGCGATGGCCGGGCCCTTTTCGTTGCGCCTGCGCAAAGGAACCGCGGCTTTCGCCCGCGCGTTTTTCCTGCCGACACACCGGAGTTGGACCATGAATGACGACGACAAGCAAAGCGTGAAACCCGGCGATGCCGGCACCGACAGCTCGATCGAGGAACGGCTGGAGAAAAATCCCGAGAGCAAGCAGGCGCGGCTCGACCGCGCACTCGACGAATCGATGGATGCCTCCGATCCGCCCGCGACGACTCAGCCGGTGCATTCGCACCAGCCGGCGCCCTCCTCCGGCTATGACGAGGAGAAGGAGCGCAAACTCGCCGAAGAGCGCCGCCAGAAGGCCGAAAGCGAGTAAGCCGCGCTTGCCCGTCCGGCGGGGGGTCCGGTAGGAGGCTGCCATGCTTCATCGGATCGCCCGCCTCGCCGTGCTGCTGCTCGTCGCGCTCGCCGCCGTCCCCGCCCAGGCGCGCGTCACGGTCACCTTCTGGTCCTATGAGAATGGCGGGGACTTCCCGCATGCTTTCTTCACCCTCCACGGCACGCCCGATCGCGGCGGCAAGCCCGTCCAGGGCGCCTGGGGCTTCACTCCCAAGTCGGTGACCCCGGCGATGCTGCTCGGCACGGTGGGCGGGAAAATCGACTATACGACGAAGAAATATGTCGCGCGCAGCATCGCGCATTTCTCGGCGCCGGTCAGCGACGCGCAATATGATTCGCTGCTCCGGCTAGTCGGCGAATGGGGCGAGAAGGGCAACAACAGCTACAACATCAACCGCCGCAACTGCGTGCACTTCGTCGCCGAGGCGATGCGCCGGTCCGGGCTGCGCGTGGTCGAGGACAAGAGGCTGATCAAGAAGCCACGCAGCTTCACCCGCTCGATCGCGGCGCTCAATGCGGGCCGCGTCGCCGTGATCGACAAGCCGGCGGCGCCCTATCTCGCGGCGAACCCCGGCCTTGCCGGGGTCGGCAGCTAACGCTTGAGCACGTCGATCGCGGCGGCGGTCATCGCTTCGGCTGCGGTGCCGATCACCTTCTCCGCGTCGGGCGCCCATTTCGAGCTGTGCAGCGAGGGCAGGCCCTTGCCCCCTGCCGCCTGCGCCGCGTCCCATTTGTCCTGCGGCACCCCGCCGACCCAGTAGATCACGCTTTGGATCGAGGGATCGGCGATGTGGTAGCGGCCGAAATCCTCGCCGGCCATGGTCGGCGGGATGTCGCGCACGCGCTCGGCGCCGAAGCGCGCGGTGAACAGCGTCTTGAGCTCGCCGGCGAAGGCGTCGGTACTGACCGTCGGGGGCGTGAAGGGCTCGCGCACCTTCACCACCGGAAGCTGGTCGTCGGCAAGGCCTGCGGCGATCGCCTCGCCCCGGGTAATGCGGGCGATGCCGTCGAGCAGCTGCTTGCGCACCTCGGGCGTATAGGCGCGGACGGTCAGCAGCAGCAGCGCCTGCTCGGGGATGATGTTGTGCCGCGTGCCGCCCTGGAAGCTGCCGACGGTGACTACCGCGGCCTCCTGCGGATCGACCTCGCGGCTGACCAATGTCTGCAGGGCCGAGACGATCCGGCTGCCGAGCACGATCGGATCCCTGGTCGTCGCGGGATAAGCGCCGTGCCCGCCGACGCCCTTGACCAGGATATCGACCGAATCGACGCTGGCGAAGGTCGGGCCGGCGCGGATGCCGATCGTGCCCGCGGGCAGCGCGGCGCTGTTGTGGAAGGCGATCGCGTGGCTCGGCTTGCCGAAGCGCACGTAGAGCCCGTCCTCGAGCATCGCGAGGGCGCCCATGCTGCTCTCCTCGGCGGGCTGGGCGACCATCACGACGGTGCCTTTCCACTGGCTCTTCATCGCCGCGAGGTTGCGCAAAGTGCCGACCCAGGCGGTCATGTGCGTGTCGTGCGCGCAGGCATGCATGATGCCGGTCTCGACCCCCTCGGGCGTCTTGCCGCGCACCTTCGACGCGAAGGGCAGGCCGGTCTCCTCGGTCACCGGCAGCCCGTCCATGTCGGTACGGATCAGCAGCGTCGGACCCTCGCCGTTCTTGAGCACGGCGACGACGCCGGTGCCGCCGACCTTCTCGGTCACGGCATAGCCCGCCTTGCGCGCCTCGGCCGCCATCTTCGCCGCGGTCTTCACTTCCTGCTGGCTCACCTCCGGGTTCGCGTGGAGGTCGCGATAGAGCGCCATCAGCGACGGCAGCTCCTTCGTCGTCGCGTCGCGGATCGGATCGGCGGCGGCGGGAAGCGCAAGGGCAAGGCCGCTCGCCGCGGCGATGAGGAAATGCTTCATGGGGTTCAGCCTATGGATGATGCGTGGGGGTGCAATGTCCAAGCCTGAGATCAGGCCGGGACCAACTCGATCACATCGAGCTGCGATTCGAACGTGGGCCACGGCAGCACCAGCCGCCAGCGCGTGGTGCCGACGCGCTCTATGTAACCGGCCAGATCGCGCTTGACGTCCTGGCCATAGTCGAGCGGGATGGTTTCGTCGCCGAGCTCGAGCGCGCCAAGGAAGATCACCCGCGCGTCCGTCTCCGCATAGATCTTGCCGAACGGACGCTGCGACCCGTCGAGCTTGACCAGATTCGGCATCTCCCCCTCACGCCCGATGCGGCAGCTGAACCAGGGATAGGCGGTGAAGTCGCGCATCCCTTCGCGCTGGCCGCCGAGCTTGAAGGTGCGGCATTTATAGTCGCCCGCCGGCGGCATCGCGCGGCCGAGCGCCTGGTCGGGTTCGAACAGCGCGCCCTCCGCTGCGATCGCGGCGGCGTCCGCGGCGCGCGCCTTGGGCAGCGCCTCGACCCAAGCGTTGCGCCAGTTGCGCAGGCGCTCGCGGTCCTGATCGGTGGTGATCATCCGCCAGCGCGTCTCGGGCGCTTCCTTGACGAGCTGAAGGTCGCCGTTCTTGGAGCAGGCGGCGAGGGCGAATGCGAGCAGGGCGGCTGCGGCGATGCGCATCTCAGGCCGCCGTCCAGCCGCCGTCCATCGCATAGTTCGCGCCGGTGATTGCGCTCGCTTCATCGCGACAGAGGAAAATCGCGAGCGCGGCGATCTGTTCCGGCTGGACGAACTGCTTGGTCGGCTGCGCGGCGAGCAGCACGTCGTTCATCACCTGCTCGCGCGTCATGTTGCGCGCCTTCATCGTGTCGGGGATCTGGTTCTCGACCAGCGGCGTCCAGACATAGCCGGGCGAGATGCAGTTGACCGTCACGCCGTCGGTCGCGGTCTCCAGCGCGATCGTCTTGGTCAGGCCGGCGATGCCGTGCTTGGCGGCGACATAGGCCGATTTATTGGGGCTCGCGACCAGGCTGTGCGCCGAGGCGGTGTTGATGATCCGGCCCCATTTCGCCGCTTTCATATGCGGCACCGCGGCGCGCATCATGTGCCACGCGCTGGACAGGTTGATCGCGATGATCGCGTCCCATTTCTCGACCGGAAAGTCCTCGATCGCCGCGACATGCTGGATGCCCGCATTGTTGACGATGATGTCGGGCCCGCCGAGCTCGGCATGGCAGCGCTCGACCATCGCGTAGATCGCGTCGGGCTTGGACATGTCGGCGCCGTCGTAGAGCGCCTTGGCGCCGGCCGCCGCCTCCAGCGCCGCGCGCTCGGTCTCGATCGCCGCGGCGTCGCCGAAGCCATTGATCATCACGCTCGCGCCCTCGGCGGCTAACGCCTTGGCGATGGCGAGTCCGATGCCCGAGGTCGAGCCGGTGACGATCGCGGATTTGCCCTTGAGGAACATGTGGACTCCTTAGCTTCTGGCGAGGTCGTAGGCGGCGGTATGGCCGTCGATGATGTTGCTGGCGACGAGGCGCGCATTCTCCATCGTGCGCTCGGTGTCGATGCGCCCGGCATCCCAATGCTCGCGCATCGAGCGTGCCGAGAATTCGAAGTCGCGGCTGCCGCCTTCCCAGGCGTTGGCGCGATAGATCAGGTGGACGAGGCTCACCGGCTTCTCGTCCGCGACGGCACGCAGCGCAGCGACGTCGGGGTCGTCACGCAACTCGGGCGGCAGCTTGGCCAGCACCTTGCGGATCGCCTCGCGCTCCTGGCGCAGCCGCATCCGCTCCGCCGAGACCTGGCGCGTGCGGCTCGAGAAGCGGATCTCCTTCTCGCGCGCCATCACGTCGGTGATCGTGCGCGGCATCACCGCGGCGGAGGAGAAGAGGTCGACCTGGAACACCAGCATCGGGCAGCTCTGGTGATCGAGCACATGGGTCAGCGGCGTGTTCGAGACGAGCCCGCCGTCCCAATAATATTTGCCGTCGATCTCGATCGGCGGCAGCCCCGGTGGCAGCGCGCCCGAGGCCATGATGTGACGCGCGTCGATCCGCTCCTGAGTCGTGTCGAAATAGCGGAAATTGCCACTTTCGATCTCGACCGCGCCGACCGACAGCCGCACAGGGCCGTCGTTGAGCAAGTCCCAGTCGATCAATGCGTCGAGCGTCGTCTTGAGCGGGGTGCTGTCGTAGAAGCTCAGCGCCGAGCAGCTTCCCGGCGTGGCGAGCATCGGCGGGAACAGATGCGGGCGGAAGAAGCCGGGCACGCCCTGCGCAAGCACCATCGCCGCCGACCATTCGTGTACCGCCTCGCGCACCTCGTCCTGCGGGAAGATCGGGAAGCTCGGCAGCGCGCTGGTGACCGCCTGCCAGAAGGCGGTGAGCCGTTCGACCCGGCGCTCGGGTGGGTTGCCCGCGACGATCGCGGCGTTGACCGCGCCGATTGAGATGCCCGCGACCCAGTC
>NZ_JBCNMA010000046.1:0-24058 GCF_039595165.1 Sphingomonas sp.
CTCGTCCTGCGGGAAGATCGGGAAGCTCGGCAGCGCGCTGGTGACCGCCTGCCAGAAGGCGGTGAGCCGTTCGACCCGGCGCTCGGGTGGGTTGCCCGCGACGATCGCGGCGTTGACCGCGCCGATCGAGATGCCCGCGACCCAGTCGATCTCGATTTCGACTTCGGCCAGCGCCTCGATCACCCCGGCCTGATAGCTGCCGAGCGCGCCGCCGCCCTGGAGCACAAGCGCGACGCAGTCAGGGAGCGGGAGCGGACGCTCGCCCTTCGACCTTCGGCGTTGCGGTTCGGCATCGGCCATGGCTAGGGTCTGAACTCCATCGTAGCGAGGTCGAGACGGAGCGAATTTTGGCGCTGGGCTAGGAGCAAGGAGGGGGCGATGGAGTTCCATCGTGACCGACGCGCGACGACGCATGGCGCCAAAGGACGCCCGCCGCTGCGCGGTCGCCCGTGGAGGGCCAGCGAGCAGCGTCGCTTGCTTGCGCGTAGCTCTGCTACGCGATTGCGCCGCGCTCCTTGTCGCTGGCCTTCCACGGGCGATCTCGATCCTCGTTCCGATGGAGTTTAGACCCTCGGTCATGCCGCGCCGCAGCGAGAAGGGCAATGCGGGAATGGGGCAATCGCGCATATTGCAAATCGGCGTGCAACGCGCGGCGGCTTGGGGCATTGTCACGGACAGGAAATGACGAAGGGGTGAGCGCCATGCGGCTCGACGATCTCGATCCCAGCGAAAATGTCCGCGACCTGGGGCAGGGTAGCGGCGGCGGCTTCGGCGGGGGCAATATCCTGCTTGGGCTGCTGCCGATGCTGCTCGGCAGCCGGCTCGGCTGCGGGACCATCGCGCTGATTGCGATCGGCGTCGCGATCTTCATGGCGATCGGTGGCGGCGGCGGACTGCTCACGGGCGGCGTCGCACCCGGTGGCGGCAGCGGCCAGCAGCAGGCCGGCCAGAACAAGCCGTGCGATACGCCCGAGGAGCTGCAGGCGTGCCGGGTGATGCGGAGCACCGAGCTGACCTGGGGCCAGCTCATCCAGGGCTATCAGCCGCCGGTGCTGAACTTCTACACCCGCAGCGTCCAGTCGGGCTGCGGCAACGCCTCGTCCGCCGCGGGGCCGTTCTACTGCCCGGCCGATCGTGGCGTCTATCTCGACACCGGCTTCTTCCAGGAGCTGGCGCAGCGTTTCGGCGCAGCGGGCGACTTCGCCCAGAACTACGTGATCGCGCACGAAATCGGGCACCATATCCAGAACATTACCGGCACCATGGAGAAGATCCGCGCGGCGCAGTCGCGGATGGGCCGCGCCGAGGGCAACGCCATGTCGGTGCGCGTCGAGCTGCAGGCGGATTGCTATGCCGGCGTCTGGGCCGCGCGCAACAAGGACCGGCTGGAAGCGGGCGACATCGAGGAAGGGATGCGCGCCGCCAATGCGATCGGCGACGATACGCTTCAGCGCCAGGCGCAGGGCACGGTCGTGCCCGAGAGCTTCACCCACGGCACCTCGGCGCAACGCATGCAGTGGCTGCGGCGCGGGCTCGAGACCGGCGACCCGGCGCAGTGCGACACCTTCCAGGGCGCGATCTGATGCGTCCCGGGCGGTCATGAGCGTCGCGTTCCGGCGGGAGAGCGACGAAGAGCACAAGGAGCCGCGCTTCGAGCTGCCGATCCCTCCCGGTCCCAATCTGGTGACTGCGCGCGGGATCGCGCTGATCGATACGCGCGTCGCTGAGCTGGAGGCCGCCGTCGCCGCGGCATCCGGCGACGAGGCGCGCGAGATGCTGCGGCGCGACCTGCGCTATTGGCATACGCGCCAGACCACCGCCGAGCTCGCCCCGGTGCCGGGCGACGATCTGGTCGCGATCGGATCACGCGTCCGTTTCCGGCTCAACGGGCGCGAGCGGCGGATCGACATCGTCGGGCATGACGAGGCCGACCCCGCGGCGGACCGCATCGCGTTCCAGGCACCGCTGGCGGCGGCGCTGATCGGCGCGGAGCCGGGAGAGCATGTTGACTTCAACGGCCGCGCCGAGGCGATCGAGGTGATCGCGACAGAGGCGATTCCGGACTAGAAACGCTTGAGCAGCAGGTTCCGCCATGTCGGCACCGCGGACCGGAAGTCGACCGCCTCGCCATCGCTGGTGAAGAACAGGCCTGGCTCGGTCTCGACGACCAGGCGGATGCCGTCGATGTAGAGATGACCGCGGCGCTGCTCGACGGTGACCTCCATCGCCGGCTTGCCCCATTGGTCGATCCGGTATTTGCCGAGATAGTGCGTCCACGCGGCCTTGCCGGGTCCGGCCGGGTCGGCGGGACCGTCGTTGCGGTCGAGGCTCGCCTCGCCCTCGGAGCATTCGAAATGCGCGGGGAACGTCCCTATCGCGGGATAATGGCGATAGCGCACGGCATCGCCATCGGCGTTGAGGGTGAACAACTCGTCGGGCGCGGTCATGCGCAGCGGCATGTGCGTCTTGCCCCCGTCGCGGCTGAGGCGAAGCTGGCCCCCGGACTCGCTGATCTCGACGCGAACGCTGCGCCCGACATAGCTGCCGACGAGCGCCCGCGCCGCATCCGGCAGCGGCTGGATCGTGGCGAGGGCATCGGCCGGAAGCCGCGGCACGCGCGCGCCGAAACGCGCGGCGAGCAGCTTGTCGAGCAACGGCATGCCGAACTGGTAGCCGGCCAGTGCCGGGCGGTTGAACAGCGCCGCCAGCGCGACTTCGCCATCGGGACAATAGACGAGGTTGCAGCCGAAGCCGAACCCGCCGCCGCGATGATGCAGCAGCCGCACCGGATGCGATCCGTAACGGCGCTCGTCGCGCATCACCCCGAGCCCATAGTCGCCGCCCAGGCCGAAGCCGTGCATCTCGGCCCATAGCTCCGGCGCGAGGACCTGCTTGCCCCGCCATGCACCGCGCGCAAGCATGAACGCAGCATAGGCGGCTATGTCGCGCGCGGTGGTCCAGACGCCGCCTGACGCGACCAGCGGGGTGACGAGCGGCACCTGCGCATAGCCGCGATGCGTGCCCGCGGCGCGGTTCGCGGCCTTGCCATAGACGGCCGGGTCGGCCGTGCTGGCGCGCATGCCGAGCGGCACGAACAGCTTGCGCCGCAGCCACTCGGCATAGCTCATGCCGCTCGCCCGCTCGAGGATATGACCGGCGAGATCGTAGCCGAGGTTCGAATAACGGTAGCGCTCGCCGACCGGGAAGCGCAGCCAGGTCTGCGCGATGCTGGCGGCATGCGCCGCGAAGCTGGGTGCCGCGGGCTCGTAATTGTTGCCGACCGGTGCTTCATGGGTGAAGCCCGCGCGGTTGCCGAGCAGCAGCCGCAACGTGATGCGCGTCTGCGGCGCGCTCTCGAAGCGGCTGCGCACGGTGAAATCGGGGAGGTAGCGGGTGACGGGCGCGTCGAGGTCGAGCAGGCCTTCCTGCACCGCCAGCAGCACGGCTGTCGCAGTGAAGCTCTTCGAGGTCGACTGGATGCTGAACAGCGTGTCCGGCGTCACCCCGGTACCGTCCGCGGCGCTGCCGAACCCCTCGAGCCAGGCGGGTTCGCCGTTCCGGATCAGGCAGATCGCGGCGGCGCCGATCCCCCCTTCGGTCATGCCGGCGCGGACTGCAGCGCGCTCTGCATCGATCAGCGGCGCGATGTCGGGTGAAGCCTGGGCGAGCGCCGGACGGCCTGCTGCAAGCCCGGCTGCGGCGCCCGCCGCCGTCTGGGTGAGAAGGGATCGGCGATTGATCCGATAGGCCAAGGACCACTCCATGTACGAATGCCGTCGGGGCGAGGACGTCGTACCGTCCAGGACGCCGCAAGCCGCGTCAACAATCGACGAAAAAGGGCCCGGGCGTCGTCGCCCGGGCCCAAAGGCTGGTCGTCCGAAGTGACCTGCCCGGGAATTGTCCTAGTAGGTGCCGGAGAAGCTCCGGTTGAGATAGTGGCTGCCGCGCGTGTCGTCGCGCTCGCCGAACAGCGCGCCGCTGCGCTCCTCGTCGCGCCACGCCGCCTTGGCCTCGTCAGCGCTCTTGCGGATCGTCACCTTGTCGTCGACCGACTCGATCCAGCGCGACGGGATCGAATGATGGTGGCCGCCGGCGTCGGGATCGCTCTTGGTCAGGATGATGCGATCGCCGCGTACCTTGTCGACGGTGCCGACATGCTGGCCGTCGGAGCCGACCACCTCCATGTGCTCGCTAACGCGCTGGAGCGAGCCGCGCTGCGTCTGGCGCTCGCTGCGCCACGAGCCGAACTCGTTCTCGAACTTCGCCGCATTCTCGCGGCGATATTCTTCATAGTCGCGGTCGAGATCCTCGATCTGGCGGCGGCGCCAGCCATGATAGTCGTCGTCGCGGTTCCAGCGGCTGCCGCCTTGACCGCCGTAGCGCTCGTCATAGCGCGCATCCATCGCGCGGCGGCGCTCCGCTTCCTCGTCGCCGAACCACGAGCGTACCTCGTCGCCCGCGCGGCTGAAGAAGTCGCGGTCCTGATAGGCATAGCCCTCGGGGCGGCGGTCATAATCGCGACGTCCGCTGCTGCTGCGGCGGCCTTCGTCATAGCTGCTCGGGCCGCTGCCATAGCCGCGATAGCCGCTCGCGCCGCGGCCATAGCTGCCGCGATCCCAGTCACGGCTGCGATCGCCGTCCTCGTCGCGACCGAAGCGTGAGCTGTAACGGTCGCGGTCGCGCCAGGAATCGCGACCTCGATCGAACTCGCCCGCCGCGGCATATTCGCGTGCGCTGGAGCGGTAACGATCGCGATCGGCATCGTAGCCATAGCCGTAGCCGCGCGATGGCTCACTGTCCCGATTGCCCCCGATCTCGTCCCGGTTCTGGTTGGGATAAGGTTCGTAGCCCATTGGGAATCCTCCTCTTTCATCGGAATTCCGGGCGCGCGGCGTCCACGCGCCCCACGGATGGAAAAAGGATCGGACGGGGCATTTGTTCCGGCGCTCCGCCGCCAGGTTGCGGCGAGGAGAAGCAATCCGCGGCCCAGCCGGAAGAGCGCGCCAGAAAAAGCGCATCAGGGCCGTTGCATCGGCGCGGGAGTGAAGCTAGAGGGACCGCCTTCCGGCACTGCCGGGGTGGAGCGGGGCTGTAGCTCAGATGGGAGAGCGCTGCAATCGCACTGCAGAGGTCAGGGGTTCGATTCCCCTCAGCTCCACCAACCGCGAGATTTCCTGACATTCGACCAGCGCGGGGGCCACGTTGCTGACCGCTGTCACTTGATGGGCGGCGCGCCGTAATAGTCGGGCGCGCCGTCGAGCCGCACGTCGATCCGGTCGAGGATGAAGCCGGGGTCGAGCGCGTGGATGCGCAGGCGATGCGCGCCCTTGGCCAGTTGCCGCACCGGGATCGCGCGGACGGCGGTGTTGGTGAGGACGCTCTGCTTCCACTCCTCGCTGCGCCCGAAGGTGCGGAAATCGAGCAGCTGTACCGGCCCGTTGTCGAGCTGGACGGCGATGCGCAGCCCGTTCTCCGAGGTGAGCGGATGGACGGGAATGGCGACGATGCGCAGCTCCACGTCGCCGGCGGTGGGCACCTCGAAGTGATAGTCGAGCGGCGCGACGCCCGCCGCGTCGCCACGCGAGGGCAGGTCGAGCTTGGCGCGCAAGGCTGCACCGCGAGAGCCGAGGCCGGGGACGACTTCCCAATCCGGGGCCGACGCACGCGCCGCGGCGAGCGAGACGATGCGGTCGATCCGAGGCGCCGGATCCGGAATGCGGCGCGCTGTTCCCCCTGCCGCCACCCGCGGATAGAGCGGTTCGTCGAACACCGGCAGCCGTCGCGGCGCCATATCCATCATTCCGCGCCACTTGCCGTTGTTCCGGCTGTTGTAGCTGGCCGTGTCGGCAACGATCCGGGCGTGCGCGGCCTTGGCCTGGTCGGCAAGCGCATTGACGCCGGCCCGGCCCTGGCGCGTGTAGAGCGCGGCGAGGTCGAGGCTCAGGTTGCGCTCGTTGAGGCTGGCGGCCGCGCGCACTGGATAGAGCACCAGCTGGAAGAAAGCGTCGCGGCGGTCGGCGGGGAGCGCTTCTGCCAGCGCCTCGGCGCGGACGGTGATCGCGCGATAGCGGTCGATCCGCGCCAGCGCCTCGCCGCCGCCGGTGCGGACATAGTCGCCGATCTGGTTGGGTCGCGTCGGCTCTGTCTGGCCGAAGCCCATGAATTCGGGCCGCCGCTCGAAGGCGAGGTCGTAATATTCGGTCATGATCGCGGCGATCTCTGCCGCGCTCGCCGCGCCGAACTGCGTCGCCGCCCAATCGGTGAGGTGCCGGCCCGGCGCCGACGCGATCGCTCGGGTGTCGAAGGCGAGGTCGAGGAAAAATTGCGTGAGATACTCGCCCGGCTTGATGTCGCCGACATTGACCACCCAGAGCTTGCGCGCATCCATCCGCCAGGCACGGTCGAGCTGCTCGCGGATCAGCGCCGGGTGGGTGGTGCCGAGCCACAGATAGTCGTGCGGCCGGCCCCAATAGGAGATGTGGTAGTAGATGCCCGACCCGCCGCGGCGCCCGCGCTCAGCCGGCGTCGGAAGCTGGTGGAGATAGCCGTAATTGTCCTCCGGCCAGACCAGCGTCACGTCCTCGGGCACCTTAAGGCCCGCGGCATAGACGTCGAGCACTTCCTTGTAGAGCGTCAGTACCTGCGGCACCTGATCGGCGGGCTTGCCTTGCGCCGTGGCGAGCAGCTCGCGCTGGATCGCCATCACCTCAGTCATTGCTTCGCGCGCCTTTTCCGGCGTGTCGGCGCCCTCCATCGCGGAGTCGTGCTTGCCGCGCAGCCCGATCGTGTAGATGTTCTCGAAGCGCTTCACGTCCTCCGCGCGGCGGCGCCAGTAATCGACCATCTTGGTGCGGTTGGTGAAGAAGTTGAACGCGCCGTCCTTCTCGTCCCACTCGCGCACATTGTTGCGCATCATCGGCTCGGCATGCGACGTGCCGACCACGATCGCATGGTCGCGCGCCGCCTCGGCATTGCCGGGGATCTGATAGAAGGGCTTGGTGCTGTCATGCATCGCCGGCCAGATCAGGTTGGCCTTCAATCGCCACATCAGCTCGAAGATGCGGGTATAGGTCTTGGGGCCGATATCGCCGGTCTCGGGCTCGTAGGTCCTCGCCGCCCAGGGCTGGAGCCCCCAATCCTCGTCGTTGAGGAAGATGCCGCGATATCGGACCGACGGCGATGCCGAGAGCTTGCGACTGCCGTCAACCGCGAGTCGCTTCGCGCGGCGCGGCGTGACATCGGCCCACCACTCCCAGGGCGAGACTCCGATCTCGCGCGTCAGGTCGATCATCCCCCAGATCGCGCCGCGCGTGTCCGAGCCTGCGATGAGCAGATAGCGCCGCGAGGGCGCGCGCTGCGATCGGGCGAGCAGGCGAGTGTAGCGTTCCCACTGGCCGCGCAGCTTCGACAGGTCGACCCCCGTCTCCCGCGCAACCGCGCGGACGAGCGCCGTATCCTGGGCGCCGAGCACGATGCACAGCCGCCGGCACGCTGCGAGATCGCCCGATACGAGCGGTGCGATCCCGGTAACCTGCGTCAGGTCGCGCGCGAGCAACTCGGCGGCGAGCTGCGCCGGGCGCTCGCCGGAATGTACGATCGCGGCCACCTCGCGGCCGTCGAACAGCTCAACCTGCTGGGCCAGGGCCACAGACGGAAGCAGCGCTGCGAAAGCGAGCGCGACGCGGATCAACTGGACGAACTGCACATAACCTTCCTCTCTTGGTCAGGCCAATCTATCAAATCCGACCGATTGACCCACCCAAAAAATGAGACAGGGTTGCATGATTTGGGTTATCACCACCGGAATCGATTGACCGCCCACACGGTCACTGGCTAATAGTATTAGTAATATAAATTGGAGGGGCGTAGTGGCGGGTCGGGCAGTTTCGCTGATGGTCGCGATGGCGGCGATATCCTGGGCCCCCGCGGCGCTCGCGCAACAGGCGCGCGAAACCCAGAATTTCGCCGCGCCGGTCAAGACCTTCGGCCGCGTCTCGTTCGACGCCCGCTCGCTGATGATCGACGGCAAGCGCACCGTGATCTGGTCGAGCGAGATGCACCAGTTCCGGCTGCCCAGCCCGGACCTGTGGCGCGATATCCTGCAGAAGATGAAGGCCAACGGCTTCAATACCGTCGCCTTCTATTTCGACTGGGGCTTCCACAGTCCCAAGCAGGGGGTCTACGATTTCTCCGGCATCCGCGACATCGACCGGCTGCTGACCATGGCGGAGGAGGAGGGACTCTACGTCATCACCCGCGCCGGCCCCTATGTGAACGCCGAGCTCACGCGCGGCGGCTTTCCCGGCTGGCTGGTCAACCAGCGCGTAAAGGCGCGCACCGATGCGCCGGAATATCTCGAGGCCGCCGACGAGTGGCTGACGCAGGTCCATGCGATCATCGCGCGGCACCAGATCAACGGCGACGGCAAGGGCAATCGCGGCACCGTCATCCTTCACCAGATCGAGAACGAGCTGGCGGTGACGACTCCGTCGCAACGGCGCTACATGGATCATCTCTACAAGAAGGCGCGCGCGGACGGCATCAACGTGCCGATCTTCCACAACGACCAGGGGCGCAACGGCTATTGGACGCCGGAGGATTCGAAGGTCGAGCAGGTCGTGCCCGGCCCGGTCGATCTCTACGCGTTCGACGGCTATCCGGGCGGCACCTGCACCGTCGAGGGTAAGCCGACCCGCGGCAGCGCGGCGCCCGACTGGGGCTATTACGGTCCCGGCGGGGCGAAGGGCGGCGCCTCCGCCTCGCCCAACACGCCGGGCTTCCTCGCCGAGTTCGGCGGCGGCTGGTTCGACTATTGGGGCTCGAACGGCGGCTATGAATGCAACGCGATCCAGCGCGGCAAGCGCTTCCAGCGCGTGTTCTACGGCACCAACCTCGCCAACGGCATCAACATCCAGAGCTTCTATATGGGCTATGGCGGCACCAGCTGGGGCTGGCTGCCCGCGCCGGTGGTGTTCACCAGCTATGATTACGGCTCGGCGATCTCCGAGCCGCGCGAGGTGCGCTCGAAGCTGGTCGAGATGAAGCAGCTCGGCGGACTGATCGCGACGGTGCCCGATCTCGCGGGCATGATCCCGGCGGGCGCGCCGACGATCTCGTCGGACAAGGTGCAGGTCTATCACAACAAGTCGCCCGAGACCGACGCGCGCTTCCTGCTGGTCACGCACAAGCCCTCGAACGGGCAGGGCAGCGACCGCTTCACGATCACCGCCGACCTGCCCGACGGACGCTATACCTTCCCGCAGGGCGAGCCCATGCAGCTCAACGGGTTCGATGCGAAGTGGCTGGTCGCGGGTGTGAATGTCGGCGGGCAGCGGCTGGTCTATTCGACCTCCGAGCTGCAGAGCGCGGTGAAGCTCGACGGTGCCGACCTGCTGCTGATGTACGGCCGCACGGGCGAGCCGGGCGAGACCGTGCTGCGCTACACAAGCGCGCCCAAGGTCGAGGTGATCGAGGGCGAGGTCGCGAGCAATTTCGATGCTGCGAAGGGCGATCTGCGCCTCGACTACACGCACCGCGGACGCGCCATGGTGCGGATCAGCGGCGCGGGCAGGCCGCCGCTTACCTTGCTGCTCACCGACGAGGACGAGGCCGGCACCTATTGGACGCACGACACGGCGGCCGGGAAGATCCTCGCACGGGGTCCGGCATTGATCCGCAACGCGACGGCCAAGGGCGGCGTGCTGGCGCTGACCGGCGATACCTCGGGCGAGACCGCGCTTGAGGTGTGGGCGCCGCGCGCGATCCGCTCGGTGCGGTGGAATCGGACTGCGGTACGCATCACGGCGACTGCACACGGCAGCATCGCGACAACGACGCCGCTCGCCGGACCGATGGATTTCGCTCTGCCCGCGCTCACCGACTGGCGCGTTGCGACCGGGTCGCCGGAGGCGCAGCCCGGCTTCGACGACAGCAGCTGGCAGGCGATCGATCGCCGCCGCGCGGGCACTACGACCGCTTGGGCCGACGGCCAGCCGACGCTGGTGATGGATCCCTATGGCTTCCACGAGGGCGACGTCTGGTATCGCGGCCGCTTCGCCGGCGGGCCCGAGGCGGAGACGCTGTCGGTCTTCTATGGCGGCGGCGCGGCCGGCATGCTCCAACTGTGGCTCGACGGCGAGTTCGTCGGCCAGCACGAGATTCCCTCCGGCCAGCCGCGCCCGATCACGCTCGGCGGGACCGACTTCCCGCTCCCCGCCAGGGCGCGCGCGCAGGGGCAGCACGTGCTCAGCGTGATGGTGCGCAACAACGGGCACAATTGGGATCTCGATGCCGACGATTTCCACAAGGAAGCGCGCGGGCTGATCCAGGCCTCGCTGGGGCCGGCGGGGGGGCGCAGCTTCGCGGTGCCGATCGCGTGGAAGATCCAGGGGCGCAAGGGCGGCGAGGACCTGGCCGACCCGGTGCGCGGCGTGGCCAATAATGGCGGCCTCCATGGCGAGCGACAGGGCTGGCATCTGCCGGGCTTCGACGACGGAAAGTGGGAGCGGACGCCGGCGCCGCCAGCACAGCTCGCGCCGGGCACGACCTGGCACCGTGCGCGCTTCACGCTCAACGTGCCCAAGGGGCAGGACGCGACGATCGGCCTCGCCTTCGGAGATACCGGCAAACCGCGCTCAGCAGCGCGCTATCGCGTGCTGATCTTCGTCAATGGCTGGAACATGGGCCAGTTCATCGCGCATGTCGGCCCGCAGCGGGTGTTCGCGGTCCCCGAGGGCATCCTCAACCACCGCGGCGCGAACAGCATCGCGCTGGCGGTGACCTCGGACGGTCAGCCGGGCAATGCGCTCGAGCCGGTCCGGCTGGTGGCGATGCGCAACGTCAAGGGTGGGCTGCCGGTGCGGATGGTCAGCGCCCCGGCGACGCCGGCCGAGCTCAAATAAGGATCAGGCGGGAGGCAAGGCCGCGATGAAGCGCGCGGCCTGGGCGGCGACCATCTCGGCAGTCGCGCCCGGCTTGTAGAGCGCCGAGCCGAGGCCGAAGCCGGCGGCGCCCGCTTCGATCCACGGCGCCATATTGTCCGGCGCGATCCCGCCGACCGGGAGCACGCGTGTGCCGCCCGGCAGCACCGCGCGCATCGCTTTGAGCACCGCCGGGCTCGACGCCTCGGCGGGGAACAGCTTGAGCGCACGCGCCCCGGCCGCCAGCGCCGCGAACGCCTCGCTCGGCGTCGCGATTCCCGGGAGCGACACCAGCCCATCGCGGACGGACGCCTCGATCACCTGCGCGTTCGTGTTGGGCGAGATGACCATCGTGCCCCCCGCCGCGCGCACCGCATCGACCTGTGCCACGTCGAGCACCGTGCCCGCGCCGATCACCGCGCGCCCGGCGAAGCGTTCGGCCAGTCGCGCGATGCTCTCCAGCGGATCGGGAGAGTTGAGCGGCACCTCGATCAGCGTGAAACCGGCCGCCACCAGCGCTTCACCGATCGCCTCGACCTCGTCGGGCTTCACTCCGCGCAGGATCGCGATCAGCGGACAGGCGGCGAAGGCGGCGTCGAACTCGGCAAGGGTACTCATACTCGGTCTCCGATCGCGATGATTCCCGCCACGAACGCGGCGTGGCTGTCGACCAGCCGCGCCTGCCCGCCATTGGCCTCGATCGCCAGCGTATAGAGCGCGCCCAGCGTTGCGTCGGACAGCAGATGCACGGTCTGCCCCGGCGCTTGCTCCAGCCGCGCCGCGACGTCGCTGCCGATCAGCAGTCCGCTGGCATAGCTCGCGGCATCGGCATCGCCGCGCTCGCCGAGCAGCCCCGCGGCACGGATGCCGAACAGCGATCGGGCGAGGTCGCGCTTCCGCCCCTCGCGCACGCCGTCAAGAAAAGCCTCGCCGGCGACCACCTCCGCCTGCAGCTGGCGCGCAAGCAGGCCATGCTGGCGCAGCAGCGCGAACAATTCGCCGGTCATCGAGGTGCCGAACCGAATGATACGGCCGCCTGCGATCCCCACCCATTTGCAATGCGTGCCGGGCTGGGCGAGCAGCGCGTCACGCGGCACCAGCCCCGCCTCGACCGCGCCGAGCAGCTGCACCTCCTCGCCGCGCATCACATCGGCCGGATCGCGCACCGCGACGCCCGGGACGATCGCGGTGCGTTTGTCGATCGCGAGCAGATTGGCGGCGAGCGCGTCGATCCCCGCGGGCGCCTCGACATAGGGCGCTTCGCGCCAGCCGACGGTCGAGCCCACCATGCCCGCCATCAGCAGCGGCAGGTCGCCGAACCGCGCGCGGATATCCGCCGCCTCGCCCACGAAATCCTCGACGGAAAGCACGCCGCGGCCGTCCCGTTCGGTGCGGACGACTGCGCCCGCCTCGATCAGGTAGACCCGCCGGTTGGTCGTCCCCCAGTCGACCGCGAGGAATCGGGGGCCGAAGCTCACCACCAGATTGCGTAGAGGATCACGAGGATCACGACGATCACCACCGCGGCGATGTTGAACCCGGCGGCGGTGCGGAAGGTCACGCCCTCCATCGTGATGCGGTTGCTTGCGGCCGGGGCCGGGCGCAGCAGCGACACGATCATCGCCAGTGCGAGCGAGGCGAAGAACACGATGCTCATGCGATTGATGAACGGCACCGCATTGAGCGCCGCCGACCCGCCATAGTCCGCCGGGAACCAGAAGATGAAGCTCAGCACCACCGAAGCGACCGCGCCGACCAGCGCCCCGGCCTCGGTCGCGCGCTTCCAGAACAGGCCGAGCAGGAAGATCACAGTGATGCCCGGCGTCACGAAGCCCGAGAATTCCTGGATATACTGGAACGCCTGGTCGAGGCTCCCGAGCAGCGGCCGCGCGGTCGCCATCGCGATCACGATCGCGACCACCGCGGCGATGCGGCCGACCAGCACCAGCTGGCGCTCATAGGCCTGCTTCACCGCCGCATCGTCGCCAGCCGGGGCCGGCTTCGCCTTGGCATAGAGGTCGAGCGTGAAGATGGTGGCGATCGAATTGATCTTCGACGCGGTCGAAGCGATGATCGCCGCGATCAGCGCCGCGAAGACGAGGCCGAGCAGGCCAACCGGCAGCAGCGACATCATCGACGGATAGGCCTGGTCGGGCTTGGCGAGCCCGGGCGCGAGCACCACCGCGGCGATGCCCGGCAGCACGATGATCACCGGCATGAGCAGCTTGAGGAACGCGGCGAACACGACGCCTTTCTGCGCTTCGGCCAGGCTCTTCGCGGCCAGCGCGCGCTGGATGATATACTGGTTGAAGCCCCAGTAGCTGAGGTTCGCGATCCACATGCCGCCGACCAGCACAGCGATCCCGGGCAGATCCTTGTAATGAGGATTGTCGGGCGAGAGGATCATGTCGAAATGGCCCGGCAGCCGTTCGGTCAGGATACCGAAGCCGGCGAGCGGTCCGGCGCCCGCACCGATCTTGTCGAGCGTCAGATAGGCGATGACGAGCCCGCCGAGCACCAGCAGCGAGACCTGGACGATGTCGGTCAGCGCCACTGCCTTGAGCCCGCCGCGCAGCTGGTAGAGCAAGGCGAAGGTGCCGAGCGCGACCAGCGCGATATCCTGGTTGATCCCCGCGACCTGGGTGACCGCGATCGAGCCGAGCCAGATGATCGAGGTGAGGTTCACGAAGATGTACAGCGCGAGCCAGAAGATCGCCATCACGGTGCGGATAGTCGGCCCGAAGCGCTGCTCCAGGAATTGCGGCATCGTGTAGATCTCGTTGCGCAGGAAGATCGGCAGGAACCACTTGCCGACGATCAGCAGCGTCGCCGCGGCCATCCACTCGTACGAGGCGATGGCGAGGCCGATGGCATAGCCGGATCCGGACATGCCGACGATCTGCTCGGCCGAGATGTTCGCCGCGATCAGCGAGGCGCCGATCGCCCACCAGGGCAGATTCTTCGAGGCGAGGAAATAGTCGCTCGAATCCTTCTCGTGCCCGGCTCTCTCGCGGCTAACCCATTGCGCGAGGCCGAAGATCCCGATCGCATAGGCGATCACGACGATCACGTCGATTTGTGACAGCGTCGTCATGCAGCCTCCCCTGGCGTTTGATCCTACTTATCGTATTAATGTTGTGAGTCTAGCGATAGCATAAGGTTCACGCTAAGAACCTTTCAACACGTGAATCGAGGCCAGTCAGGTGCGCATCCAAGTCTCTGCCGCGGAACCCGATGCAGCGAACCAGCTCGGCCGCAACCTCACTTATGGCATGCTGGAAAGCCTGGGGCGGGCGATCGTCACCGGCCAGTATGACGATCGTTCCTTTCCAACCGAAGCCGAGCTCACCGTTCAGCACGGCGTGAGCCGTTCGGTGACGCGCGAGGCGGTCAAGATGCTGACCGCCAAAGGGCTGCTGAGCGCACGGCCGCGGCAGGGCACGATCATCCAGCCCTCTTCGTCGTGGAACCTGTTCGACACCGATGTGCTGCGCTGGCTGCTCGAGCGGCAATTCTCGGTCGAATTGCTCCAGCAGTTCAACCAGTTGCGCGTCGCGATCGAGCCCGAGGCGGCGGCGCTCGCGGCGCGGTTCGCCGGCCCCGACAATCTCGCGCGGATCCAGCAGGGTCTCGATCGCATGAAGGTGGCCGAGGACGGGTTCGACGACGCTTTGGAGGCGGACATCGCGTTCCACGTCGCGATCCTGCGCGCGTCGGGCAACCCCTTCTACGCGCAGTTTCGCGATGTCGTCAGCACGGCGCTGCGCACCTCGATCCGGTTCACCAACCGCATTAAGGGCCACAGCGCGAGCCTCGCCGACCATGGCGCGGTGTGCGACGCGATCCAGCGCGGCGACGCCGACGCCGCCCGCGCCACGATGCGCGCGCTGATCCAGGACGTGCTCGACCTGATCGAGGAAGCGGCGCCCCAGCTCAAGGAGCGCTCGGCCGCCAACGGCTGAGATCCGCGCCGCAATCCATGCACATGTAACGAGAGGAAGCGCGCAGTGAGTGAAGCTTATCGGCTGGGTCTGGTCGGGCTCGGCAAGATCGCGCGAGATCAGCATCTGCCCGCGATCGCCGCGAACGGCCGCTTCGACTTGGTGGCGATCGCCAGCCGGAACGCCCAGCTCGACGGCGTCGCGAGGCATGCGACGATCGACGAGCTGATCGCGGCCGGTCATGGCATCACCGCGATCACGCTGTGCACCCCGCCGGAGGGCCGCTACCATCAGGCGCGCGCCGCGCTCGAGGCTGGGCTTCACGTGATGCTCGAAAAGCCGCCCGCCGCGACGCTCAGCGAGATCGCGGACCTCGCCCGACTGGCGGCGGAGAAACAGGTGACGCTGTTCGCCACCTGGCATTCGCGCGAGGCCGCCGGGGTTGCCAGCGCCAAGGCCTGGTTGCGCGATCGCGCCATCCACGCCGTGCGCATCACCTGGAAGGAGGATATCCGGCGCTGGCATCCGGGGCAGGAGTGGATCCTGGCGGCGGGCGGGTTCGGCGTGTTCGATCCCGGCATCAACGCGCTGTCGATCGTCACGCAGATCCTGCCGCAGCCGCTGCTGCTCGAGCGCGCGGCGATGGGCGTGCCCGAGGGCCGGATGTCGCCGCTGACCGCGTCGCTGGCGATGCGCTCGGGCGATGCACCGGTCAGCGCGGAGTTCGACTTCCTGCAGACCGGGCCACAGAGCTGGGACATCGAGATCGACACCGACGCCGGGCTGCTCAGGCTCGCCATGGGGGGCAGCGAGCTGACCCTGCCCGGCGCGGCGATGCAGAAGGCGCCGGACCGCGAATATGCGGGTCTTTACGCGCGGTTCGCCGAGCTGATCGCCCGTGGCGAGAGCGATGTCGATGTGCGTCCCCTGCAGCTCGTCGCCGATGCGTTCCTGGTCGCCGAGCGGCAGACGCTGGCGCCCTTCGAGTTCTGAGCGGCGCGGTGCCGAGCCGGCGGGCGATCCTTCAGGCCGGCTTCGCCGCACCGCTGCTTTCCGGCGTCGCACCCCTGCGCGAGTCGCATCCCGTGCGCCATGTGCGGGTGGACGCGCCGTTCGACATGCCGGGCATCGCCGTGCCCGACTTCTCGGCGAGCCGGCATTTCCCGATCACCGATTTCGGCGCGGTGCCCAACGACCAAGCACGAACGAGCACCGCCATCGCACGCGCGATCGACGCCGCCAGTGCGGCGGGATCGGGCGTGGTCGTGGTGCCGCCCGGCGTGTGGCCGACGGGCAAGATCCACCTCAAAAGCAACGTCAACCTGCATGTCATGCGCGGCGCGACGCTGCTCTTCTCGTCGAATCCCGCCGACTATCTCCCTGCGGTGCCGACCTCGTGGGAGGGGATCGAGTGCTACAACTACTCGCCCTTGGTCTACGCTTATGGCTGCGAGAATGTGGCGATCACCGGGGAGGGCCGGCTCCAGGCCAAGCTCGACGTGTGGCGGCTCTGGTATGCCCGGCCCAAGGCGCATCTCGATGCCTTGATCGCGCTCAACACCATGGCGGTGAAGCGCGTGCCCGTTGCCGAGCGCCGGATGGCCCATGCCGGCGCCGACCTGCGGCCGCATTTCATGCAGTTCAACCGCTGCCGCAACGTGCTGGTCGAAGACGTCAGCATCGAGGACAGCCCGTTCTGGGTGCTTCATCCCCTGCTGTGCCGCGACGTCGCCATCCGCCGCGTCAAGATCCGCGCCCATGGCCACAACAATGACGGCGTCGATCCTGAGATGAGCGAGAATGTGCTGATCGAGGATTGCGTGTTCGACCAGGGCGACGACGCGATTGCGATCAAGTCAGGCCGCGACCAGGATGCATGGCGGATCGGGGTGCCGTGCCGCAACATCGTCATGCGCCGCTGCCGCATCAGGAACGGCCATCAGCTCGCCGCGATCGGTAGCGAGCTGTCGGCGGGCATCGAGAACGTCTTCATCGACGACTGCCATTTCGAGCGCGGCGAGGTGGCGGCGAAGACGGCGCTGATGAACCTGCTGTTCGTCAAGACCAACGAGCGCCGCGGCGGCTTCGTGCGCAACATCTTCATGTCGAACATCACCGCGACGCGGATCGCGGGCGCGGTGCTGAGCGTCGAAACCGACGTGCTCTACCAGTGGCGGCATCTCGTCCCGACCTATGAGCGGCGGCTGACGACGATCGAGAACCTGAACGTCCGCAACGTCGTGGCGGACGAGGCCAAGTCGCTCTGCGCGATCAGCGGCGCGGCCGAGATGCCGGTGCGCAAGGTCGCGCTGCGCAACGTGCGGGTCGTGAAGCTGCTGGGTCCGCCGGTGATCAACAGCAATGTCGAAGGCTTCTCGATCGCCTGAGCGCGTCAGCAGAGCCAGGCATGCGGGGCGAGCGCGGCGAGCTCCTCGGCGGCCAGCGGGCCGCGCTCGATCGCTGCCAGGTTCGCTTCGAGCTGCGCGCGGGTGCGCATCCCGACCGCGACGGTGGTCACCGCCGGATGCGACAAGGCGAAGCGCAGCGCGATGGCGGGCAGCGGCTCGCCAAACGGCGCGACATCGCTGGCGAGCTTATTCACTCGCGCCAGCGTTTCCGTTCGGTGCGCATCGTAGAAATAGCCGTCCCGCCAGTCGTGCGGCGTCAGCGCGGGGCCGCCTCCACGCCAGCCGAGCGCGCCGAAATAGAGCGGCGAACGCGCGATCACGCCGGCATCGTGGTGCTGACAGAAGGGCAGCAATCCCGCCGCGCCGGCGTCGAAGATATTGTACATGAGCTGGACCGAACCCACCGCCCCGCGCGCGACTGCCTCCGCCGCCGCGTCGAGATCATGGTCCCACAGCGAGATGCCGTAGCCCGCGATCTTGCCTTCTTCGCGCAGGCGCTCCAGCGTCTCGCGCCAGTCGCCCTCGTGCAGCCATTCGGGGCACCAGGCGTGGAGCTGCTGGAGCCCCAGCCGCTCGACGCCGAGCGTGCGCAGCAGCGCTTCGGTCTCGGTGCGGATGTGGCGGCCGGGATAGGCCTGCTGCGCGGAGATGTGCGGTGAGGGCAGGTCGAAACGGACGCGCGAGGCGACCCGGGCAAAGACATGCACGCGGCCTCGCGCGCCGGTGCGAGCGAGCACTTCGCCGAGCAGGACAGCTGCGCGTCCGCTGCCGGCGTCGAGTTCGACCGCATCGAGCCCGCGTTCGATTGCGCATGCGATGATGGCCGCGGCTTCGCGCTGGTCCGCCCCGGGGGAGGCCAGCGCGTCGGCACCGAGCGTGCAAACCGAGACGTCGAGGCCGGTGCGCCCCAATCGACGGCGCGCGATCATTCGGCGTCCGCGGCCGCGGTGATGACGAGCTGGAACCCCGGCGTGGCGCGGTTCGCCCAGGACGAGCGATGCCAGGTACCGGGCCGGGCGGGAGTCTCGACGCGATGGATGCTGACCGCTCCGGGTGCGATCTCATATTCCTGCGCGCGGTCGCGGATGAAGGGGAAGGCGCCCGAGGCCATCGCCTCGAGCTGCGCCGGGCGATGGGCCCAGGCCTGCTCCACCGGCACGCCGCTGCGCATCACGCGCGTGTCGAGGCGGCCGAGCAGCGGATGCTCACGGCGCATATAGGCGCGGTGCAGCGCGGCATCGACATTCGCGGCGGGCGTGACGCGCATCCCGGCTGGGCGGCCGATCGGCCAGAGCAGGCGGAAGGCGGCGCGCTCGTTCACCCGGTCGACATGCCAGACCAGGTCGCCCGGCGCGAAATAGGTGCGGATCGCGATCGCAGGGCGGCTGCCTACCAGCCCGCCCGCGAGCTCGGCCAGCGCGTCGATGTCCGCCGCCAGCAACGCGCGTTCGCTGGTGAAGGCGTCGGGGCCGAGCAGCTTGTCCGAGACGAGCGCGAGCGCCTCGGTCGGCGCCAGCCGGTTGAAATCGAGCTTGAAGCCCGGCTTGGCGAGCAGTGCGGCGATGAAATCGCGATAAGGCAGGTCGTCGAGCGGGGGGCGGAGAATCTCGACCGTACCGAGCGGCGACTGGCCGAGCAGGTGGCGGACCGTGCCGGCATCCGTGGCCGGCGATGCGCGAACGATCCCGGTGCCGCGGTCCGCGCTCACGGCGCCGGGGTTCGCCCGCGCGCCGCCGCCGCTTCCTCGAGCGAAAGCTTGCGGACAATCTGGACCAGGCAGCGCTGGAAACCGCTGCCGCTGGCATTGGGAATGAGCAGCTCGGCCGGCCGGCCCGGGCATATCCGATCGCCACTGCGCGCGCGGATGCCAATCCGGAGCGCCCAGTCGACGTCGGGGCACCCGGCGCCGAGGGTCAGTTCCCAGCTCTCGCGCTGGCCGATGTTGAGGATCGCGCGATCGGGGCCGGCATCGCTGAAGCCGGTGACTTGCGAGCCCCAGAAGCATTCGCGCTGGGCGCTCGAAGCGGTCGCCGGCTGGTCGGCCGCGCAGGAGGCGGACAGGATCGCCACCGGAAGCAGGGTGAGGATTGGACGCATCGGTCGCATCTCCCGATCAGACGGCGAAGCCGGAGCAGGTGTCTTCGAGCAGCGCCCGATACCACGACTCGCCCGGCTGCACGCAGCTTTCGAGCTGGGCGTCCCTTGTGGAGACGCCCGCCGGTCACTTCCCGCCGAACTGGACGCGGACGCCGCCCATGATGCGGCGGCCGCCATAGGACATGCGCATGATCTTCGGCGCGCCGTTGGCGAAATTCTCGTAGCCGCCGGTCGAGGTGATCTGTGCCTCGCGGGTCATGTTGCGGCCCTCGACATAGATTTGGAAGTTGCGATTGATGTTGTACGAGATCTTGGCGTCGATGAACGACGTCCCGTCGCGGAAGCGCGGCACGCCGGGATTATAGGGCAGGCGCGTATTATTGTCCTGGTTGACCGCGCTCGGATAGTTGAAGCTGACGTTGTTGCCGCCGCACGGCGTGATGCAAGTGAAGGTCTCGCTGCGCTTCTGGTAGGCTACGCGGATGTTCAGATCGCCATCGTCATACCAGAGCGAGGCGTTCCAATAGTCGCGCGATTCGTCGCGCGGGGGCATGATGTCGCCGGTCAGCGGATCCTGCTCGCCCTCGGTCGCCGACGACTGAAGACGCGAATAGTTCACGTCGGCACCGGTGTACCGGAGGAACCAGGGCAGGAAGGTGAAGGCGGTCTTGGCCTGGAACTCCCAGATGGTGCGCTTGTAGCCCGGACCATTGTCCCAGGTCGGAACGGCGAATTCGAGGTCGGCCAGCGGCTCGCCGGTAGCTGGGTCGGTCGCGTCGGTGCCCTCGAACGGGCGATAGTTGCGGGTCACGCCGATCGGGTTGCCGATCTTCACGTCGAGCTTGCCATAGGTGACCGAGAGCAACGTATCCTTGTTGGGATACCATTCGAGGCTGGCATTGTAGTTCCACGCCGTGAACGGCTTCAGGCCGGGATTGCCGACGCGGCCGCTGCACCCGTAGATATCCTCACCGTCACCATCGAGCGTCTCGCGCTGGTCGATCGTGCAGGTGCCCGAGGGGATCAGGCGGCCGATATTCGGCCGCGCGACGGTCTTGCCGCCGTACAGGCGCAGTACGATCGATTCGTCGAACGCCCAGAGATTGAGGTTCACGGTCGGCAGCCAGTCGGTCGTATTGCCCTGGAGCACCGCGTTCTGGCGGACCGTGGTCGTGTTGATGCCTGCCGTGTTCCCGGGATCGAGCGGGTTGAAATTGCCATTGGTCCGGATCGAGGTGAGCGTCAGCACGCCCGAACCCTTGACGGACGTGAACACGCCGCGAATACCGACATTGCCGTTGAACAGCAGGCCCAGGGGCAGCTTCTGCTCGAACTCCGCCATCGCGTAGAAGTTCTTCACTGTTTCCTCGGTGCGCGTAACGGGCTGGGCATAGACGTTGCCGTCGCTGCCCGTGCACTCCTTGAGGCAGTCGAAGTTCATATTGGCTGCTCCGCCCAGCGCGGCGAACAGGACATCGGTGCGGATGCCGTTCCATGCGGCTGGCAGATTGCCACGGTTGGGCAGGTCGCCGAAATATTCCGAAGCCGCCGGATCGATCGTGCGCTGGAACAGCGCGCGCAGTTCGTCGACGGTGAAGGTATCGACACCGAACAGGGTGGTGTTGGTCGTGGTGATCGCGGTGTTCGGGGTATAGCCATAGTTGCATGGCACGACCGAGGTAGCTGTCGGCTGGCACGCCCGGTACGAGCCGCGCAGGCTCATCGTCGGCACCGAGATCGGCGGCTGGTAGTTGGGATTGCGGGTGCCGTCCGGAAGCAGGAAGTCGCCCACTGCGTCCTTGACGATATAGCCGCCGCCGCCCCAGCGATCGAGCTTGCTGTTGCGGTATTGGCCGCCGGTCTTGATCCGCGTGATGAACGGAATCAGCCCCTCGGTCTTATAGGTAAAGTCGATCTTGGCGAGCCGCTCCGACGATTCGCCGAGTGCGGGCGAGTAGGACGCGCTGAAGCTTGGCGAGACCAGCGGGAGCTGGAGCGGCGAATAGGCCGGGCTTCCGGTCGGGTTGTTGACGTTGGGCGTCACCGCGGCCTGTGCGACGCAGGTCGCCGGATTGGTGCCGCCGGAGACGCAGGGCGCCTGACGAAGCTGGACGAAGTTGTTGATGTCGCGATCGTCGAAGCCGGCCGGCAGCTGGACGTCCCACAGGCCGTTGTCCTGCAGCGTCAGCGTCGCGTCGCCATAGAAGGCGCTGCGTGCGGTGCGCATGTCCGCGCGGCTCGACTCGGCCGAGGTAAAGCCGGCGAAGCCTTCGATATCGAGGCGGTCGCCATTATATTCGAAGCCCGCCTGCGCGAACTTGGTGCGCGTGCGGATCTGGTTCTCGATCTGGTCGATGCCGATCGTGTTGTTGGTGGTCGTCATCGACGTGACGTTGTGGTTCTCGTCGACCACGACGCTGCTCGGGATGACGTTGAGCACGTTGCCGATCGTGGCGTTGTTGCCCTGGTTGACCAAGCCGTCGAAGAGATAATAGCCGGCCGGCGCGGCGGGCGAGACCGAGCGGATGCGCGGATAGCCAGTGGTGGTATCGACGAAGGTGCCGGCGACGTTGCGGCCGCATGCCTCGGTCGGCAGACACACCGGCGTGCGGCTGCGGTTCTGGTCGTGGACGTTGCGGCCGCTGTATGTGCCCTTGACGAACACGGTGAGATTGTCGGTCAGCTGATAGTCGAACCGCGCGTCGAACGCGTAGCGCTCGTCGGTCTGCTCGTTCATGAAGTGGCGGATCAGCGACGGCGTCGTGTCGTTCCACTGGTTGAGGCAGGTCTGCTGCTCGAGAATGCGCTGCGAGCGGATCGCGGTCGAGGCGTTCGACGCGGCGTGCGGGAACAGCGTGAAGCAGTCCGCCTTCGATTTGGCTGCGATCGACTTGGTCAGCACCGAGCGCGGCGTCTCGCTGCTGTTGGCGAACGCGACGTCCGCGGTGTCGCCGCCGAGCGTGGCGAGATTGTATTCGAACGTCTTCTCGGGCGAGTTGTCGAAATCGATGTCGCGCGCATAGTTGCGGTTGTTGCTGGTCGTCTGCTCGTAGCCGTGGCCGTTGTTCTGGATCTTCGAATAGCTGCCGCTGACGATCACGCCGAGCCGGTTGTCGAAGAACTTGCGCGAGGCGACGCCGTTGAAGTCGGGCATCCATTCCTTGCCGAGCGAGTTCATGTTGGCGCCGGCGCGCAGCGTGAAATAGGGTTTGGCGAAATCGAGGCCGGTGCGCGTCTTGATCTGCACCGTGCCGCCGAGTGAGCCTTCGGTCATGTCGGCGGTCGAACCCTTGACCACGTCGATGCTCTTGACGAGCTCGGCGGGGAGTTCGCGCAAGTCGGCGCTGCGGGCACTGTCGGAATTCAGCGCGAGGCCGGTGGTGCTGGTCATGCCGACGCCGTCGAGCTCGACGCGCGTCAGGTCCGGGCCGTTGCCGCGGATCGCGACCGAGTCGCCCTCGCCGAATTCGTTGCGGCCGAGCGCGACGCCCGGGATGCGCGAGATCGCCTCGGCGACGTTGCGGTCGGGGAAGGAGCCGATGTCGTCGGCGACGATCGAGTCGGTCGCGGTCTTGGCGTTCTTCTTGCGCGCGTTGGCCGATTGCTGGCTGGCGCGCGAGCCGACGACGACGACGTCCTCGACGGCTTCGTCGCTGGTTGCCGACCCCGCCTGGCTGTCCGGCGGACCGGCTTGCGCCAGCGCCTGCGGGCCGCACACCATCAGCAGACCCAGAACCGACCAAGATGCCGATGCCCCCATGCGGCGACGCAGATTCAAACGTTCGGACATTTCCCTCTCCACCCCTGTCTATTCTCCGTTTCCGACGCGAGGGCTGTTGTCGGTGACCCCACCCGGAACTTCAGATGCCAATCCTCCCAAAAGGTGAGACTGGCTTCGAAATATAGATACCACCCGGACTCAGTTTGCAAGTTTATATTATAAATCACCCCACCATTTTGTGGGAATCTCGTTGGATTCTGGCGGGGGAGGCCAGCATCGGCGCGAGGGATTCCGCAAGACCTGTCATACCGGTCTTGGTGCAGTGGCGGGGCGGCTGCGCTCGTGGTGGTAGTCTATGCCTGCGTTGTGATCCTCCCCCACGTGTCGTCCGCGCGACAATTCGGTCAGGCCAATCTAGCGGGGGTATCCCAGATTGCCTATCCAAAAAATGGGCATCATGTTCAACATTTGGGACGCGTCATCCTCCTGCCGTCGAAAGGCGGTGATGAAGAATTGACGGATGGTTTCTCACTAAATAATTCTATATCTCACATAATGGCAGTGAACTCGGGGACGGGGACGCAGGCGCCGCGAGATGGTTCCGATCGGGAGATCGGACGAAAGGGGCAGGATGCATTTTCCGAAGATCAAGCAAGTGCGGGCGTACACGGTGCGTGGTGGGGGTGCGGATTATCACGACCAGGGTGCGGGGCACTGGATCGACGATCATATTGCGACGCCGATGGCGCGGTATCCGGAGTATCGGGCGTCGCGGCAGAGCTTCGGGATCAACGTGCTCGGCACGCTGGTGGTCGAGCTCGAGGCCGAGGACGGCACGGTCGGCTTCGCGGTCACCACCGGCGGCGAGCCGGCCTGCTTCATCGTCGAGAAGCATCTCTCGCGCTTCCTGATCGGGCGCAGCCCGGCCGAATATGAGAAGATCTGGGACCAGATGTACTTCTCGACGCAATA
>NZ_JBCNMA010000047.1:0-23135 GCF_039595165.1 Sphingomonas sp.
GTCAGCGGGGCTGACACCTCCCCCTGGCGGGGGAGGATTGAGATGCCTCACAATCGTCAATCCGCGACCAACCACGGACCCCCACGCCTTTCGGTTCGTTCATATTCAATCGCCGTTCAGCTATTCTAGGCGAGTGATACCCATGACTGACCTCCAGCCCGGCAAAGGCCCGATGACCACCAGCAACCTCAAAGGAACCTCTCCCGTGCGTTACGCATATGCGATCACCTCGGCGCTCCTGATCGGCGGCGCGAGTGCGGCGCTCGTCATGCAGAACCCGGCGGGCGCGCAAACCGCACAGAATGAGCCCGGCGCGATCAGCGCCGCGGCGCCCCGCGCCGGCGCGCCGATGAGCTTCGCCGAGATGGTGGCGAAGCTTCAGCCCGCCGTCGTCAACATCTCCACCACGCAGCGCGTCCAGGTGTCGAGCAACCCGTTCGCGGGCACGCCGTTCGGCGACCTGTTCGGCGGGCAGCAGGGCGGCCGTCCGGTCACCCGCCAGGCCGAATCGCTCGGCTCGGGCTTCATCGTCTCGGCCGACGGTTATATCGTGACCAACAACCACGTCATCTCCGCCGGCCAGCGCGGCGCGGTGGTCGAATCGATCAAGGTCACCCTGCCCGACCGCCGCGAGTTCACCGCGAAGCTGATCGGCCGCGATCCCGCGACCGACCTCGCCGTGCTCAAGATCGAGGGGCGCAACCTGCCCTTCGTCCGCTTCGGCGATTCGGACCGCGCGCGCGTCGGCGACTGGGTCGTCGCGATCGGCAACCCGTTCGGCCTCGGCGGCTCGGTGACCGCGGGCATCATCTCGGCGATGCATCGCGTGACCGGCCAGGGCGGCCCGCTCGACCGCTTCATCCAGACCGACGCCTCGATCAACCGCGGCAATTCGGGCGGCCCGATGTTCGACCTCAACGGCAACGTGATCGGCATCAACTCGCAGATCCTGTCGCCGACCGGCGGCAATGTCGGCATCGGCTTCGCGATCCCCGCGACCGAGGCCAAGCCGATCATCGACACGCTGATGAAGGGCGCCACCGTCCAGCGCGGCTATCTCGGCGTCGGCATCCAGCCGCTGACCGAGGATCTCGCCAAGTCGTTCGGCGTGCCCAAGGGCAAGGGCGAGCTGATCTCGCGCGTCGAGCCGGGCGAGGCCGCGGCCAAGGCCGGGATCAGGCAGGGCGACATCATCACCAAGGTCGACGGCCGCGACGTGACCCCGGACACCACCCTCTCCTACCTCGCCGCCAATGTCCGTCCGGGCACGCGCGTGCCGGTCGAGCTGGTGCGCGACGGCAAGACCATGACCGTCCAGCTCACCGTCGGCACGCGGCCCTCGGAAGAGCAGCTCGCCGGCTTCGATCCCGATGCCGACGAGGGCGTACCCGGCGGTGACGACCAGCAGAGCCCGCAGAACGCGGCCGCTTCGCTCGGCGTCAACGTCGCCGCGCTGACCCCGCAGATCGCGCGCAGCATCGGTGTCGATCCGGCGACCAAGGGCGTCGTCGTGGTCGGCGTCGACCCGTCGAGCGACGCCGCGCAGAAGCAGGTCCGCCGCGGCGACGTGATCGTCTCGATCAACCGCACGCCGGTGACCACGCCCGAGGAGGCCGCGCGCATCGTCGGCCAGGCCAAGAGCTCCAACGCCGGACAGGTGCTGCTCTACGTCACCCGCCGCGGCGGCGTGGGCGGCTATGTCGCGGTCGATCTCGCCAGCTGATTTTCGCCGGCGACCTAGTTTGAATTCACCTCATCCATCGTCATCCCCGCCTGCGCGGGGATGACGAAGATGGTTCGGAACGAATGGTGGAGTTCAAACGAAGCCCCCATAGATTTCCGCTGACCTGACGAACCGTCGCGGTTATGCTGAGCTCCTGACGATCGGGAGCGCGGCATGACGGGTGAGACGGAGCTGTTCATCGGAGCCGGTGCGGACGGCGGGCAGCGCCAGTCGCTGGTGCTCAAGCGCGCCAACCGCCACGGCCTCGTCGCGGGCGCGACCGGCACCGGCAAGACCGTCACGCTCCAGGGCCTCGCCGAAAGCTTCAGCCGCGCCGGCGTCCCCGTCTTCGCCGCCGACGTGAAGGGCGACCTCTCCGGCATGGGCATGGCCGGATCGCCCACCGCCAAGACTCACGAGGCCTTCGCCACCCGCGCCGCCGAGATCGGCGATACCGATTGGAAATACGCGCCCGCCCCGGTCCAGTTCTGGGACCTGTTCGGCGAGCAGGGCCATCCCGTCCGCACCACCGTCTCGGAGATGGGCCCGCTGCTCCTCGCGCGCCTGATGGGGCTCAACGAGGTGCAGGAAGGCGTGCTCGCCATCGCCTTCCAGGTCGCCGACGACGAGGGCCTGCTGCTGCTCGACCTCGACGATCTCCAGTCGATGCTGGTCCATTGCGCCGAGCGCGCCGACGAGCTCACCGCCAGATACGGCAACGTCGCCAAGACCTCGGTCGGCGCGATCCAGCGCCAGCTGCTTCAGCTGCGCAGCGAGGGCGGCGCGCATTTCTTCGGCGAGCCCGCGCTCGACATCAACGACTTCATCAAGCTCGACGACAACGGCCATGGCGTGGTCAACATCCTCGCCGCCGACAAGCTCATGGCCTCGCCGCGGCTCTACGCCACCTTCCTGCTCTGGCTCCTCTCCGAGCTGTTCGAGACCCTCCCCGAGGTCGGCGACCCCGACAAGCCCAAGCTCGTCTTCTTCTTCGACGAGGCGCACCTGCTGTTCGAGGAGGCGCCCAAGGCGCTGCTCGACAAGGTCGAGCAGGTCGTCCGCCTGATCCGCTCCAAGGGCGTCGGCGTCTATTTCGTCACGCAGAACCCGATCGACATCCCCGAGGACGTCGCCGGGCAGCTCGGCAACCGCGTCCAGCACGCGCTGCGCGCCTTCACCCCGCGCGAGCAGAAGGCGATCAAGTCCGCCGCCGAGACCTTCCGCGCCAATCCCGGCGTCGATGTCGAGACCGTCATCACCGAGCTCAAGGTCGGCGAGGCGCTGGTCTCGCTGCTCATGGCCGACGGCGCCCCCTCCCCAGTCGAGCGCACGCTGATCAAGCCGCCCTGCTCGCGCGTCGGCCCGGTCACGCCCGAGGAGCGCAAGGTGCTGATCGACACCGATATCGTCGGCGCGAAGTACGACACGCTGGTCGATCGCGAGTCGGCCGAGGAGCTACTCGCCGCCAAGGGCGCCGAAGCCGCCGCCGCGGCCGCCGAAGCCAAGGCCGCGACCGAGGCCGAGAAGGCGGCCGCCGCCAAGGCCAAGGAAGACGCCCGCCTCGCCAAGGAAGCCGAGCGCCAGCGCCTCGCGGCGCAGCGCGAGGCCGACCGCCAGGCCCGGCTCGAGGCGCAGGCGCAGCGCCAGGCCGAGCGCGAGGCGGCGAACAACCCGTGGAACCGCGCGATGAAGTCGGCGACTCAGTCCGCCACGTCGGCGGCGGGCCGCGCGGTCGCGGGCGAGGTCTCCAAGGCGATCTTCGGACGGAAGTCGGGGGTCGGCGCCAGCGTCGTCGGCGGTATCGTCCGCGGCATCCTGGGCGGCCTGTTCAAGGGCTAGCCGGCGCGATTGCCCATCATCACCCCGGTCTCCCCGCTCGACATTTCTAACCGCACCGGAGAACGTCCAAAAGGCGCGAAACCAACATCGTCCACGACATGTTCTCCATTCGCCTCTCGCCGAGCCTCATTCTTGGCTAGCCCAGCCGGGCAGAAACCACGCATTTCCGCGACTGCCACCGCGGTTCCACGTGAAACCCATTTGGTTAAACCGTCCAGCAGAGGGAAGCTACATCACCTCGAGCAGCGACTTGATCGGCACGAATGCGAACGCCACCGAGCTGTCCGCCACGCCATAGGGGATGAAGATGCTGTCCCCATGACGGATCGCGCCGCATGAATAGACGACGTTGGGCACATAGCCCTCGCGGTCCTGGTCCGCCGCGGCGAGGATCGGCTCCCGGGTGCGCCCGATCACCTTCGAGGGATCGTCCTTGTCGAGCAGCGCCGCGCCGATCGAATATTTGCGCATCGCGCCGACGCCGTGCGTGAGCATCAGCCAGCCCTCGTCGAGCTCGATCGGCGGGCCGCAATTGCCCATCTGGACCAGCTCCCACGGATACATCGGCTTGATCAGCTTCTCGCCCTCGTCCCAGTGGGTGAGCGAATCCGACGCGATCAGATAGATGTTCTCGCCGTCCTGCCGGCCGATCATCATGTACCGGCCGCCGACCTTGCGCGGGAACAGGCCCATGCCCTTGTTGCGCGCGGCGCTGCCGGTCATCGGCACCAGGTCGAACTCGCGCCAGTCGCGCGTGCGCAGCATCTCCGACTGGATCACCGATCCGTTGTACGCGGTATAGGTGCCGAGCCATTCGTGGCTGCCGTCGTCATGCTCGAAGCGGACCAGGCGCATGTCCTCGAGCCCGTTGGACTGCGCCTTGGTGATCGGGAACAGCAAGGTGCCCGACAGCGTGGAATCGCGGTGGCGATAGACCACCACCGGCCCCTCGGGCATCTCGAACTCGTCGCCCTCGGCGTCGGCCGCGGTGCAGAAGGGCGGCTCCGGCGCGAGCGTCAGCTCGTTCCTGTCGGTGATGATCCCCTCGCGGAACGCCACCGACGAGATATGCCCCTCGCCGACCGCGCGCAGCGACATCAGGATGCGCATGCTGCCCTTGGGCATGCCGCTCTGGTCGTGATGCGGCACCGCGCTCGGGTTCATCAGCGCCGCGGCGGCATAGCTGTATTCGTGGCAGAAATAGGCGCCGATCAGCTGGCGCTTCTCGTCACCGATCTGGCTCCCGTCGAGCCCGAGCTGCGCCTCGATCACGTCGTAGCGGGTCATGAACACGCGGCGCGTCTGCCAGTGCCGCGCCTCGAAATCCTTGAGCACGACCTCGAGCTGCGCGCGCGCCTCGGCCGGGGACATGTCGAGCACCGCGCGCACCAGCCGCTCGGTGCGGCTCGGCGTGGTGCCGTTGGCCTGCCACGCGATATGGAATGGCCGCACCACCACGCGCGAGGGGTCGGCGCGAAGCCGCAACGGATGTTGAAACAGGTCGAGCATTCAGCCCCCGGGACACGAACCCGCCGTCGCGCGCCAGTGCTAAGCGACGGCTCGTTGCGGTCCTGCCACGATTTGTGCGCGTTTTGAAAGGGCCGAAATCGCGCAATTCGCAAGTTGAAGCGCCAGGATCGATTCGGCGCCCTGGTTGCGGTTGAGCCCGCTCGGGGTCAGTCCGTCGAAACAGCCCCCATCGCCCGTCGTCGCGAGCGGCAGGCCAAGGTCGTTCTGGCCGAGATACCAGCGATAGGCGCGCATCGCCTCGTCGGCCCAGCGCTGCGCCCCGGTCGCATCGAACGCGGCGAGACAGGCGTCGACCGTGGCCTGCGCTTCCAGCGGCTGCTGGTCGAACGGCAGCGGGTCGGCATAGGGCCGCCCGAAGCTGTCGGTGCCCACGGCGCGGAAGCCGCCGTCCGGCGCGGTCTGGCGCGCGACGATCCAGTCGAGCGTCTTGAGGCCGCACGCGAGGAAATCCTTCCGATCCAATGCCGCGCCGGCACGGATCAGCGCCTCCGGGAGCCGGGCATTGTCATAAGCGAGCACGATCTCGAACCATTCCCATTCGGGCCGCCGCGATTCATCGAGCAGCGTCATCAGGTCGCCGCCGAAGCGCTCGAGGATCCGGCGCGACAGGACGTGCCCGGGATGCGCCTCGAGCATCGCCGCCGCGCCGAGCATCGCGAAGCCGAGCGCGCGCGGGCTGCCGAACTCGAAGCTCATCGCCGCGGTCTCGTCGAACAGCATGCGCGCCCAGTCGCGATATTTGCGGTCGCGCGCTTCGGACGCGGTGACGCCGAGCGCCCACAGCGTCCGGCCGTTGGAATCCTCCGATCCCGCCTCCTCGCACCATTTCCGGTCGAAGGTCATGAAGTTGCGGAAGCGGCCCTTGTCCGGATTCCACGCGAACTGCACGAACGCGGCGTAGATGCTGGTCCATTTGTCGCGCGCGGCTTCGTCGAGCGAGTCGATCCGGTGCATCAGGATCAGCGCGCGGGCATTGTCGTCGATGCAATAGCCGTGGCGCCGGTCGGGCACGGCATAGATCGAATGCTGGTACATGCCGGTGGCGTCGCTCATCCGCTCGACCGCCCGGAAATCGGGGGCGAGCGGCTCGAAGCTGGGCGCGGGCGCAACGGCGGCAAGCCGCTTCGGCTGCGCGCGCACGGCCGCCGCGATCTGCTCGACCGCGGTCTCGGCGAGCCGCGGCCAGATCATCGTCCGGCCGCGCGCATAGGCGCGCCGTGCGAGCGATTCGCGCCGCGCATCGTCGTCGAGCAGCGCGTTGATCGCTTCGGCGAACGCGTCGCTGTCGCCGAACTCGACCAGCACGCCATGATCGTCGTCGAGGATCTCGGTGGCGTGGACATAGGGGGTCGAGACCACCGGCTTGCCCACGCTCACCGCATAGGACAGCGTGCCCGAGGTGATCTGCGCCGGGTTCGGATACGGCGTCGCATAGATATCCGCGGCCTGGAGATAGTCGAGCAACTCGTCCTGCTCGACGAACCCGTCGATGAAGGCGATGTTGCGCTCCACGCCCAGCTTCGCCGCGAGCGCGTGCAGCCGGTCGCGATAGGCCTCGCCCTCGCGTTCCACCAGATTGGGGTGAGTCGCGCCGAGCACGACGTAGAGCGCGTCCGGATGCTGTTCCGCCACCGCGGGCATCGCCGCGATCAGCGTCTCGATCCCCTTGCTCGGGGCGAGCAGGCCGAAGGTCAGGATCACCTGGCGCCCCTCCCAGCCGAAGCGGCGCTTGAATTCGCTCGGGTCGGCAAAGGGCCGGTCGGGCACGCCGTGCGGGATCATCACCAGCTTGCGCTCGTCCACGCCATGCACCCGGCGCAGGATTTCACGGCCCTTGTCGGCCATCACGATCAGCCGCGACGCGCGGCGCAGCAGCGCGTCCATCACCCGGCGCTCGTCCTCGCTCGGCGCCTCGAGCACGGTGTGGAGCGTCACGATGATGGGCAGCGTCGTACGCTCGAGCAGCGCGATCAGATGCTCGCCCGCCGCGCCGCCATAGATGCCGTATTCGTGCTGGACCCAGATCGCCTGCGCGCCCGACGCCTCGATCATCCGTGCGGCGCCGAGATAGGCCGAGCGCTCATGCTGCGCGATCGATCCGGTGACTTCGGGCGGATAGGTGTAGCGGCCGGGATGGTCGTCCATCGCCCAGACGTCGACGCGCATGTCGGGGAAACGCGTCTTCAGCGCATTGTAGGTATCGCTGGTGTAGGTCGCGATGCCGCACTTGCGCGGAACGAAGTTGCCGACCAGCGCGATATGATCGATCCGAGTTGGCAGGTCATCGCCTCGCGCCATCCCAAAAACTCCTTTCGCGTGAGCAACATAGATCAGCCAGCCAAGCCGCCGGTTCGTCCTCCCAACGTCGAGATTTCAATATGGTTGCATCAATGTTGCGTCGCAGCGTCAAGAGTCGGCGATGAAATGCATTAATCTGGGGTTCAGCCGCGTCCGCGGTAGCCCGGAATCTCCTGCGCGGGGATCCACACGCCTTCGGGCGGCGCGCCGGATTGCCAGAACACGTCGATCGGAATGCCGCCGCGCGGGTACCAATAACCGCCGATGCGCAGCCATTTGGGCTGCATCTCGTCGAACAGCCGCTGGCCGATGCCGACCGTGCAATCCTCATGGAACGCGCCATGGTTGCGGAAGCTGCCGAGGAACAGCTTGAGCGACTTGGATTCGACGATCGTCGCGCCCGGCACATAGTCGATCACCAGATGCGCGAAATCGGGCGCGCCGGTGATCGGGCAGAGCGAGGTGAATTCGGGCGCGGCGAAGCGCACGCAATAGTCGCTGCCCGCGCGCGGGTTGGGAACATAGTCGAGCACCGCCTCATCGGGGGATGCGGGAAGTGCGCTCTGCTGGCCGAGATGCTTGGGAGTCATGCGCGCCATTTAGGGGCTCGCGAGCGATCTGGAAACTCGACGCGGCATCGGGGCGGGATTACCAAGGTGGAATGGACGCTCTGGTCACCACCGAATGGCTCGCCGCGGAACAGGGGGCGAGCGACCTTCGCATCCTCGACGCGACATGGTTCCTCCCGGCCGACGGCCGCGACGCCACCGCCGAGCACGAAGCTGGGCACATCCCCGGCGCAGCCTTCTTCGACATCAGCGCGATCTCCGACCGGTCGAGTCCGCTGCCGACGATGCTGCCACCCGCCGAGCAATTCGCCGCCCAGGCCGGCGCGCTCGGCGTGGGCGATGGAGACCGCATCGTGCTCTACGACAATTCCCCGCATCATACCGCCGCGCGCGCGTGGTGGATGTTCCGCAGCTTCGGGATCGCGGCGGCGCTGCTCGACGGCGGTCTGGCGAAATGGCAGGCCGAGGGACGCGCCCTGGAACAGGGGCCGGTAAGGCCCGCCCCACGCACGCTGACCGCGCGATTCGATCCGGCGGGCGTGCGCACGATCGCGCAGGTGAAGGCCAATCTCGCCAGCCATGCCGAACAACTCGTCGACGCCCGGTCGACCTCGCGCTTCAACGGCAGCGACCCCGAGCCTCGCCCCGGCGTGACGCCGGGCCATATTCCGGGCAGCGCGAGCATCCCGCAGGGCGAGTTCTTCAATCCCGACGGCACATGGAAGCACCTCGCGACGCTGCGCGCCCTGTTCGAGGCGGAGGGGATCGAGGTCGAGCGGCCGGTGGTCACCACTTGCGGATCGGGCATCACCGCCGCGGTCCCGGCCTTCGCGCTGCACCTGCTCGGCCATCCCGCCGCGCTCTACGACGGCAGCTGGACCGAATGGGGCGCCGATCCGTCGACCCCCAAGGCGACGGGGGCGGCGTGAGCGGTTCGGACGACAAGAAGGGGGACGGCACGCGCGTCGTCGGCGCCGGCCGGCGCAGGGAATGGACGCGGGGGATCGTCAACCCGCCGGTGTGGCGCGCCTCGACCATCCTCTACGACAATGTCGCGGAGCTGCGCGCCAATGCCGGGCGCGACACGCATCACCGGCTGTTCTACGGCCGCCGCGGGACGCCCACCCAATGGAGTCTGGCCGACGCGCTGACCGAGCTCGAGCCCGGCGCGGCGGCGACGTTTCTCTACCCCTCGGGCGTCGCCGCGGTCGCGGCCGCCCTGCTCTCGGTCCTTTCGCCCGGCGACGAGCTGCTGCTCGCCGACAGCGTCTACGATCCGACGCGCAGCTTCGCCGAGACCTTCCTCAAGCGCTTCGGCGTCACGACGCGCTTCTACGATCCGATGATCGGCGGCGGCATCGCCGACCTCATCGGCGAGAGGACCCGCGCGATCTTCATGGAGACCCCCGGCAGCCTCACCTTCGAGGTGCAGGACGTCCCCGCGATCGTCGCTGCGGCCAAGGCGCGGGGCGTCGTCACCCTGCTCGACAACACTTGGGCGACGCCGCTGCTGTTTCCCGCGATCGCGAAAGGCATCGACCTCTCGATCCTCGCCTGCACCAAATATGTCGTCGGCCATTCGGACGTGATGCTGGGCAGCGTCACCGCCACCGACGAATATTGGCACCAGCTGCGCGCCACCAGCTTCCAGCTCGGCCAGACCGCCAGTCCCGACGACGCCTGGCTCGGCTCCCGCGGGCTGCGGACGATGGCGGTGCGGCTCAAGCACCATGGCGCGGCGGCGCTGGAGATCGCACGCTGGCTGGAGACGCGGCCCGAGGTCGCGCGCGTGCTCCATCCCGCCCTCCCCTCCTGCCCGGGCCACGAATATTTCCTGCGCGACTTCAAGGGGCCGGCCGGGCTCTTCACCTTCATCCTGCGCGGCGGGGGCGAGGCGGCGCGCACCGCGCTGATCGACGGTCTCGAGCTGTTCGGCATCGGCTATAGCTGGGGCGGATTCGAGAGCCTCGCGATCCCGGTCGATCCCGAGCGCATCCGCACCGTTGTGCCGTGGCAGGCGGAGGGGCCCGCGGTGCGGCTGCAGATCGGCCTCGAGGATCCGGCCGACCTGATCGCCGATCTCGCCGCCGGGCTCGACCGGTTCCGGGCGGCGCAATGACGGAGATGGCGCTGATCCCGCCCGCGCTGGCCCGCTGGCTCGCGGCGAACGGGATCCAGATGCCGACTCATGCCGAGCTGATCGAGGGCGCGATCGCCGGCGGCCTCGCCGTCCTCGCCCTCACCGCCGGCTGGCTCGCCGGACGCCGGCTCGGCCCGGCGCTCGCCAGGCTCTGGGAGCAGCGCGTCGGCTCGCACGCGGAGGGCCTGGCCCATCGCATGCACACGATCGTGCGCCACGGCAGCGCCGCGCTGCTGCTCGCGATCCTCGTCAATGCCGCGCCCTGGGGCGGGTTCGCGGCGCTGCTGCTCGGCATCGCGCTCGGCGCCGCGACGGGGATGTTCACCTTGGTCTTCCTGCGCGGGCTGCACACGCCGCGCTGGGTGGCCTGGCTCACCGCCGCGGTGGTGTTCGTCGCGATCCTCAGCCATGCGATCGGCGGGTTCAACGTCATCACCACCACGCTCGACCGCATCGGCGTCGACGTGGGCTCGCGCCGCCTGTCGCTGCTCGCGCTCGTCACCGTGCTGGTGACCGCGGTCGCGCTTTATGCCGGCGCGCGGCTCGCCAATCGCGTGATCGGCCATTCGATCGGCCAGGCGCGCGGGTTCGATCCGACGCAGAAGCTGCTGTTCCAGAAGATCACGAGCATCGTCGTCGTCGTCGTCGCCTTCTTCTTCGGCATCGACCTGCTCGGGATCGACCTCACCAGCTTCGCGGTGTTCTCGGGCGCGTTCGGCCTCGCGGTCGGCTTCGGGCTGCAGAAGACGATCGGCAACCTGATCGCCGGGATCATCCTGCTGATGGACCGCTCGATCAAGCCGGGCGACGTGATCGTCGTCGGCGACAGCTTCGGCTGGGTCAACAAGATCGGCGTACGCGCCGTCAGCGTGATCACCCGCGACGGCAAGGAGCATCTGATCCCCAACGAGAATCTGATGACTCAGGAGGTCGAGAACTGGTCCTTCTCCGACCGCAACGTGCGCGTCCGCATTCCCGTCGGCGTCGGCTACGAGACCGATCTCAAGCTCGCGCAGGAGCTGATGCTCAAGGCCGCGATCGACAGCCCGCGCGTGCTGACCAGCCCCAAGCCCAATGTCTGGCTGACCAGCTTCGGCGACTATGCCGTCGAGCACGAGATCCTCGCCTGGATCAGCGATCCCGAAGGGGGCGTGGGCAATGTGAAAAGTGACGTACTCAACCGGCTGTGGGTGCTGTTCAAGGAGAATGGCATCGAGATTCCGGTGCCGCGGCGCGAGATCATGGTGAAGAGCTGGCCCGAAAGCGGCGCATCCCCGGTTCAACTCGCGCCAGGCGCGCCTAAATAGGGCTCGTGTCCGCCCCCGTTACCGCCCGCATCGCCGAAGGAGTCGCGTCGATCCCGGCGGCGCATTGGGACGCCTGCGCAGGCGGCACCGATCCGTTCGTCAGCCATGCCTTCCTGTCGGCGCTCGAACGCTCGGGCTCGGCGACGGCTGAGACCGGCTGGCAGCCGCTGCCGATCGTGATCGAGGGCCCGTGCGGCACGCCCGCGGCGATCGCCCCGACCTATGCCAAGAGCCACAGCCAGGGCGAGTACGTCTTCGACCACGCCTGGGCCGATGCTTGGGAGCGCGCGGGCGGGCGCTATTATCCCAAGCTTCAGGTCGCGGTGCCCTTCACTCCCGTCCCGGGCCCGCGCCTGCTGCTGCGCGACGCGGCGCTGGCCCCGGCGCTGATCGCAGGGATCGAGGCGGTGACCGACCAGCACCGCCTGTCGTCGGCGCATGTCACCTTTGTCGAGGAAGCGCAGCTGCCCCTGTTCGAACGCGCCGGCTGGCTGATCCGCGCGGGCACGCAGTTCCACTGGCACAATGACGGTTATGCGCGTTTCGACGATTTCCTCGCCGCACTGTCGTCGCGCAAGCGCAAGGCGATCCGCAAAGAGCGTGAGCGCGCGCTGGAGGGGCTGACCATCCGCCACCTCTCCGGCAATGAGATCACCGAGGCGCATTGGGACGCCTTCTGGACTTTCTACCAGGATACCGGCGCCCGCAAATGGGGCCGGCCCTATCTCACCCGTCCCTTCTTCTCGATGCTGGGCGAAGCGATGGGCGACAAGCTGCTGCTGATGCTCGCCGAACGCGACGGCCGGCCGATCGCCGGTGCGCTCAATCTGATCGGCGGCGACGCGCTCTACGGCCGCTATTGGGGCTGTACCGAGGACGTGCCCTTCCTCCATTTCGAGCTCTGCTATTATCAGGCGATCGAGGCGGCGATCGCGCGCGCCCTGCCCCGCGTCGAGGCCGGGGCGCAGGGCGAGCACAAGCTGGCGCGCGGCTATGTGCCGGTCACCACCTGGTCGGCGCATTATCTGCCCGATCCGAACTTCCGCCGCGCCGTCGCCGAATATCTCGAACGCGAGCGCGCCGCCGTGGCGCACGAGCAGGAATTCCTGGGCGAGCTGACGCCCTTCAAGCGCGGCGGCTAGACCTTCTTCTGCGCGGCCTGCCAGGCCTCCAGCTGCTTTTCCTTGTCGCGCCGCAGGAAATCGCGGATCTTCTCGATCTGGCTGTGATAGGGGCCGAGGTCGATCGGGTTGAGCACCGCCGCCGGGCTGCCGTGATCGATCTTGAACAGCACGCTGTCACCGTCGCGCCAGACCGGGATCAGCCCCGCCTCGAGCCGTTTGTCATAAGGCGGCGGGCTGATCACCCAGAGATAGTCGTACGCGTGACGCGGGAAGCGCGCGAGGCTCACCGCCACCGGCCGCCACCATTGGCGCGGGCATTTGGTGTCGGTGACGATCTGCGAGGGATCGTGGCTGAACCCGCGCGCCTGCTTGTAGCGTACCGTCAGCAGCTGCCCGCCGGCCATCGACCATTGGTCGTTGGTATAGGCGAGCCGCCGCACCATCGCCATGCCGGGCAGGTGCTGCAGGCGAGTCATCGTCCATTCGTTGTAGCAGGTCTCGCCGACGAAGCTCAGCAGCTTGGCGCCGACCGGGACGTGCTCGAGCGCCTTGAGCTCGCGGTCATAGGCCTTGTCGTAGAGGACGTTGCTCCAGGTGTTCGCGCCCATGCGGACGAGGAAGAAGGCCAGGCCGGCGACCGCCAGCACCTGCGCCCCGCGCATCGTCATGCCGGGCTTGGGCCGCAGTGCGATCACCGCGATCGCCAGCATGTACGGCGCGAGCCGCATGTCGGCATAGGCCGAGCCGAACACGATGCGCGGCAGCAGGATGAACACCGCGACCAGGAACAGCGCCGAAATGCCGAGGTGGCGCGAATAGCCGACATTGGGGTCGCGCACGCCCTTGAACAGGATCAGGTAGAGCACGCCGAGACAGGCGATGTCGAACAGCTGCCAGCGGTCGCGCAGCACCATCAGCATCCACCAGGTCTTGGCGCGCCAGTTGAACCAGTCGCCGGTCTGGCCGCTGACGTGCCCGCCAGTACGCCATGCCAGCATCAGCAGCGCGGGCGGCGCGAGCACGAGGCAATGGATGCCCGCCCAGATCCACGGCACGATCCAGCGCCGCGCGAAATCGGCATGCCATGGGCCGTTGCGCGGTCCGCGCTTGTCATGCTGGCGGATCAGCTCGGCGGCGAAGCAGAGCACGCCCAGCGTGCCCCAGCCGAAGGTGTGCGTCACCCAGATGACCAGGCCGATCGGCACGAACAGGATCGCGCGCAGCCGGATCTTGCCGAGCCGTGCCAGCCGCAGCCACAGCGCGAAGGCGTTGAGCGCCAGTGCCATCGACAGCGCGAAGTTCGCGAAGCCGAACTGGAAGGCGTAGTTGTAGGCGAGCGGGAGCGCGAACAGCGCGGTCGCCGGAATGCGCCCATGCACCTCGCGCGCGATCCACAGCAGCCCGGTGACGGTGAGCATGGGGATCGTGATGACGATCAGCTTCACCGCCAGCTCGAGCCCGAAGATCGGCTCCAGCGGGATGATCAGCAGGTCGAGCCCGAGATTGCCGATCAGGCTCCACTCGAACCGGTACCAGTCGTTGAGCCAGGGCACTTCGCCGTGGGAAAGCTGGACGCGATAGCGCGCCATATGGCCTGGCAGGTCGACCATCGGCGGGATGTCCGGCCACAGCAACGGCACCGCCGCGGCGATCGCCGCGAACAGCACGAACCAGCGCGTCTGCCACCAGCGCGGCGTATCCAGGCCCCCTTGCATCGCGCGCACTTACTGCGAGCCGGGCCCTAGCGGCAAGCGGCTTGGCGTGCGGCCCGCCGCATTGCCCGCCGGATCGAACCGGGAATCAGCGGATTCGATAAAATTGCAGCCCGGTATCGCGCAGCGGGATGCGCTCCGCCCAAGGAGGCGGGGCGCCGCGATTGAGCTGTGCGGCGAGGCTGGCGGGGTAGTCCCGCGACACGCCGATCTCCTCGAAATCGCCGGGGCAGAACAGCATGTACCGCGCCTGCCAGGCCGCCGCGATCTCCCGCGCGCGCTCCGGCGCCGCCAGGAAGAAGTCGTAGGTCGCCCGATTGCCCCGATTGTTGCGGTGATAGCCCGCTCCCACCGAACCGTGATGGCTGCCGCCGATCACGCGCGCGCCGTGGTTCATCGCGGTCAGGATCGTGCCGGGCGGGCTGGCGTCGAGCTGGTGCCACACATCGCCGTCGCGGCAGGATTTCGCGGCTTCGCGCGATTGGCTGACGGCCGGGCGCAGGCGCCCCTCGACCTCGGTCGAGACGACGAGCCACAGCACCCCCGCGGATGCGCACCATGCGCCCAGCGTCGCCGCCGACCGCCAGCGCGGCGCTTCGCGGGCGGCCAGCACGAGCTGCGCGAGCATCGGTGCGGCCATCGCCGCACCCATGTACGCGCCGCGCAATTGCGAGACGGTGAGCGCGATCGAGATCGCATAGATCAGCGCGAGCGGCAGCGCCGCCCAGCGCCGGTCCGCATCGGCGCCGCGCAGGTACAGCAGCGATGCGCCGGCCGCGACCGCGAGCAGCGCCACTGCCTGAACCGCCGCCGCGGCCGAGGGCTGAGCGAACAAGCCGGTCGCCTCGGGGATCGAATCGATGATGGCGCGGCGCAGGAATGGCCCCATCGGCCCATAGGGACCACCGAGGCAGGCCGGGTAGGCGAGAAGCGTGGCGACCACCGCGGCCCCGCCGAGAACGCCGCCCGCTACGAGCCGCAGGCGCCAATCGCGCAGCCACGGCGACGCCATACCGATCGCGAGCCATGCGGCGCCGGCGCCGAGCGCCGCCGCTACCGATGCGGGGGTGAAGCCGTCACACCACTGCGCGGTCCAGTAGCTGGGCCGCGCGACGGCCACGAGCAGCAAGGTGACGCCGAACAGCGCACCGCCGAACCCCAGCGCCCGCGCTCTTTCGCCGGCTCCGAGCACCACCCAGCGCACGAACAACACCCCGACCAGCACCAGCGCCTGGGGCGCGGTCTCGAGCCCGACGCCGAAGCTGAGGGCGATCGCACCGCCCAGCAGCGCGCCGCTGCGCCGGCCACCCGGCCCCATCACCGCGAACGCCGCCAGCTGCAGCAGCACGATCTGGAGCGCGTGATGATCGATTCGCCCCGGAAGGAACAGCGCGTTGGCGGGATAGGCGAGCGCCGCGATCAGGATCGCGGGCAGCGCCGCCGGCGCGCCGCCCAGGCGGCGGGCAAGCCGGGCCGAGAGAAACAGACAGACGACGAAGAGCAGCGCCGGATAGCCGATCACCATCGTCAGCTCCGCGGCATGGCGCCCGATCAGCGGCGTCAGCGTCACCAGCATCGCGGCCGGCCCGAGATCGTTGATCCGCGACCAATGCATCGGCGCACCCTCGGGCGGTGCCAGGCGGTACTGGGTCCAGTCGTTGAAGCCCTGCCCCGCCACCCAGTCGCGGACTTGCGCCAGGCGCATCATGTCGTCGGTGTCGGGCAGGTTGAACCAGCGCAACTGCGCCCAGTCGCGCGCCACCCAGCAGGCCGTGAGTAACAGCGCCAGCGCGATCGCCGCGAACCAGTCGCGCCGCCGCTCGTCGCGCAACGATATTGCCGTCACGCTGCCCCGTCTTGGTCGCGGACGGCCACTAGCGCGCGGCCTGGTTCAGGACGGTCACGAAGTGCAGCCGGCGATCGAACAGCCATGCGAACGGGCGCGGATAGAGTCCCAGCCGGTCGACGAAACGATCGGTGCTCAGCCCATGCATGTCCCACAGCCGCGTCCACTCGCGGCGCGACAGATAATTGTAGGGAAGCCGCACGCCGTGGGCGGCGTTGCCGACCCAGTCCATGAAGCGAAGGGTGAAGCCGGCGGCGAGGCCGTCGCGGAAATGGTCCTTGACTACCAGCTGCTTGGCGACGCGCGCCGCTTCGGCCATCACGGCGCCGGGATCGTCGGTATGATGCAGAACGTCGATGATCACCGCGGCATCGAAGCTGCCGTCCGCGAACGGCAGGGTCACGCCGTCATAGGCATGCACCACGATCGCGGTGCCGGGCCGGACGAGCACGTCGACCCCCTCGATCCGGACGTCGGGACGCGCGGCCATCACCAGCCGCGCGAGATCGCCGCTGCCCGCGCCGATATCGAGCACGCGGGCATTGTGCGGCAACCGCTCGGCGATCATCGCGGCCAGCCGGCGTACCCGCCGGCCAAACACCAGCTTCTCATGCAAACGCTGCAGCATTCCGTCCCCCAAAGGCCCGGCCGCACCCTTGACGCGAGGGCCTTGAAAGGTGGTTAACGCCCCTCGCTCACGCGACCCCGTCCCATGATAGGCCGCGGCGACAGCGTTAACCAAGTCTTGGCGTTCACGCGTGCATTGCTGGCCAGCGATTTCACGGGGACAATCATGGCAACAGCGCAGGCGCTTCGCGACGAGCAGTGGGACCTTCCGCCCGGCGAGCCGTCATCGGCGGTCGAGCTGTCGATCGTCATGCCCTGCCTCAACGAGGCGGAGACGCTGGCGGTCTGCATCCGCAAGGCGAAGGCGTTCCTCGACGCGCACAACATCGCCGGCGAGGTGATCGTCGCCGACAACGGCTCGACCGACGGATCGCAGCAGATCGCCAACGCGCTCGGCGCGCGGATCGTCCATGTCCCGGCGCGCGGCTATGGCGCGGCGCTGATCGGCGGGATCGAGGCGGCGCAGGGCCGCTATGTCGCGATGGGCGACGCCGACGACAGCTACGACTTCGGCACGCTGATGCCCTTCCTCGAGGTGCTGCGCGAGGGCGGCGAGCTGGTGATGGGCAACCGCTTCCAGGGCGGGATCGCCGCGGGCGCGATGCCGCCGCTGCACAAATATCTCGGCAACCCGGTGCTGAGCTTCCTCGGCCGCACCTTTTTCGGCACGCCGATCGGCGATTTCCATTGCGGCCTGCGCGCGTTCCGCCGCGACAGCATCCGCGCGCTCGGCCTCACCGCGCCGGGCATGGAGTTCGCGAGCGAGATGGTGGTCAAGGCCGCGATCGCCAAGCTCGACATCCGCGAAGTGCCGACCACGCTCCAGCCCGACGGCCGCAGCCGCCCGCCGCATCTGCGCACGTGGCGCGACGGCTGGCGCCACCTGCGCTTCCTGCTGATTTATGCGCCGCGCTTCCTGTTCCTCTATCCGGGCCTCGCGCTCGCGCTCGCGGGGCTGGTCGGCGTGCTCGGATTGATCCCCGGCGACGTCCGCCTCGGCGCCGTCGAGCTCGGCGTGCACACGATGATCTTCGCGGCGATGGCGGTGCTGATCGGCTCGCAGCTGGTCGGCCTGTCGGTGCTCGCCCGCCGCTACGGCGTGATCGCCGGCATGTGGCCGGAAAGCGGCCTGATGCGCCGCGTCCGCAACTGGTTCAGCGTCGAGCGCGCGTGCATCGCGGGCGGCGCGATGCTGCTCACCGGACTCGGCGGAGCGGTCGCCGCGACGCTGGCATGGGCCGGCGCCGGCTTCGGCGACATGAACCCCGCCGCGCTGATGCGCGTGACGATCCCGTCGATGCTGCTCTGCTGCCTCGGCGTGCAGACCGCGGTGACCGCCTTCTTCGCCGGCCTGCTCGACCAGCCGCGCGGTTAGGGTCGTTTTTCAGCTTCGCTGAAACGGCGCCGGCCGCTCCCCATCCGGCCACCCAACGCCGGCATTCTATGGGCGGCGGGTGGGGGAGCGGGCTGGTGCCGCCCGGCTGAAAACGACTCTAGCCTTCGCGGCGGCCGAGAAGCCGCAGCCGCAGCGCGTTGAGCTTGATGAAACCCGCCGCGTCGCGCTGGTCGTATGCGCCCTGGTCGTCCTCGAAGGTCACCACCTTCTCGCTGTACAGCGAATAGGGCGACTTGCGGCCGACCACGCTGGCGCTGCCCTTGTAGAGCTTCAGCCGCACCGTGCCGGCGACCTTTTCCTGCGAGTAATCGATCGCCGCCTGAAGCATCTCGCGCTCGGGCGCGAACCAGAAGCCGTTGTAGATCAGCTCGGCATAGCGCGGCGCGAGCTCGTCCTTGAGGTGCGCGGCGCCGCGGTCGAGCGTGATCGATTCGATCGCACGGTGTGCGACGTGATAGATCGTCCCCCCCGGCGTCTCGTACATGCCGCGCGACTTCATGCCGACGAAGCGGTTCTCGACCAGGTCGAGCCGGCCGATGCCGTGCTTGCGGCCGAGCTCGTTGAGCGCCGCGAGCAAGGTCGCCGGCGACATCGCCTCGCCGTTGAGCGCGATGCCGTCGCCTTTCTCGAAATCGATCGTGATATACTCGGGCGCGTCGGGCGCGTCCTCGGGATTGACCGTGCGCGAATAGACGTAATCGGGCACTTCCTCCCACGGATCCTCGAGCACCTTGCCCTCGGACGAGGTGTGGAGGAGGTTCGCGTCGGTCGAGAAGGGCGCTTCGCCGCGCTTGTCCTTGGCAACCTGGATCTGGTGCGCCTCGGCGAACTCGATCAGCTTGGTGCGGCTGGTCAGGTCCCATTCGCGCCATGGCGCGATCACCTTGATGTCGGGGTTGAGCGCATAGGCCGACAGCTCGAAGCGGACCTGGTCGTTGCCCTTGCCGGTCGCGCCATGGCTCACCGCATCGGCATTCACCTCGTGCGCGATCTCGATCAGCCGCTTGGAGATCAGCGGGCGCGCGATCGACGTGCCGAGCAGATAGACGCCCTCGTACAGTGCGTTGGCGCGCATCATCGGGAAGACGAAGTCGCGGACGAACTCCTCCTTGAGGTCGTCGATGAAGATATGCTCGGGCTTGACCCCGGCGTTGAGCGCCTTCTGGCGCGCGGGCTCGAGCTCCTCGCCCTGGCCGAGATCGGCGGTGAAGGTCACCACCTCGCACTGATATTCCTGCTGGAGCCATTTCAGGATCACGCTGGTGTCGAGGCCGCCCGAATAGGCGAGCACCACCCGATTGATCTTGTCGGCCATCGTCGTCGTCGCTCCAGAGGAAAAAGTCGCGTGGCCTCTAGGGCGGCGGGGGCGGTTCCGCAACAATCGATGACCCCGCGGCATCGTAGACGAAGGATTAAGCACCACGGCCTAGAGAAAATGGCGATGAGCGGATCGGGCATCGCGATCGGCCAGCGACGGCTGGCCATCCTGGGCGCGCGGGCCTGGTCGGCGCCGCTCGATACGCGCGCATTCCCGGTCTACCGCCTGCTCGGCCTCCAGACGGCGCTGGTCGTGATCCTCCTTGCCATGCTCGGCTTCACCTACCGGGGCGAGGACATCAACCTGATGATCGCGGTACTCGCCGCGATGGCCGGCGTCGCGGCGCTGCTGCGCTGGCGCGATTCGCCGCGCCTCGCCGCCGGCATCGAGGGCTGCGCGATGCTGGTCGCCGCGAGCATGGCGGTGGCGTGCATGAGCCTGCTGCTGGCGACGCTCGGCTTTCCCTATCGCGACGCGGCGCTGCGGGCGGCGGACGAGCTGCTGCTCCCGTTCCTCTCCTGGCCCGATCTCGCACGATCGCTGGCGGGACGCGCCGAGCTGACCGTCACGATGAGCCGCATCTATTCGACCCTGCTGTGGCAACCCTTCGTGCTGGTCGCCGCGCTCGCCGCGCTGGGCAAGACCGGGCTACTGTGGCGCTTCCTCCATGCCTGGTCGCTCGCGCTGATCGCCTGCGTCGCGATCTTCGCGCTGGTTCCGGCCGAAACCGCCTATGTCCATTACGGGTTCGTGCCCGCCGACGTGCCGCATCTCACGGTCAACGCCGGCTGGTGGCCCGCCGAGATCCTGGAGAAGGTGCGCACCGGCCAGCTCCGCGAACTGGGCACCGCGCAGATTTCGGGACTGATCACCTTCCCCAGCTTCCATACGGCGGCCGCCGTCCTGCTCGCCTGGGGCTTCCATCGCGTGCCGTTCGTCGGGCCGGTGCTCGTACTGCTCAACGTCGCGATGATCGCCACCGTCCCGCTGATCGGCAGCCATTATTTCGTCGACGTGCTCGGCGGCGTCGCCGTCGCGGTGCTGGCCATTGCCGGAAGCCGGACCGGGTCCGCGGACTAGCTCGCGCGCGAGGCGGCGATGCCGGCGAACAATCGCGGCAGATAGGCGCCGAGGCTCATCGCGCGATAGAAATAGCTGGCCAGGAACGCGAGCCACACCCCCGCGGCGCCGAGCGGCCGCAGCAGCAGGTCGGTGCCGATGTAGAGCAGGGTCGCGACGATCGCGGCGTTGCGCAGCGCCTTCCCCTGGGTCGCGCCGATGAACACGCCGTCGAGCAGCCACGCGGGGACGCCGAGCGTCGCGGTCAGCGCGGCGAGCGGGAGCATCGCATAGGCGGCCGCACGCACCTCCGCATTCGTGGTGAGCAGGTCGACCAGCACCCAGCCGAACGCCGCCGCGACCAAGGTCGCGATCAGCCCGAAGCCGAGCGAGAACTCGCCAGTCAGCCGGATCGCGCGCCTGAGGTCAGCCCTCGACCCCGTGCCGACCGCGATCCCCACGCGCGATTCGGCGGTGAAGGCGAAGCCGTCGAGCACGAAGGCGAAGATGCTGACGAGCTGGAGCAGCACATGGTTGGCGGCGAGCTGCACCGTGCCGAGCCGCGCCCCGGCATTGGCTAGCCACAGGAACATCGCCAGCAGCGCGACGGTGCGGATCATGATGTCGCCATTGACCGCGAACAGCCGCTTCCACGCCGCTTTGTCGAAGAACGCCGCGCGCTGGCGCAGGATCGCGCCGGGCCCGGCGACACGCAGCACCATCGCCACGCCGAGCGCGAGCGCGACCCATTCGGCGAGCGCGGTCCCCAGCCCGACGCCGCGCGCGCCCATCCCGCAATGCCACACGAACAGCATGTCGAGCGCGATGTTGACCGCGTTCATCGCGATCTGCAGCAGCAGCGTGTCGCGCGTGCGCCCGAGGCCATAGAGCCAGCCGTTGATCGCATAGAAGCCCAGCGCGGCGGGCGCGCCGAGGAAGCGCGCGGTGACGAACTCGCGTGCGGCGGCGTCGAGGTTCCCTCCGCCGGCCAGCGCGGCGAGCGCCACCGGCACGATCAGCAGCTGCAGCGCGACCAGCGCCGCGCCGATGGCGAGCCCCGCCGCGACGCCGCGCGCGAGCAACGCGTTGACCTCGACCGTGTCGCCGCGCCCATGCGCCTGCGCGGTCATCCCGGTCATGCCCATGCGCAGGAACCCGAACGCCCAGAAGATGAAGTTGATGATCGCGACGCCCAGCGCCACGCCGGCCAGCGCGGCGGCATCCCCGGTCCAGCCGATCACCGCGGTGTCGACCAGGCCGACCAGCGGCACCGTGGTCTGGCCGAGCATGATCGGCCAGGCCTGGGCGAAGATCGAACGGCGCGTGAGGACGAGGGGCGAGGCTTGCATGGCGGTCCCATGCGCATATGCTCGCCGCGAAATCCAGCGGAGCCGTCCGATGGCCGAGATCAAGACTAAGCCGACCGAGATCAGCCCCGCCGAATTCATCGAAGCGGTCGAGAATCCGGTCCGCCGTGAGGATGCGAAGACGGTCTGCGCGATGATGGCGCGGATCACGGGTGAGCCGCCCAAGATGTGGGGGCCCTCGATCATCGGCTTCGGCAGCTACCACTACAAGTACGGCAGCGGCCATGAAGGCGACATGTGCCGGCTCGGCTTTTCGCCGCGCAAGGCACAGATCGTCCTCTACATTCTCACCGAAGACCCCGGTCAGAGCGATCAGCTCGCGCGGCTCGGCAAGCACAAGAACGGCAAGTCCTGTCTCTACATCAACAAGCTGGCCGACGTGGACATGGCGGTGCTCGAGGAAATGACTCGCGACGCACTCGCCCATATGAACGCGAAATACCCCGCCTGAGGCGGTTCAAGCGTCAGTCAGCCGGTTCGTGCTATGGCGCCGGCCATGCTGATTCTCCTCGCTCTCGCCGCCCAGGCCGCGCCGCTCGGCGTCGCCCCCGGTCCACTGCCCAAGGCCGAGGCCGAGCGGCGCGTCGCCGAACGCCTCGCCGACCTCGACCTCAACGAGGACGGCACGGTCGAGCGCGACGAAGTCCGCGCCCGTTTCGATTTCGAGGCCAGCGCCGACGCGACCTATGCCGCCGCGCAAAAGGCGAAGAAGGCCGGCGACCCGCGTCCCGCGGTGAATGCGCGCCAGCCCGCCTTCGCCAGGGCCGATGCCTGGTTCGCCGCGGTCGATGCCGACAAGGACGGCAAGATCACCCGCGACGAGCTGATTCGCTACGCGGGCGCGGATATCGAGCAGCTCGGGATCAGATAGACCGGCGGATCACTCCGCGAGCCGCTTCTCCGCTTCCGCCATATAGTCGCGCGTCACCGGCAGCGCGTCGCGCGAGCGGGCATATTGGAGCTGGTAGTTGACCAGCCCGCCATTGCGGAAGCTCACCAGCGATCCGGCGAGATAATAGGTCCACATGCGGAAGAAGCGCTCGTCGTAGAGCGCGACGATCTGCTCCTTTGACGCCACCGCGCGGTCGTACCAGTGCTGCAGCGTCCAGCCATAGTGGAGCCGCAGCACTTCGACGTCGGTGAGGAAGAAGCGCATCCCCTCGTGCCCGTGCAGGATCTCGGACAGCGCCGGGATATAGCCGCCGGGGAAGATGTACTTGGCGGTGAACGCGTCGGTCACGCCCGGCCCGCCGGCGCGGCCGATCGTGTGGAGCAGCATC
>NZ_JBCNMA010000048.1:0-22435 GCF_039595165.1 Sphingomonas sp.
GATCGCTTCGACCACCGTCACCGTCTGGCCGATCATCCGTGCGGCGCGATTGTTGAGGTCGGGGTCGCTGCTCGGCACCGGGTTGGCGCCGTACCAGCGCTTGCCGACCAGCACGAGCACGGTCGACCACGCCGCGAAGCTCACCAGCTGCCCGACCAGTCCCAGCTCGGGAAAGAGCAGCGCCAGCACTCCGGTGATCGCCGCGCCCAGCGCGATGAAGGTCAGGTATACGCCCGGCAGCATCAGCTCGGCGATCGCCAGGATCGCGGCGAGGATCAGCCAGACGAAGCCGCCCTGTTCGGCCCAGTTCATTCGCCCTCCTTGTCCGCGCCCGGCGCATGGCGGACGTGCAACGCGGTCGGCGGCGTGGCGGGTGGCTGCTCGAGCTTGCCGAGCGCGCCCTTGGCGAGCTCGCCGATCCCGCCGAGCGTGCCGATCAGCTGAGTCGCCTCGACCGGGAACAGGATCGTCTTGGCATTGGGCGAGGTCGCGAACTTGCTCACCGCCTCGACGTACTTTTGCGCGATGAAATAGTTGAGCGACTGCGCCGATCCGGTCTCGACCGCCTGGCTGACCAGCTCGGTCGCCTTGGCTTCGGCTTCGGCGGCGCGCTCGCGTGCCTCGGCGTCGCGGAAGGCGGATTCCTTGCGCCCCTCGGCCTCGAGAATGCGCGCCTGCTTCTGCCCCTCGGCGCGCAGGATCTCGGAAGCGCGCGAGCCTTCGGCCTCGAGGATGTTGGCGCGCTTCTCGCGCTCGGCCTTCATCTGGCGGCCCATCGCGTTCACGATGTCGGCGGGCGGGCGGATGTCCTTGATTTCGACGCGGGTGATCTTGACGCCCCATGGCGTGGTCGCGTGATCGACCACCGAGAGCAGCCGTGCGTTGATCTCGTCGCGCTTCGACAGCGTCTCGTCGAGGTCCATCGAGCCCATCACCGTCCGCAGGTTGGTGGTGGTGAGCTGGAGCAGCGCGACATAGAGGTCGGAGACCTCATAGGCCGCCTTGGCCGCGTCGAGCACCTGGAAGAACACCACGCCGTCGGTGGAGATCATCGCATTGTCCTTGGTGATGATCTCCTGCCCGGGGATGTCGATCACCTGCTCCATCATGTTCACGCGGCGGCCGACGCGGTAGAAGAAGGCCGGGTAGAGGTTGAAACCCGGCTTGGCGACGGTGGTGAAGCGGCCGAAATGCTCGATCGTGTACTCATAGCCCTGGCGCACGATCTTGATGCTGGAGAACAGGTACATCAGCACCAGCAACACGCCGACGAAAAAGGCGCCTACGGTCAGTTCCATCTCGACTCCCCCGGTTGCAGGGCCTCGCAAAGCCCGTCGGATGCTAGCATAGAGCCCGGATGAGCACAGTCCATTACATCGCGCCGCGCACCGCGCTGTTCCTCCCCGCATCGAACCCCCGCGCGATCGAAAAGGCGCGGACGCTCGCCGTCGACATGGTGATCCTCGACCTCGAGGACGCGGTGAAGGCGGAGGACAAGGAAGCCGCACGGGAAGCCGCCAGGACCGCGGAGGGCTTCGGCGACCGCCTGTTCGGTATTCGGGTCAATGCCGAGGACAGCGAGCATTGGAAGAAGGACCTCAAGGCAGTCAAGAAATCCGCCGCGACGCACGTGATCGTGCCCAAGGTCGAGAAGCCCGAGACGATCATCTACGCCGCCGCCTATGCCGACCGCCCGGTGCTGGCGATGATCGAGACCGCGGCGGGGGCGATGAATGTCGGGCCGATCGCCAGCACCACCGGCTGGGGTGTCGAAATGGCCGGGCTGATCGCCGGCACCAACGATCTCGCCGCCTCGCTCAAGCTGCCCCCGGCGGCGGGCCGCGCGCAGATGCAGCTCGCGCTCCAGCTGATCGTGCTCGCCGCGCGGGGGCGCGAGATCTGGGCGATCGACGGCGTGTTCAACAAGCTCGAGGATCCCGAGGGGCTGGCGGCCGAGGCCGGGGAGGGGCGCCTGCTCGGCTTCGACGGCAAGAGCCTGATCCATCCCAACCAGGTCGACATCGTGCGTGCCGCGTTCGATCCCACGCAGGCCGAGCTGGAAGAGGCGCGCGCATTGATTGCAGCTGCGAGCGGTGGCGTGGAACGCTTTGATAATAAAATGATTGAAGACTTGCACGTCGAGCAGGCCAAGATGCTGCTCCGGCGAATGGAAGCGTAAAGGAGGCGAGGAGGCGAGGATGCTTGCGGAGCTCAAGCGGGCGCACGAGACTCTGCTCTCTTGCCTCGAGGAACTGGAAAGGCTGGCGGAAGCGGACGTGCCGGACCCGGCGAAGCTGGCGAGCGTGCGCTGGAAGCTCAGTAGAGCGAGCGGGGACCGCCGCAAGCTGGTCGAGGCGGCATGCGACCTGCTGCTCGGCAGTGCGAACATGATCGACCGGAGCCGCGCAGCGGCACTTAGGGCGGAAAGCGCCGAGATGATCGCAGCATCGTCCCGTCATGTCGGCCGCTGGACGATGAACGAGGTGCTTGCGGACTGGGAAGGCTATCGCGCGGCTTCCGCCGCGATCCGCGGGGCGATGCGCGGGCGGATCGCCCAGGAACAGCGCGCGCTCTATCCGCTGCTCGAACGCGCCGCCGCCTGAGCTTCGACGCCACCCCCTAGCGCGCGTCACCAAGCGCGGTTACATGGGCCGCCAACTTCCGACTCAGGACATTGGCGCTCTCATGGATATCCCCCTCGGCCTTACCTTCGACGACGTCCTTCTCTACCCGGGCGAGTCCGAGGTGCTGCCGAGCATGGCCGACACCCGCACCCATGTGACGCGCGACCTCGCGCTCAACATCCCGATCCTGTCCTCGGCGATGGACACGGTGACCGAAGCGGACATGGCGATCGTCATGGCGCAGCTGGGCGGCATCGGCGTGCTCCATCGGAACCTCACGGTCGAGGAGCAGGTCGAGGCGGTGCGCGCCGTCAAGCGTTTCGAGAGCGGCATGGTCGTCAACCCGATCACGATGCGCGCGTCGGGCACGCTGGCCGAGGCGCAGGCGCTGATGGTTCGGCACAAGATCAGCGGCATCCCGATCACCGAGGAGAGCGGCAAGCTCGTCGGCATCCTCACCAACCGCGACGTGCGCTTCGCCGAGAACCCCAACCAGCCGGTCAGCGAGTTGATGACGCACGAGAACCTCGCCACCGTCGCCGCCGGCGTCGGGCAGGACGAGGCGCGCAGACTGCTTCACCAGCGCCGGATCGAGAAGCTGCTGGTGGTCGACGCCGACTATCGCTGCGTCGGCCTGATCACGGTCAAGGACATCGAGAAGGCAGTGAACTATCCCGAAGCGACCAAGGACGGCGCCGGCCGCCTGTGCGTCGCCGCCGCCACGACGGTCGGCGACAAGGGCTTCGAGCGCACAGAAGCGCTGGTCGATGCCGAGGTCGACCTGATCGTGATCGACACCGCGCACGGCCACAACAAGGACGTGGCGCGCGCGGTCGAGCGGGTGAAGAAGCTCTCCAACCGCGTGCAGGTCGTTGCCGGCAACGTCGCGACGGGCGAGGCGACCAAGGCGCTGATCGGCGCAGGCGCGGACGGGGTGAAGGTCGGTATCGGCCCGGGTTCGATCTGCACCACGCGGGTCGTCGCGGGCGTCGGCGTGCCGCAGCTGACGGCAGTGATGGACAGCGCCAACGAAGCGGCCAAGTCAGGCGTGCCGGTGATCGCGGATGGCGGGCTGCGTACCTCAGGCGATCTCGCCAAGGCACTGGCGGCGGGGGCATCGACCTGCATGGTCGGTTCGCTGCTCGCCGGGACCGAGGAAGCGCCGGGCGAGACCTTCCTCTACCAGGGCCGCGCCTACAAGTCGTACCGCGGCATGGGCAGCGTCGGCGCGATGGGCCGCGGCTCGGCCGACCGTTATTTCCAGGGCGATATCAAGGACCAGCTCAAGCTCGTGCCCGAGGGGATCGAGGGCCAGGTGGCGTTCAAGGGGCCGGCCAAGGATGTGATCCATCAGCTCGTCGGCGGCATCAAGGCGGCGATGGGCTATACCGGCGCGGCGACGATTCCCGAGCTGCAGAAGAAGGGCCGCTTCGTGCGCATCACCAATGCCGGGCTCCGCGAGAGCCATGTCCACGACGTGACGATCACGCGCGAGGCGCCGAACTACCCGACGCGCTGAGGATCGTCCAGCTCCGGGCGGTTCAGCGAAGGGTCAGTCGCGGCACCGCATCGCTGCCCGCGCGTTGGCGCGAGTAGAGGAGATGCGCGATGATCGAGGCGATGAACCGCCGCGGGCTGCTTGCCGGGATGGCGATGCTTCCGCTTGTCGCGGTGGCGGGCTGCATGGCCGGCCCCGGCAGCTACACGGTCGAGGAGGGCGTCCGCCGCTTGCTCACCTTGTCAAGCCAGCGCGCCTTCGACCGGCTGATCCGCCCGGGCGGTTTCTATGACGATCAGCTTACTCGGCTGACCATACCCGAGCGCCCGGACGACCGGTCCGGCGCGGTGCTCGCCGCGGTGCTGCGCACCAATGCCGTGCGCGGTCGCATCGCCATCGCGCTCAATGACCTTGCGGTGGATGCCGCAGACCGGGCCACCCCGGTTGTGCTCGACGCGATCCGCCGCATGACCTTCGCCGACGCGCTCGCCGTCCTGCGCGGCGGACCGACCGCGGCGACCGACCTGCTCGCGCGCGAGACCGAGGGAGCGGTGATCGATGCGATGTATCCCGATTTCTCCGACGGCCTGCGCGGCGATGCCTTCGAGATCCTGACCGCTGCGGTTGCGGCGGCGTCGGGTTTCGATCTCGGCGCGCTCGCTCGCGACGTATCGCGTCAGGCGGGCCGTGCGATCTTCCTCGCGATCGGGCGCGAGGAGGCGGAGATCCGCCGCAATCCCCGCGCCACGCGTGACCCGGTGCTGATCGCGCTGCTCGGCGGCTGACCGCTCAGCAGGTGCCGGCGGCGAGGGCGTTCGGCTCGACGCGCGCGCCGCGCCGCGACCACAACACCATTGCGAGGCCGATCGTGGAGGTCGCAGCGCCCGCCAGCGCCACTGCCGGATAGCCTAGTCCGCCCGCGATCACCGCGCCGCCCAGCGCCGCACCGATCGCGTTGCCAAGGTTGAACGCGCCGATATTGACCGAGGAGGCGAGATTGGGTGCATCCGCCGCGGCCGCCATCACGCGCACCTGCAACGGCGGCACCAGCGCGAAGCTCGCCACGCCCCACAGCAACACCAGCACCGCTACCGGCGCATGGAACGGCATCAGCGCGGCGAAGGCGACCAGGATTGCCGCCAGCGAGCCGAGCGTGACGATCAGCGTGCGGTCGACCGACTTGTCGGCGAACTTGCCGCCCAGCCAGTTGCCCACGGTGAGCCCGACGCCATAGGTCACCAGCATCGCCGTCACGAACGCCAGCGAGGCGTGCGTCTGGGTCCGCAGGATCGGGGCGATATAGGTGAACACGGTGAACATCGCGCTCGATCCGATCACGGTGAGGCCGAGCGCGCTCAGCACCGGGCCGCGCGACAGCACGCGCAGTTCGTCGGCGATATTGCCGCCCGCAGGCGCGGGCATCGCCGGCAGCGTCAGCCGCAGCGCCGCCATGGTCACCACGCCCAGCCCTGCGATGCCCCAGAAGGACGCGCGCCAGCCAAGATGCTCGCCCGCCCAGGTGGCGAGCGGCACGCCGACGACATTGGCGATCGTCAGCCCCATGAACATCGCCGCGACCGCCGCGGCGCGCCGCTCGGGCGGCACCAGGCTCGCCGCGACGATCGATCCGACGCCGAAGAACGCGCCATGGTTGAGCGAGGTGAGCATGCGCGCGGCGAGCAGCATGCCGTAGCCGTCGGCGACCGCCGAGAGCAGGTTGCCGAGCGTGAAGATCGCGGCGAGGCCGATCAGCAAGGTCCGCCGCGGGACGCGGCCGGTGGTCAGCGTCATCAGCGGCGCGCCGACCAGCACGCCGACCGCATAGGCGCTGACCAGCAGTCCGGCGGCGGGGATCGAGACGCCGAGATCGCCGGCGATCACCGGCAGCAGGCCCATCGGCGCGAACTCGGTCACGCCGATGCCGAAGGCGCCCGCGGCGAGCGCGAGCAACGGGGGATTGAGCTTCATGTCGGTTCTTCCGGTTCAGACCAGCGGCGGGTTGAGGCGGGCAAAGCCCTCCTGCTGCCGATAGGGGGTGTGGGGGTAGGGCGGGAGCACGTCGCTCGCCGCATCGAGCGCGGCGACCTGCTCCGCGCTCAGAGACCAGCCGACCGCGCCGAGATTCTGCCTGAGCTGTTCCTCGTTGCGTGCGCCGATGATCACCGACGAGACGGTCGGGCGCTGGAGCAGCCAGTTGATCGCGATCTGCGGCACGGTCTTGCCCGTCTCCTCGGCGACCGCCTCGAGCGCATCGATCACATTGTAGAGATGCTCCTCGGTCACCGGCGGCGCGAACTGCTCGGTCTCGTGCAGTCGGCTGCCATCGGGCACCGGACGGTTGCGCCCGATCTTGCCGGTGAGGCGGCCCCAGCCGAGCGGGCTCCACACCAAGGCGCCGACGCCCTGGTCGGCGGCGAGCGGCATCAGGTCGGCCTCATAGGCACGGCCGATCAGCGAATAATAGACTTGATGCGCCACGAAGCGCGGCCAGCCATGGCGGTCGGCGACAGCGAGGGCCTTCATCAGCTGCCAGCCGGGATAGTTGGAAACGCCAGCGTAACGCAGCTTGCCCTGCGCGATCAGCATGTCGAGCGTCGCCAGCAACTCCTCGACCGGCGTGTGCGCGTCGAGCGCATGGAGCTGGAGCAAGTCGATATGATCGGTGCCGAGCCGCTTCAGCGACGCCTCGACCGCGGCGATCAGCCGCGAGCGCGAGACGCCCCAATCGGCAGGCCCGTCGCCCATCGGCAGCCCGGTCTTGGTCGAGATAAGCACCGCATCGCGCCGGCCCTTGATCGCCTCGCCCAGCACTTCCTCCGAGGCGCCGTTCGAATAGACGTCGGCAGTATCGAACAAATTGACCCCGGCCTCGAGGCAGATGTCGATCAGCCGCCGCGCTTCCTGCGCGTCGCTGGTGCCCCAGGCGCTGAACAGCGGCCCGGTGCCGCCGAAGGTGCCGGTGCCGAAGCTCAGCACCGGCACGCGCAGGCCCGAAGCGCCCAATTGCCGATATTCCATCGCGAAACTCCCCGATAAGCGTTCGACGCACAGATGGACGGCTGGCGTCCGGCCTTGTAGGGCTGCGGGAAGCGAAGGATTTTTGCATTGGACGCAAAGCTGGAAGCCGGGGCCGACCGTGCCCGCTCACTCGAGATCTTCGCCGCGGTGGCGGGGCAGGGTAGCTTCTCCGCCGCGGGGCGCCTGCTCGGTCTCACCCCTTCGGCGGTCAGCCGCACCGTCGATCGGATCGAGGCGCGGCTCGGCGTGCGCCTGCTGCTGCGGACCACGCGCGCACTGACCTTGACCGCGGAGGGCCATGCTTATCTCGCCGCCGCGCGCCGCATCCTCACCGATCTCGACGATGCCGAGCAGCAGATCGCCGACCAGGGTGCCCCGCGCGGGCGGCTGCGGGTCAGCGCCGCGCTGTCGCACGGGCGGCTCTGCGTCGTCCCGCTGCTCGGCGACTTCGTCCGCGCCTATCCGCACATCCTGGTCGACATCAGCCTGACCGACGCGATCGTTGATGTCGCGGCCGGGCAGGCCGATGTCGCGATCCGCTTCGGCCCGCTTGCCGACAGCGGGCTAACCGCGCGCAAGCTCGGCGAGACGCGCCGCGTGATCGTCGCCTCGCCCGATTACCTCGCGCGCCGAGGCACGCCGCGCGTGCCGGCGGACCTGCACGATCACAATTGCCTCAACTTCAATTTCCGCCGCGCCGAGCCGATCTGGCCGTTCTGCGACGGCGCGAGCGATTATGCGATGACCGTCACCGGCAGCATCGAGGCGAACAATGGGGAGACGTTGGGCCAGCTCGCCGCCGCCGGGGTCGGCATCACCCGCGTCGGCGCGTTCAGCGTGGTCGACGAGATCGCCGACGGCCGCCTCGTCCCGCTGCTCGAGGACTTCAACCCCGGCGATGTCGAGTCGATCCACGCCGTGTTCGTCGGCGGCGCGAATACCCCGGCTCGCGTGCGAGTCTTTGTCGATTTCCTGGCCGAGCGCCTCCGCTAGTCGACACCCTTTATTTTCAACCGGCTAGCCGCGCAGCGGAGCGTTCGATAAATTCGTGCGTTGCAGGCCGGACGTCAGAGCGCGAACGCGCGCATAGCGGAGCAGGGAGGTACGTGCAGAAGGTGCTGAGCAAGGGGGCGGACTGTTCACTCGCGTTTCTCGACGGCGGCGGCGAGATGGGCCAGCGGATCGCCGAGTTCGACTGGGCCGCGACCAGCGTCGGGCCGATCGAAGGCTGGTCGCCGAGCCTGCGCGCGATCGTCGCCTATCTGGTCCATTGTCCCGTCCCGCTGGTGATGCTGTGGGGCGAGGACGGCATCATGCTCTACAATGACGGCTATTCGGTCTTCGCCGGCGAGCGCCACCCGCGCCTGCTCGGCAGCAAGGTGCTCGAGGGCTGGCCCGAGGTCGCCGACTTCAACGCCAACGTCATGAAGGTCGGCCTCGCCGGCGAGACGCTTGCCTATCGCAACCATGTGCTGCGGCTCAACCGCACCGGCGAATTCGAGGATGTCTGGCTCAACCTCGATTACTCGCCGGTCTATGCCGACGACGGCAGGCCAGCCGGCGTGCTCGCGGTGGTGATCGAGACGACCGAGGCAGTGAAGGCCGAGCAGGGGCTGCGCGAGAGCGAGGCGCGGCTGCGCTTCCTCGATCAGCTGGGCAAGCGCGCGGCGCGCAGCAACGATCCGCAGGAGATCCTGTCGATCACCACGCGCATGCTCGCCGAGGAGCTCGGTGCGTCGAACTGCGCCTATGCCGACATGGATGAGGACCAAGACGGCTTCACGATCCGCGGCGACTGGGCGCGCGAAGGCTCGCCCTCGATCGTCGGCCATTACAGCCTCGCCGATTTCGGCGAGCTCGCGGTGCGCAACCTGCGCGCCGGCAAGCCGCTCGTCATCAACGACAACCTCAAGGAGATCGCACCGCACGAGGCCGCGACCTTCCAGGCGATCGGCATCGCGGCGACGGTGTGCCTGCCCCTGGTCAAGAACGGGCGGCTGACCGCACTGATGGCGGCGCATCACAAGGCGCCACACCAGTGGACGCCCGAGGAGCTGGCGCTGATCCGCGAAGTGACCGAACGCAGCTGGGCGCATGTCGAGCGCACCGGCATGGAAGCTGAGCTGCGCCACACCGCCGAGCAGCTGCGCGACCTCAACGAAGCGCTCGAAACCCGCGCGATCGAACGCTCGATCGCGCTGGCGCAGAGCCAGACGCAGTTCCGCCTGCTGGTGCAGGGCGTGACCGACTATGCGATCTACATGCTCGATCCCACCGGCGTGGTGTCGAGCTGGAACGCCGGGGCGCAGCGTATCAAGGGCTATACTCCCGACGAGATCATCGGCGAGCACTTCTCCAACTTCTATCCGGAAGACGACCGCGAGCGCGGCGAGCCGACGCGCGCGCTCGAAACCGCCCGCAAGCACGGCCGCTTCGCCGCCGAAGGCTGGCGCATGCGCAAGGACGGCAGCCGCTTCCGCGCCAGCGTGGTGATCGACGCGATCCATGACGATGACGGCAAGCTGATCGGCTTCGCCAAGATCACGCGCGACATCACCGAGCGCGACGAGGCCCAGCGCGAGCTTGAAGTCGCACGCGAGGCGCTGTTCCAGTCGCAGAAGATCGAGGCGATCGGCCAGCTCACCGGCGGCGTCGCGCATGACTTCAACAACCTGCTGATGGCGATCATGAGCGGGCTGACGCTGCTCAGGAAGCGCGTGCCCGAGGATCCGCAGGTCAACCGCCTGATCGACAATTCGCTCCAGGCGGCCGAGCGCGGCGCGGCGCTCACCCAGCGCATGCTCGCCTTTGCGCGGCGCCAGGAGCTCAAGACCGAACGGATCGACGTGATGGCGCTGGTCGCCGACATGCGCGGCCTGCTCCAGCGCACGATCGGCCCGGCGTGGCAGATCGACATCAGCTTTCCGGCGAGCCTCAGCCCCGTCTCGGCCGACGTCAACCAGCTCGAAATGGCATTGCTCAACCTCGCGGTGAACGCGCGCGACGCGATGCCCGATGGCGGGCGCATCGCGATCGAGGCGGTCGACCAGGAAGTGATCGGCACCGTCGGCGAGCTGTCGTCGGGCCGCTATGTCCGCCTGAGCGTGGTCGACCAGGGCACCGGCATGGATGCCGAGACGCTGGCGCGCGCGACCGAGCCGTTCTTCACGACCAAGGGTGTGGGCAAGGGCACCGGGCTCGGCCTGTCGATGATCCACGGGTTCGCCAAGCAGAATGGTGGCATGCTCCAGATCGAGAGCGAGCCCGGCCGCGGCACCCGTGCGCATGTCTGGCTTCCCGCCGCAGAGGCGAACGGCACGCACGAGACCGCGCGTCCGAGCGACGCGGCGTTCGTGCCGGGGCGGCCGCAGCTCGTGCTCGCGGTGGACGACGATCCGCTGGTGCTGATGAACACCGCGGCGCTGCTCGAGGATCTCGGACATACGGTGATCGAGGCGGACTCGGGCGTGCAGGCGCTGGAAATCCTGCGCGAGCGCGAGGACATCGCGCTGCTGATCACCGACCAGGCGATGCCGGTGATGACCGGCAGCCAGCTCATCGCCGCGGCGCGCGAGCTGCGGCCGGACATGCCGGTCATCCTCGCCACCGGCTATGGTGAGACTCCGGCGGATGCGGCTTCGCGCGTGACCCGGCTCAACAAGCCTTTCACCCAAGCCGATCTCAGCCGTGCGGTATCCGAAACGGTATTGGAGCTGTCCTGACGCGGCGACATGTTTTGCCCCGGGCGCGCGCAACGCGCCGACATGTTTTGGTCGCAATGGCTGCCTAATCGCCGGTCCTGGCGGCGGATCGATCTCCCGCGCCGATCCAGCGCGAGGTTGATTGTCCGAGCCGGTCCCTACTGCCTTGTCGCCACGCGAGCGGCTGCGCGAGCGGTTCGGGCCGCGGGCGCGCGGCTTCGCGCTGGCGCTGCTGGTCGAGGCGCTAGTGGTGCTGATGCTGTTCACCCTCGCGCCCACGCTGCGGCCGCGCGAGGAGAAGGTCGTCGACATGGCGACTTTCGGCGTCAGCCCCGAGCCCGAGCCGGAGACCGAGAAGGACACGCCCGCGCCAAAGGCCGCGCCGAACCCCGCGCGCGTCCAGCCGAACGAGACCACGCCCGATCCAGTGCCCCCGATGCCTCAGCCGCCGGCTCCGCAGCCCGAGCCCTCGCCGCCGGTGATGCTCGACATTCCGCTCAGCCGCATGCCCGACATCGCCGCGCTCCCGCGCAGTGCCGCCCCGGCCGCGCCGCGCCGCGCCGTCGCCGGTCCGCCCAACCTCGCCAGCCTTCCGGGCGACACGCCGCGAGTCGAGGGCAGGGGACCGCGCGGCGAGCCGCTCTACGCCGCATCCTGGTATCGCGAGCCCTATGACAGCGAGCTTTCGGGCTATCTTTCCACCGCACGCGGGCCCGGCTGGGGCATGATCATGTGCCGCACCGTGCCCGAGTTCCGAGTCGAGGATTGCGTGATGGTCGACGAATATCCGGAGGGGTCGAACATCGCGCGCGCGACGCTCGCCGCCGCCTGGCAGTTCCGCGTCCGCCCGCCGCGCCTCGGCGGGCAGCCCAAATATGGCGAATGGGTGCGGATCAAGATCGACTACGAGATCAGGCGTCAGCAGCCGCCCCGCTGACGCTGCGCGCGGCGAGCGCCGCGCGCGCTGCCACCGCTGCGACCGCCAGCACCGCGATCGCTTCCAGCGCCGGGATCGCGAAGGGCAGGGCGACAATCGCGGCGGCGGACAGCGGCAGCACCCATCGCGCCGCGCCACTGAGCTCGAACCGGTCGCGCACCAGCCATAGCGACAGGAAATAGAGCCCGAGCGGGATCGCCACGGCGAGATCGCCGGCGCGCAGGCCGATCTTGGAATGGCCGGTGAGAATCTCGACCAGCACCGCGAAACCCGCACCCACCGCGGCGCCCGAGGCGAAGACGAGCACATGGCCATAGCCCCATTGCAGCGAGCGGCTGAGACGATTGCTCGACAGTTGCGGTTCGCGCGCGAAATAGAGCCACCACATCGCGAAGGTAATGACGAGTGCGGACAGCGCCGTGTGCACCAGCCGCATGTCGAAGCTGCCGTCCCACGCCTTTTCGAGCGCCAGGGTGGCAGCGAGCAGCACTTCGCCCAGCACGATGATCGTGAGGAGGCCGTAGCGCTCGACGATATGGTGGCGGTGCCACGGTGTCTCCGCCGCGCGCTCGGCGACGGCGGGCACCGCGAGCTCGATTGCCCAGCCGAGCATGATCAGCGGCAACAAGACAGGCGGTTGCGGCGGCAGGCCGAAATAGAGCGCCGCCCAATAGAGCTGCGCCAGCGCGATCCCGCCGGCGTAGCGCAATGCGCCGGCCCGGCGCGGCGGGTCGTTCCGGGCTGCGCGCAGCCACATCGCGATCATGCCGAGCCGCATCACGACATAGCCGCCCAGCACCAGGCTGAGGTCGAGCTTGGCGGCGAAGCGCTCGATCCCTGCCGCGAGCAGCAGCGCGCCGCCCATGATCGTCATCGTCAGCAGCCGCGTGACCGCGTCGTCATTGTCATAGGCCGAGGCGAACCAGGCATAGTTCATCCATGCCCACCAGATCGCGAAGAAGGCGACGGCATAGCCGATGATCCCTTCGACCGCGTGATCGGCGGCGATCGCGTGATGCAGTGCGGCGGCGGCTGCGGCGATGGCGATCACGGTGACAAGGTCGAACAGCAGCTCGAGCGGGGTGGCGGCGCGGTGCGGTTCGTGCGGGTCGCGCGGCGCCATCGGCCGGATCGCTGCGTGCCTGGTCATTCGTGCCCCCTTCCAATGTTGGAACCCATCTGCTTTGCCGTCCGGGTGACCCGTTTCGAACTCGTCCCTTCGCTCCCCCGCATGCGTGCCGTCAACACGTGCGCGGAGTCTCAACCTCGTCAACTTCCGCGTCAACCGTGACCCCCGCCGCACGTACCCAGGCGGCGATCGAGCTGCTCGACCAGATCGTCGCGGCGGCGCGCGACGCCGGGGCCTCGGCCGACGTATTGATCCAGCGCGGATTCGCCGCGCGCCGCTATGCCGGCTCCAAGGACCGCCGCGCGATCCGCGCGCTGGTCTACGATGCGATCCGCTTGTGCGGCGAGCGGCCCGAATCCGGCCGTGCGGCGATGCTGGCGCTGGCGAAGCGCGACCCGGCGCTGGCCGCGACCTTCGACGGCTCGCCCTACGGCCCTGCCCCGATCGGCGACGAACTGGCCGCCGAGGCCGGCATCGCGCCCGCCTGGCTGCTCGAAGCCCTCGCCGCATCGGGAGTCGGCAAGGACCAGGCGGCGGCACTGCTCGACCGCGCGTCGCTCGACCTCCGCGTGAACACGCTCAAGGCGAGCGTCGAGCAAGTCCGCGCCGCCCTGCCTGAAGCTGTTCCTGTCGAAGGCGTCCCCGCCGCGCTTCGCCTCCCGCCCGACACGCCGGTCGAGAAGAGCCAGCCGTGGCTCGACGGCTGGATCGAGGTCCAGGATGCCGGCAGTCAGATCGTCACGTTCGCGGCCGGTGCGGCGCCCGGCATGCGCGTGGTGGACCTCTGCGCGGGCGGCGGCGGCAAGACGCTCGCGCTCGCCGCAGCGATGGACGATCGCGGCGCGCTGCTCGCCACCGATGCCGATCGGCCGCGCCTCTCGCGCCTGACGCCGCGCGCCGAGCGGGCGGGCGCGACGATCGTCGAAACCCGGTTGCTCGATCCGGGTCGCGAAAGCGAACCGCTCCAGGATTGGACGGGGACCGCCGATGTCGTGCTGATCGACGCTCCCTGTTCGGGCACCGGGACCTGGCGCCGCAATCCCGAGGCGCGCTGGCGGCTCACCTCCGCGCGGCTCGATCGGCTGGTCGAGACCCAGGCGCGGCTGCTCGATGTCGGCGCGGCGCTGGTCAAGCCGGGCGGTGCGCTGGTGCACATCGTCTGCTCGCTGCTTGACGCCGAAGGGGCGGGGCAGGCCGAGGCGTTCCTCGCGCGCCACCGGGACTGGGCGGCCGCGCCGCTTGCGCTTCCGCTCGGAACCCCGCATGGACCGGGGATGCGCCTCACCCCGCTGTCTCATTCGACCGACGGCTTTTTTGTCGCGAAGCTCGTGCGCCCGTGATAGCCCTGCGCATTCCACGTCCGGAGACCGTCATGCGTATCACCCTCGTGTCCGCCGCCGCAGCGCTTGCGCTACTCAGCGTGTCGACCTCGCTCTACGGCCAGCGCGCCGACGACCAGATCGACGCGCGCTCGGTGGCGTTGCTCGAGCGTGGCAAGGCGGCGAAGGCGGCGGGCAATCTCGACGGCGCCAACGACTTGATCGAGAGCGCGCTCGCGGTCGATCCGCGTAACCGCCAGGCCTATCTGGTCCTGGCCGAGGTCGCGCGCACGCAGGGCCTGCCGGGCAAGGCGATCCGCTTCTATCGCGAGGCGCTGACGCTCGAGCCCAACGACGTGGCCGCGCTGCGCGGGCAGGGCGAGGCGATGGTGCAGAAGGGCGCGGTCGAGCGCGCCAAGGAGAATCTCGCACGGCTCAAGACGCTGTGCGGCGCGAACTGCGCCGACGCGACCCAGCTCGCCGCGGTGATCGCCAAGGGCCCGCCGGCGACGGCGACCGCGAGCGCGCAGGTGGTGCCGCCGCCCAAGGTCGAGACCAAGAAGAACTAGGCCGAAAGCGTCCGGGCGAGCGCGACGAACTCGTCGACGCTGACCGTTTCGGCGCGGCGCGTCGGATCGATGCCGATCCCCTCCGCCGCCTCGACCGCGCCGGGTACGGCCTTGAGGCTCTGGCGCAGCATCTTGCGCCGCTGCCCGAACGCCGCCGCGGTGAGCTTCTCGAGCAGCGCGAAGCGCACCCCCGCCGGCTCCTCGCCCGGCACGATGTGCACCACCGCCGACATCACCTTGGGTGGCGGGGTGAAGGCCGAGCGGTGCACCGGCATCGCGATCTTCGCGCTGCTGCGCCACTGCGCCAGCACCGCGAGGCGGCCATAGGCGTCCGTGCCCGGCGCCGCGACGATGCGCTCGGCGACCTCCTTCTGGAACATCAGCGTGAGGCTCGCCCACCACGGCTGCCAGTCCGCCGACAGCCAGCCCACGGTCAGCGCGGTGCCGACATTATAGGGCAGGTTGGAAGCGATGTGCGGCTTGCCCGCGAACAGCGCCGGTGCGTCGATCTCGAGCGCATCGCCTTCGATCACGGTGAGCTTGCCGGGGAATGCCTCGCCGAGCTCAGCCAGTGCCGGGATGCAGCGCCGGTCGCGCTCGACCGCGGTGACCTTCGCCCCCGCCTGCAGCAGCGCGCGGGTAAGGCCGCCGGGGCCAGGCCCGACCTCGAACACCTCTTGCCCGGCAAGATCGCCGGGGACCCGCGCGATGCGGTCGAGCAGCTGCGAATCGAACAGGAAATTCTGCCCCAGCGCCTTGCTGGCGCTCAGCCCATGTTTGCGGATGACTTCACGAAGCGGGGGAAGGGAGGTCACGCCTCCGCCAGTGCCCGTTTCTCAGCGGCTTGGCCAGCCATGCGGATCGCGGCGATCATCGCGCCGGGCTCGGCCATATCCTGTCCGGCGATGCCGAACGCGGTGCCGTGGTCGGGTGAGGTGCGCACGATCGGCAGGCCCAGCGTCATGTTGACGCCCTCGTCGAAATGCAGCGTCTTGAGCGGCACCAGCGCCTGGTCGTGATAGAGGCAGATCGCCGCGTCATAGGCGGCGCGCGCACGGGCATGGAACATCGTGTCGGCGGCGAACGGCCCGACCGCGTCGATCCCTTCCTCCTGCAGCTGTCGGATCGCCGGTTCGAGCACGTCGATCTCCTCGCGCCCGATCGCGCCGCTCTCGCCGGCATGCGGGTTGAGGCCGGCAAAGGCGAGCCGCGGCGACTCGATGCCGAAATTGCGCGAAAGGCCGCGCGCCGTGACCCGCGCCTTGGCCACGATCAGCTCGACCGTGATCGCCTGCGGCACTTGGGCGAGCGCGATGTGCGTCGTCACCGGCACCACGCGCAGCGTCGGGCCCGCAAGCATCATCACCGCATTCTCGGGCGCGATGCCGCAGCGCTCGGCGACGAACTCGGTCTGGCCGGGATGGGTGAAGCCGATGCGATAGAGCTGGGCCTTGGATACCGGTCCGGTGACCAGCGCGCCCGCCGCGCCGGAGCGGGCGAGGCCGGTGGCGAGCTCGAGGCTGTCGAGCGCGCAACGTGCGCCCGCGTCGTCGGGCTGGCCGGGAACGATCGCGTCGGCGTGGGTGACGACGAGCACCGGCAAGGCCGTGTCGAATACCGCGCGCGCCTCGTCCGGGCTCCCGATTGGGGCGACGGGGCCGTCCCACACCGCAGCGACCGCACGCGGATCGCCGACGGCGAAGAAACGCGGCAGCGCCTGGAAGTCACGGTCGCGCCACGCCTTGGCGATGATCTCCGGCCCGATCCCGGCGGGATCGCCCATGGCGACCGCTAGGGGGCTAGGGGGCATCGGATCGGCCCTCAGCGATACTCGACGATCGCGTCGCGGCGCAGGTCGCGGAGCATGCGCTGGGCGCGGAGGTTGGTGCGCTGTTCCTCGATCCCCTCGCGGATCTGGTCGGCGCTGGGCAGCGCGGCAGTCTTGGGATCGTCGCGCCCGCACAGCACCAGCGCGCGCACGCCTTCGGTCGGCGTGCCGAACGGCGGTGTGGACTGGCCGATCTGCAGCTTGAGGACGATTTCCTGGAGCTGCGGCGGCAAGTCGCGCGCGCGCACCGAATCATTGTCGACGACTTCGGCGCCGAGCGTCTCCGCGGCCTTGCTGACCGCACCGCAGCCCGCGGTCGACTGCAGCACCTTGGCGAACTCGGCCGCCTTTTCCTGCGCCTGCGCCTGGGTCGTCCCTGCGGGGAACTTGACGGTGATCTGGCGCAGACTGAGCTTGGCATCGCGCGGGTCGGCGGTCAGCACCTGGCGTTTGTCGACGAGGTAGAGGAGCGAGAAGCCACCCGGCACCTCGATCGGGCCGGCGACCTGGCCGACCTGCATCCCCTGCGCGGCCTGGGCGAGCGCCGCCGGAAGCATCGCCGATCGCACCCAGCCGAGATCGCCGCCCTGCGCCGCCGTCGTCGCTTCGGAGAAGCGCGCGAAATATTCGAACGGACGGCCCTGCTGCATCTGCTGGATCATCTGCTGCATCGCGCTGAAGCGCTCGCCCGAATTCTCCGGGGTGGCCGAGAGGTAGATCTCGCGGAGGTGGAACTCCTCCGTGCCCTTGGCCTCTTCAAGCCGCCGGATGATCGACTGGACCTCTTCGTCGCCGACGTTGATGAACGCGCCGATCTTGCGCTGGATCACGCGCTGCCAGGCGAGTTCGCCTTCGATCTGGCGCTTGAACGAACGCTCCGACGAGCCGATCTCGCGCAGCCAGGCGCGCATCTGCTCGGGCGTGCGCTGGTAGCGGCTGGAGATCGAGGCGAAGCTGCGGTCGATCTGGTCGGCGGGGATCGTGATCTCGTTCGCCTTGGCTTCCTGGATCTGGATCGTCTCGTCGGTCAGCAGGCGCAGCACCTGCAGCCGCAGCCGGTCCTGCTCCTCGGCGTTCAGCTTGAGCTGGTTGAGCGCGACGAACAGGTTGAAGCGCTGGTCGACATCGGTGCGCGTGATGACATAGCCGTTCACGATCGCGGTCGGCTTGCGCACGTTGGGATCGACCTTGCCGAAGATCTGGAGATTCTCGGGCAGGTCGAGATTCGCCGCGCTCGATGGGACCTGGTCGTCGCTCACCGTCTGCGCAGCGATCGCCGCGCTACCCGCGATGCCAAGAATCAAAACCGCCGAACGGCAGAAACCTACGACTTTCGAAGTCATCTTCACCTGTACCTGAAACCAGTTCCCGTCAGCGGGCCGTGGGGCGTTTAATCGCCAATTGTGCCTGAACTGGGGCTTAGCGTCCCAAATTCTTGAGCGCCAGCGTCAACAGATAGCTGCTGCCGCGCCGCGCATCGCCGGTGGTCTGGTAATCGCGCTTCCAGGTCAGCCCGAGGCGAAGGCAGTCGTCCTCATATTCGAAGCCGAGGCGGTGGCGCACCGGCTCGAACCCGTCGGACAGCGAGGTCGGGTCCTCCTCGCGGTCGGTGAGGTCGATCACCGCCGAGCCGAACACCGACCAGAAGCGCGCGACCTTCACGCGCGCGCCGATGCGCGCTTCCTCGCGGTCCTGCAGGTCCTCGAGCGCGAAGCCGATGTCGCGGTTGAGACGCAGATAGCCGAGCGTCGCGAAGGTGTCGCGCGAGCCCACGGTCGCGTCGATCTCGTTGCGGCGGATCGCGAAATTGTCCTTGTCGAGCCGGTAGCGGTGCGTGAACGACAGGAAGTCCTTGTAACGCACCACGGTGCGCCCGACGATGTCGGACAGGCGGTCGGTGAGGCCGGTGCCGTCGGGCAGGATCGTCGCGCGCGAATCGAGGCGGTAGCTCTGACCAATATTCGCCTCGACCGAGAGGCCGGGCAAATAGAGCGCGTAATCGAGCCCGAAGGTGAAGCGCGTCGAATCCTCGAACCGGTCGTAGCCCGGGAAGCGGTTGAGCGCGAACAGGTTCGAATCCTCGAGATCGACCGCGCGCGCGTCCTCGTTCGGCACGTCGAAATTCTCGAGTCGCGGCGCCGCGACGACCTGGAAGCGCGGGGTGATGCGCTGCACGCCGCCGAACGCCTCGCCGATCAGCGGCCACTTCATGTCGATCGCCAGCGCGCCGATCGCGCGGCCGCGGAACCCCTCGAGCCCGCGATAGCTGATCTGGCTGGTCGCGGCGGTATCGGTGGTGTTGTAGAGGTCGCCGCGGCCATAGGCGGTCAGCGTGATCTCCTGGCCCCAGGCGGTGAGCTTGCGCAGGTCGTAGCGCAGCGAGGCGAAGGCGCGCTGCGTGTCCTGTCCGCTGGCGCGGCCGATCGCGAGGCTGTTGACCTGGAGCTCGAAGCGGCCGCCCTCGAGCAATCCCTGGCCGAATCGCAGGCGATAGTCGATCTCGGGCAGCGCGATGGGCTGGAGGCCCTGGCTCTCCGTCGGGCGCAGCGTCTGCACCGCCCAGGCGTTGATCGTGAGCATCGAGTTGCGGTCGATGCGCTGGATACGGGCATTGTTGCGCAGGCGGTCGTCGCTGGAGATGTCGTAGCGGCGCAGGAAGGTGCGGTCGCTGGCGATCCGCATCGACCCGCTGACGCTCCAATAGGGATCGAGCTGGAAGCGCCCGCTCGCGTCGAGATAGCCACGAAAGGCGTTCTCGCTCGACACGCCCGGGGTCGGCGAGACGAAGTCGTCGCTGCGCCGGCTGTAGGTGCCGTAGCCGGTGACGCGGAACGCGCCGTTCGAGGTGAGCTGGCGGTATTCGCCCTGCAGCATCGGCAGCGCGTCGGTGAAGATGCGCGGCGTGACGGTGAAGTCGCGATCGGGGCCGAGGCTGAAGAAATAGGGCAGGGCGAACTCGAACCCGTTGACCGCGTCGTAGCGGATCTCGGGGGCGAGCAGGCCGCTCGCATTGCCCGCGCCGACCGAGTGCGAGAAGACCGGCAAAGGCAGCGTCGCGAAGCCGAACAGCGAGACGCGCGCGCCCTTGTAGCGGATGCGCTGCTTGGCCGGGTCGTAGACCACGCGCACCGCCGTGATCTTCCACGACGGCTCCTTGGGACAGTTGTTCGAGTCGACCACCGCACACGGGGTGTAGGCGGCGCGCTCGACGCTGATCACCCCGTTGGCGTCGCGCGTGCCGCGCTCCGCGGCGAGGCGCCCGCCCTGCTCGAGCACGACGAGCATGTTCTCGATCGCCCCGTCCTTGAGCGAATCGGTCAGCTCGATCTTGTCGCCATAGGCGGTGTCGCCCTCGGGATTGGTCACCGCGATGTTGCCGGTGGCGAGCACCTGTCCGGTCTTGCGGTTCCACACCACCTTGTCGGCGCGCAGCCGGTTGCCTTCGCGGAAGAGCCGCACGTCGCCGCTGACCGTGACGATGTCGCCCTCCGAATCATATTCGGCGAGATCGGCGGAGAACTGGATCTGGTCGGGATCGTCGGGCAGCGGCTCTTCGGACGGGGGCGGCGGTTCGGTCGGCCGGTCCTGCAGATCCTGCGCGGCGATCGCGGCGGGCGCGAGTAGCAGCGCGAACGGCAAAATCCCGGCGAGAAGCAGAGCCTTGCGCGTCACCTTCGAACCAACCCCTTTAACACGCCGCTGCAGCAGCCGCTTTCAGCCCTATCGCATCGCGCGCCCGGCTTCGCAATCGCCGGGCTTTGCCGTTCGCCTTGCACTGGCCTAGAGAGGCCTCAAATCACGACAACCAGCCCACAGGAACAGGAAGCTTCATGCGCGTAACATTCTCCGCCACCCGGCCCGTCGACGCGGCCGTGATCGCCCTGCCGGTCGAGAAGGACGGGATCGATCGCATGCCGGCCGGGACGCTCGACGACGCCACCCTGGCGCTGGCGCGTGGCGCGGCCAAGGCCGGGCGGTTCGAGGGCGAGGCGGGGTCGATCGTCGAGATCTTCGTGCCCGGCGGCGAGGGCGCGAACCGCGTGCTGCTGCTCGGCGTCGGTGCCGGCAGCGAGAGCGATTACGAGCGTGCGGGCGGCGCGTTGACCGGGCGTTTCCTGACTTCGGGCGTCACCTCGATCGCGGTCGATTTCGCGAGCCTCGGCGGCACGCCCGCGGCGCGCGCGGTGGCGCGGCTGGCGGCGGCGGCGGTGCAGCGCGGCTGGCGCCACGATGTCTATCGCACGCGCCTCACCGACAAGCAGAAGCCGACGCTGGACGAGATCGTGCTGGCCGGCGCGCCCGACGGCAGCGAGGCGGCCTGGGCTCAGCAGGAGGCGGTGACCGCCGGGCTCGACCTTACTCGCGGCCTCGTCTCCGATCCGCCCAACATCCTCTATCCGGAGAGCTTCGTCGAGCGTTGCCGCCACCTCGCGGAGCTTGGCGTCGAGATCGAGGTGCTCGATCGTGCCGCGATGGCGAAGCTCGGCATGGGCGCGCTGCTCGGCGTGGCGCAGGGCTCGGTGCGCGAGGCGCGGCTGCTGGTGATGCGCTGGAACGGCAAGGGAGAGGGCCCAGAGTCCAATAGCGTCGACGTCGCCTTCGTCGGCAAGGGCGTGACCTTCGACACCGGCGGCATCTCGATCAAGCCCGCTGCGGGCATGGAGGACATGAAGTGGGACATGGGCGGCGCCGGCGCCGTCGCGGGCGCGATGAAGGCGCTCGCCGCGCGCAAGGCCAAGGCCAATGTGATCGGGGTGTGCGGGCTGGTCGAGAACATGCCCGACGGCAATGCGCAACGCCCGGGCGACATCGTCACCTCGATGTCGGGCCAGACGATCGAGGTGATCAACACCGACGCGGAGGGGCGGCTGGTGCTGTGCGACGCGCTCACCTGGGTCCAGCGCACGCACAAGGCGAAGACGATCGTCGATCTCGCCACGCTGACCGGCGCGATGATCATCAGCCTGGGGTCCGAGCATGGCGGCCTGTTCGCGAACGACGACGGCCTCGCGGATGAGCTGCTCGCCGCGGGCCGCGCGACCGGCGACCTGCTGTGGCGCTTCCCGCTCGGCGAGGCGTACAACAAGCTGATCGACAGCCCGATCGCCGACATGAAGAATGTCGGCCCGCGCGGCGCCGGGTCGATCACCGCGGCGCAGTTCCTGCAGCGCTTCATCGAGGACGGCGTGCGCTGGGCGCATCTCGACATCGCCGGCATGGTGTGGGCGGACAAGCCCGGCAACACCTATGACAAGGGCGCGACCGGTTACGGCGTCAAGCTGCTCGACCGCTTCGTGCGCGACAATTTCGAGCGCTGAGACGTTGCAGGTCGATTTCTACCACCTCACCGTGACGCCGCTGGAGCGCGCGCTCCCCGGCGTCGCGGTGAAGGTGGTGGAGAGCGGCCAGCGGCTGCTGATCGTATCGGCCGACGAGCACCAGCGGCGACGGATCGACGGCTCGCTATGGACCTGGCAGGCCGAGAGCTTCCTGCCGCATGCCCAGTCGGGGGCGGGAGACGACAGCGCCCAGCCGGTGCTGATCGCGGGCGAGGTGGCGCCGGCCAACGGCGCACGCTTCGTCGCGCTGATCGATGGCGAGTGGCGCGACGAAGCGCTGGAATTCGACCGGGCGTTTCATTTCTTCGACGGCGACAAGATCGCCGAGGCGCGAGCGGCTTGGAAGGGGCTGGCGGATCGCGAGGGCGTCGAGCGGCGCTACTGGAAGCAGGACGAGAACGGGCGTTGGGGCGCTCGCGCCTGGCCGGCCTGGTGCTGACCGCACCGATGTCCGAGCGCCGCGATCTGGTGCA
>NZ_JBCNMA010000049.1:0-21681 GCF_039595165.1 Sphingomonas sp.
CGGCGGCGACGCCGACTTCGAACGGCTGGTGGCGCAGGTGGTGGGCTTCGTCGAGTCGCCTCAACTGGGACTGGACCTGCCGCTGGACGTACGCGGTACGGCGTTCCAGGAACGGGTCTGCCCAGCGATAGGGGCCGTAGAGCGCCTGCGCCGCGTCGATCATCTTCTCGACATCGGCGAACTCGGCGACCGACGCGTCGAGCATGCCCGGCTCCGACCAGACGCCCGAGCGCGGTCCGATCGCCTTGAAGGCGAGGTCGCCGACGGCGAGCGCGATGAGATAGGGCGGGACCGGGTTTTCCATCGCGAAGCGGAAGCGGCGCTTCTGGTGCGGAACCAGCGCGCCCTGCGCGCCGTCGAGCATCTTCGCGCTCATCACCGCGACGAAGCCGTCGGGCACGGTGATCGTCGCCGACCAGGTCTGGCGGATGCCCGGGCTGTCCTGAGTCGGGATCCAGCTGCGGTTGTTGATCGCCTGGCCCTGGCTGAACAGGAAGGGCAGCTTCTTGCCCAGCGTCTGCTCGGGCTTGAGCCATTGCAGCGCGCGGGCGCCCGGCCTTGCGCTGTAGGTGATGCGGATTTTCTTCGCGCCGGCGAGCTGGATGGTGAGCGGGCTGCCGAGCTCCGCGTCCTTGGCGCCGAGCGCGTAGGCGAGCTTTCCGCCCTCCTCGTCGGTGATCGAATGGATATCGAGGTCGAGCGTGTCGAGCACGATTTCCTTCGCGTCCTTGGCCGCGAGCACATCGAGCGTGGCGGTGCCGCCGATGGTCTGCCGGGCGAAATCTACGTCGAGGTTCAGATCGACATGAGTCACGCGCGCCTCGGCCGGGCGTGCGCGAGTCCAGGCGTCCTTCGCCTCGGGCGTGGTGAGGATCGGCGCGACCTTCTGGGCGAGGGCGGGCACAGGAGCGGCGGAAGCGAGCAGCAGTGCTGCGAGGGCAAGGATACGCATGGGCAGCGTTGCTAGGGCGGCTTGGTATCCTTCGCAACCGTCGAGGGGTGGTACGGCGCGGATCAGGGCGATAGGTTCCGCCGCATGCAGCACGTCATCCAGCAGGCCGCCAGCCAGACCATCCAGCCCGTCGGCGAACAGCTCCGCCACTGGCGCGCACGGCGGCGCCTCAGCCAGCTCGACCTCGCGATGGAGGCGGGTATCTCGCAGCGGCATCTGAGCTTCGTCGAGAGCGGGCGGTCGAAGCCAGGACGCGACATGGTGCTGCTGCTCGCCGAAAGCCTCGAGCTGCCGCTGCGCGAGCGCAACCGGCTGCTGCTGGGTGCAGGCCATGCGCCGCACTTCGCCGAGCATGCGCTGGAGGACGAGGCGCTGGCCGATGTGCGCGCGGCGATGATGCTGATCCTCAAGGGGCATGAGCCGTTTCCGGCGCTGGTGGTCGATCGCGCGTGGAACCTGGTCGCTCACAACGACGCGGTGGCACCGCTGCTGGTGGGGGTGGCGCCGTGGCTGCTCGCGCGGCCGAGCAACGTGCTCAAGCTCAGCCTGCACCGCGAGGGGCTGGGGCCGCGCATCGCCAACTATGGCGAGTGGCGCGCGCATATCCTCTCGCGGCTGCGCCATGAGGCCAAGGCGACCGGCGACGCGGCGATCGAGGCGCTGCTGACCGAGCTCGAGGCGATGCCCTCGCTCGAACCGCGCCGCCAGCCGCCCGCGGTCACCGCGAGCCCGGTGGTGCCGCTGCGGCTGCGCACCGAGGCGGGGGAATTGTCGTTCCTGTCGACCACCACGGTGTTCGGGACGCCGCAGGACGTGACGCTCTCCGAGCTGGTGATCGAGGCCTTCTATCCGGCCGATGCGGCGACCCGCGCGGCGCTGGGGCGCTGACACTTAGCCGGTGTTCGTGCGTTTTGCTCCGGAAGGAGACACGAAATGGACACTAGCATCGACAGCCCCAATCCGATGATCGCGTCGGATCGGGTGGAGGGCACCGCGGTGTACAACCGCAACGGTGACCGGCTCGGCACGGTCGAGCGCTTCATGGTCGACAAGGTCTCGGGCCAGGCGGAATATGCGGTGCTGGCGTTCGGTGGCCTGTTCGGGATCGGCCATCGCCACTATCCGCTGCCGTGGCGAGCACTGACCTATGTGCCCGAAAAGGGCGGCTATGTGGTCGACGTGACCAAGGAGCAGATCGAAGGCGCGCCGGGCTATGACGCCGAGGGCGAGGAGCCGAACTACGACCGCGACTATAAGGAGCAGGTCTACACCTATTACGGCTTCCCCTACGTCTAGAAACGGAGCGGCGTTCCTAATCCTCCCCCTGGCGGGGGAGGATCATATGAGCCTCAGTCCGCCTTGGGCATCTTCCAGCGGCCGGTTTCCATCCAGCGAAGCAGCGGCTTCAAGGGCAGGATCCAGACGATGCCGGTGAAGACGTAGAAGAGCAGCTGGACGAGCACCGGCCATTGGCCGACCGTGGCGGAGAGACTCGCCACGCCGACGCACCACACCAGGATCAGCGCGATGATCGCGAGCGCGCCGACCGGCTTGCGCCAGGAGGGGGCCGGTGTCATGCCGCCGCCGCGCCCCAGGACGCGGCCTCGGTGACGACGCCGTGGAGCGGCATGTCCCAGGAATCGATGACGAGCGCCTCGACCTGCTGCACCGACCAAGCGACCCCGATCCGCCACGCTTCGGGCAGCCGTTCGAACACGCGGTCGTAATGGCCCGCGCCCTGGCCGAGCCGGTTCATCGCGCCATCGAAGGCCAGCAGGGGGGTGAGGACGATGTCGGGGTCCGCCTCGAGCCCGTCGTCCGAGGGCTGACGCAGGCCGAGCGGCCCGTCGACCAGTGGCTGCTCCGGCGACCAGGGGAAGAAGCGCACGGGCGACTCGCGGCCCGTGACATGGGGCAGCACGATCGTGCAGCCGCGCTCGCTCGCGGCGAAGGCGATGGCGGTGGGATCGGCCTCGCTGCCGACGGGGACGTAGCTGGACACGGTGACCCCGGGCGCGAAACGGGCGAGCAGGGCGGGGGGCGGTTCGATCACACCGCCAATGGTCATCGCGAACTCGTCGCGCAAGGCACGCATCCGGGCGCGAAGGGTCTTCTTGTCGTCCATCGCGTGTCCGGATGCTGAAATCAGGTGTGGCGGGACCACCATGGGCCGGTTGCTGAGATATCCACTGACGCCCAAAACGTCAGGTGGGGACCATGTACGTCAGACCTGGATCTGCGCAGGGACAGTCCCCGTGGATGATGAATAGCCTCAGGGATGATCGATAGCTCGTACCGGGCAGTGCCCGCCACGCGCCTATTTAGGAATTTTCGCCGCGATCCTCAAGGGCTGCGGCGACGGCTTCGAGCCGGTCGGCGAGATTGTCGAGCAGCACCGGCGAGACGCCGCCCGGCGGATTGCGCTCCGCCTCGTCGAGCAGGTCGGCGAGGATCAGCGCGAGGAACAGCATGGTGCGCTCGCCCGACAGCCCGCCCGAGGCGGCGAGCGCGGTCTCCTCGTGCTGGTTGAGAATCCCCTCGAGCCGCTGGAGATGAATCTCCTCGCCGTCGCGGCAGGCGATGGTGTGGCTGCGGCCGGCGACGGTGAGCGTGACCTGGCCCATTATTCTGCCGCCTGCTTTTCGATCAGCGCGTCGAGCGCCTCGATCGCGTCCTCGACCTTCTCGCGCAGCATCGCGTGGCGGTGCTCGAGCCGGTCCGCCTCGAACGCGCGCTTGCGCGCCGCCGCCTCGATCCGCGCGATCGCGCGCTCGATCCGGTCGAGCGCAGGGGATGCCGCCTCCGCCATCCGGCGTGGATAGGCACGCTTTACCCGCCCCGCAAGCCCCCGGTGTTGACGCGCGCGCCTGCCCGCCGCATTGGCACGCCACATTCGATTCGCCGGGTCAGGCGGGATGCGGGCCCGGCATCAGGGGACATGCCGTGACCGTTTCGTTCATTGACCGCGCCAATGCCATCCGCGCGCTCTCCATGGATGCGGTCGAGGCCGCGAATTCGGGCCACCCCGGCATGCCGATGGGCATGGCCGACGTCGCCACCGTGCTGTTCAGCGATTATCTGAAATACGATCCGGCCGATCCCAAATGGGCCGATCGCGACCGCTTCGTGCTGTCGGCGGGCCATGGCTCGATGCTGATCTATTCGCTGCTCCACCTCACCGGCTATGCGCGCCCGACGATCGAGGACATTGCGAGCTTTCGCCAGGTCGGCTCCCCTTGCGCCGGTCACCCTGAGAATTTCGAGCTGCCGGGGGTCGAGTGCACCACCGGTCCGCTCGGCCAAGGGCTCGCGATGGGTGTCGGCATGGCGATCGCCGAGCGGCACCTCAACGCGACGTTCGGCGATGCGCTGGTCGACCATCGCACCTGGGTGCTGGCGGGTGACGGCTGCCTGATGGAGGGCGTCAACCACGAGGCGATCGGGCTCGCCGGGCACCTGCAGCTCGGGCGGCTGATCGTGCTGTGGGACGACAACAACATCACGATCGACGGCAAGGTCGGGCTCTCGTCGAGCGAGGACATTCCGGCGCGCTACGAAGCGACTGGCTGGCACACGGTGGCGTGCGACGGCCACGACCCGGCGAGCATCAAGGCGGCGTTCGACGCCGCGCTCGCCGACCCGCGTCCCTCGCTGGTCCGCTGCAAGACGATCATCGGCAAAGGTGCGCCCAACAAGCAGGGCACGTCGGCCACCCACGGCGCGGCGCTGGGCGCGGATGAAGTCGCCGCGGCGCGCGTCGAGCTCGGCTGGAACCATCCGGCATTCGAGGTCCCCGAGGATATCCGCGCGGCCTGGCTCGAAGCCGGCAAACGGGGTGCAGAACCTCACGCCGCATGGAATGATCGTCTCGCAAGTCATTCGGATAGCGCTGAATTCACGCGCCGCATGGCGGGCGAGCTGCCCAACGGCTTCACGCTCGATGCCTATATCGCGAGCCTGCTCGCCGAGCCCAAGAAGGTCGCGACGCGCAGCGCCAGCCAGATGGCGCTCGAGGTGATCAACGCCGCGCTGCCCGAGACGATCGGCGGCTCGGCCGACCTGACGCCGTCGAACAACACGCTGACCAAGGGGATGCAGGACTTCACCGCGGAGAACCCGGCGGGCCGTTACGTCCGCTACGGCATCCGCGAGTTCGGCATGGCCGCGGCGATGAACGGCATGGCGCTGCACGGCGGCGTACTGCCCTATGGCGGCACCTTCCTGGTCTTCTCCGACTATGCCCGCCCGGCGATCCGCCTATCGGCGCTGCAGAATGCCCGCGTCGTCTATGTCATGACGCACGACTCGATCGGCCTTGGCGAGGACGGGCCGACTCACCAGCCGGTCGAGCATGTCATGTCGCTGCGGCTGATCCCCAATCTCGAAGTGTGGCGCCCGTGCGATGTGGTCGAGACCGCGGAAGCCTGGGGCGAGGCGGTGGCGCGCAAGGATGGGCCGTCGCTGCTCGCGCTGTCGCGCCAGAACCTGCCGCAGCTGAGCAAGGGCGGCGCGGCCAAGGGCGGCTATCGTCTCCAGGCCGCCGAAGCCGAGCGCAAGGTCGTGCTGATCGCCACCGGTTCGGAGGTCGAGATCGCGGTCGCGGTGCGCGCCGAGCTCGAAGCGCAGGGGATCGGCGCCGATGTCGTCTCGCTGCCCTGCTGGTCGCGCTTCGACGCGCAGGACGCGGCGTATCACGACGAGATCCTGCCGCGCGACGTGCTGCGCGTCTCGATCGAGGCGGGCACCACGATCGGCTGGGAGCGCTACACCGGCATCCACGGGCTGCGCTTCGGTCTCGACCGGTTCGGCGCCTCGGGCCCCGGGCCCAGGCTTTACGAGCATTTCGGGCTTACCGCGGCGGCGATCGCCCCGCAGATTATCGAACGACTGAAGGCCTAGGAGGATTTTGATGACGAAGGTTGCGATCAACGGGTTCGGACGCATCGGCCGGCTGGTGGCGCGCGCCATCCTCGAACGGCCCCACAGCGGGCTCGAGCTGGTGACGATCAACGATCTCGCCGACGCCAAGTCGAACGCGTGGCTGTTCAGCCGCGACAGCGTGCATGGCCGCTATCCCGGCGAAGTCTCGGCCGAGGGCGACGACCTGATCGTCGACGGCAAGCGCATCAAGGTGACCAAGGAGCGCGATCCCGCCAACCTGCCGCACGCCGCCAACGGCGTCGAGTTGGTGCTGGAGTGCACCGGCTTCTTCACCGACCGCGAGAGCTGCCAGAAGCATCTCGACGCCGGCGCCAAGAAGGTGCTGATCTCGGCCCCGGGCAAGGGCGTCGACCTCACCGTCGTCTATGGCGTCAACCACGACAAGCTCGAGGCCGGCCACACGATCGTCTCGAACGCGTCGTGCACCACCAACTGCCTCGCGCCGGTGGCCAAGGTGCTCAACGACACGATCGGCATCGAGCGCGGCCTGATGACCACGATCCACGCCTATACCAACGACCAGAAGATCCTCGACCAGATCCACTCGGACCTGCGGCGCGCCCGCGCCGCCGCGATGAGCATGATCCCGACCACCACCGGCGCCGCGCGCGCGGTGGGCGAGGTGCTGCCCGAACTCAAGGGCAAGCTCGACGGCTCGTCGGTCCGCGTGCCCGTGCCCGACGGTTCGCTGATCGACCTGACCTTCACGCCGAAGCGCGACGTCACCAAGGAGGAGGTCAACTCGATCCTCAAGGCGGCGTCGCAAGACGGCCCGCTCAAGGGCGTGCTCGCCTTCTCGGACGAGCCGCTGGTGTCGATAGACATCGTCCACACGCCCTACAGCTCGACCGTCGACAGCCTCGAGACCGCGGTGATCGACGGCAAGCTCGTCCGCGTCGTCAGCTGGTACGACAATGAGTGGGGCTTCTCGAACCGCATGGTCGACACCGCCGCCGCGATGGCGAAGCTGGGGTAACCATGGGCCGGATCGCCGGCATTGCCCGCCATGCGTTCCCCAAGGCGCCGATGGAGACCATCGACCACGCCCGGGTAACCCTGGAGGGCGGCATTGCCGGCGATTTCCGCGGCGCGATGAAGGGCAAGCCCTACAAGCGCCAGGTCTCGCTGATCGAGGCCGGAGACTGGGCGGCGGCGATGGCGCTGGTGGGGCATAACATCCCGTGGGAACAGCGCCGCGCCAACCTCCTCGTCGAGGGGCTGGACCTGCCGCAGGTGGCGGGCAAGAGGCTGCGCATCGGCGCCGACGTGGTGCTCGAAGTGACGGTCGAGACCGACCCCTGCGAGCGAATGAACGCGCTGGCCGACGGGTTGCGGGCCGCCTTGACGCCCGACTGGCGCGGCGGCGTATGTACGATGGTGATCGCTCCCGGCGAGATCGCGGTGGGCGACGAGATCAGGATCGAAGAATGACCCGAGCCTTCAAGACCCTCGACGACATGGGCGACATCGCCGGCAAGCGCGTACTGGTGCGCGAGGACCTCAACGTGCCGATGGCCGACGGCCAGGTCACCGACGACACCCGCTTCCGCGCCGCGGTGCCGACGGTGAGCGAACTCGCCGACAAGGGTGCGATCGTCCTCGTCCTCGCGCATTTCGGGCGGCCCAGGGTGCCGAGCCCCGAGCTCTCGACCGCGCTGCTCGCTCGGCCGTTCAGCCAGGTGCTGGGCCGTCCGGTGCGCTACATCGACTGGGAAGGCGATGCCGAGGCGGTCGCGACGCTTCGACCCGGCGACATCGCGGTGCTGGAGAACACACGCTTCTTCGGCGGCGAGGAGAAGAACGATCCCAAGACGGTGGAGCGCTTCGCCGCGCTCGGCGACCTCTACGTCAACGACGCCTTCTCCGCCGCGCATCGCGCGCACGCCTCGACCACGGGGCTGGCCGCCGTTCTGCCCGCGTTCGCCGGCCGCCAGATGGAGGCTGAGCTCGACGCGCTCGACAAGGCGCTGGGGAGCCCTGAGCATCCCGTCGCGGCGGTGGTTGGCGGGGCGAAGGTCTCGACCAAGCTCGACGTGCTCAAGCATCTCGTCGGCCGGGTGGATCACCTGATCATCGGCGGCGGCATGGCCAACACCTTCCTCGCGGCGCGTGGCGTCGATGTCGGCAAGTCGCTCGCCGAGCACGACCTCACCGGCACGGCCGAGGAAATCTTCGACGCGGCCGAGAAGGCCGATTGCACGATTCATCTGCCGTACGACGTAGTGGTGTCGAAGGAATTCGCCGCCAACCCGCCGTCGCTGCGCACCTGCAACGTGCATGAGGTCGCCGCCGACGAGATGATCCTCGACATCGGCCCGGCGGCGAGCGAGGCGCTGGCGGACGTGCTCAAGAATTGCCGCACGCTCGTGTGGAACGGCCCGCTCGGCGCGTTCGAGACCAAGCCGTTCGACACCGCGACGATGGCGCTCGCGCACACCGTGGCGGCGCTGACCAAGGAGGGCAGCCTGGTCTCGGTCGCGGGAGGCGGCGACACCGTCGCGGCGCTCAACCAGGCGGGCGTGGCGGACGATATGAGCTTCGTCTCGACCGCGGGCGGCGCGTTCCTCGAATGGATGGAAGGCAAGGAGCTTCCGGGCGTCGCGGCCCTCGCCCGATAGCGGGTGGGCAAGAACGATCTCTACTGGTCTTGGTCGTATGTCGACCAACGGGTCGGAGGTGCTGTTCAGATACTAACGACGTCGTTCGCGCCGAATGCGGAACGCATGGAGGCAGCGCTGTCGCACGTGCTGCTGCTGCTCCCGACCCATTTCCCGGACCAGGATCTGTTTGTGCGACTGGAACGGCTCGTTGACGCCGCGACAGAGCATGGCCCGCTCATGTTGAACGGGAGAATCTGGAGGGGCGCGCTGCTGCACACCCTCAAGCGCCGCAAGCGGACGACGCTCGAACGCTATGCGCGCGAGCTCGATGCGATATATCGCGAAGTCGTGAGACGGCGCGGCCCGTATCATGACTGACGCCGATCTCGTATTCGCTGACTACCGTTGTCAGGCTTTTCACCCGCTTGCCGCGCTGCAATAGGCCCGGACAGCCACCGGCGACTCAACGAGGTCGCGACACGAGAGACAAGCCCAAAGGGCCGAGAGCAGGGGACGGACCACATGAATACCGCCGAGATGACCGCCAAGATCGCGCACGGGAACGGCTTCATCGCCGCGCTCGACCAGAGCGGCGGTTCGACGCCCAAGGCGCTCAAGGGCTACGGCATCGAGGAAGACGCCTATTCGGACGACGAGGAGATGTTCGGCCTGATCCACGCGATGCGCAGCCGCATCATCACCTCGCCCGCCTTCACCGGGGACAAGGTGATCGGCGCGATTCTGTTCGAGCGCACGATGGACGGCGAGGTCGACGGCAAGCCGACCCCGCAGGCGCTGATCGAGCGCGGCGTGGTGCCGTTCATCAAGATCGACAAGGGCCTGGAGGCCGAGGAGAACGGCGTCCAGCTGATGAAGCCGATGCCCGAGCTCGATGCGCTGCTCGTCCGCGCCAAGGGCCTCGGCGTATTCGGCACCAAGGAGCGTTCGGTGATCAACCTCGCCAATGCGCAGGGCATCGCCGCGATCGTCGCGCAGCAGTTCGAGGTCGGCCGCCAGGTGCTTGCGCACGGCATGATGCCGATCATCGAGCCCGAGGTGAACATCAAGTCACCCGAGCGCGCGCAGGCCGATGCGATCCTTCGCGACGAGATCCTCAAGGCGCTCGACGCGCTGCCCGAGGGCCAACAGGTGATGCTCAAGCTGTCGATTCCCGCGCAGGCCGGGCTGTTCGACGCGCTCGTCGACCATCCCAAGGTGCTGCGCGTCGTCGCGCTCTCCGGCGGGTTCAAGCGGCCCGAGGCATGCGCCGAGCTCGCCAGGAACCGCGGCATGATCGCGAGCTTCAGCCGCGCGCTGCTCGAGGATCTGCGCCACGGCATGAGCCAGGACGAGTTCGACGGCGCGCTCGCCAGCGCGATCGACGAGATCCACTGCGCCTCGACCAGCAAGGGGGCGCTCGCCGCCTGACGCGAATTCCCTCGACGTTGCAAGGCGCAGGCGGCAAGCTGTGACGCGTTGCGATTGGGGGGAACAATGCTGCGATCGATCCTTGGCTGGGCGGCGCTGTCGCTCGCCGTGCCGGCGCTCGGTGCCGAGCGGACGGACAGCAAGGCCGCTGCCGCCGCGGCGAACCGCGCCGTTTCCAAGCCGGAAGCCATCCACGCCGAGATGATCGAGTTCGGCAAATGGATCATGCAGCTCGACGAGGCGACGGCACCGGCGATCGCGGTCTTTCGCGAATTCGGGCCGAGCTGGAACGCGGCGATGCGAACTCGCTCGCCCGATGAAGCGGAGGCCAGCATACGCCCGGTGCTTGCGCGCCTCGACGAAGCGGTCCGCACCGCGCGCGCCCGTCTCGAGGCGCTCGACACCCCCGACTTTCCCCGGCTCGCGCTGATCGCCGATGTCCGCCCGGTAGCGCTGCGATCGGAGATGCAGCGGATGATGGGCAACATCGCGGACGTGACCGCGACCATCCCCGGCATTTTGGCCGCGATGCGCAAGCGCGATCCGCGCGCGGCGGAGCAGGCGGTGATCAAGCTGCTCGATTCGGCGCGAGCGCTCTACCGCGCGCAGTCGGCGATGACCGGCGCCTGGGCCGCGACGGCCGAAGTCGAGGACCCGGCCTATCACGCATTCCAGTTCGAGCTGCTCTTCTTCAAGTCGGGCGTGCGCCTGCTCGACTGCGCCGAGCGGCTGACGCTGCGCAAGCCCGACCCCGCGCTGGCGGGCGAGTTGCGCGCGATCGCCGGTGAGGTCGACAAGGTGATCGCGGCCGGGCACCAGCGGCTCGACGCGCAGCGGAGCGAGTTCACCAACGTCGCGGCGGAGCTGGCGGGCAAGAAGGACGCCGACTCGGTGAGTGCGCGGGCGATGGCGGACAAGGTGCTCGCGGTGAGCGGGCTCCAGCAGGAAAGCTTCGCCGTCTCGCAACGTTATGCGAGCCAGCTGCGCCGCACCGCCGACACGCTCGACAAGGCGCCGGCCTCGCTGGCCACGCTGCAGCCGATGCTCGACAGCTTGCGCGGCACGCGGGTCGAGCTCGACGCGATCTCGATCCGTGTCGCCGAGGTGATGGCGGGGGCGCGCTGAAATCGCTCAACGGATCGCTTGCCGCACCATCGCCTTGAGAGTCAGCGCGTCGTTGATCGCCGCGGCATCCGTATCGTTGTTGAAATACGCCCAGACCGGGCGGTCTTGCGCGGCCATCCATTCGGCCCATTCGAGCAATGCCGCTTCGGCATAGCGCCCCCAATATTTGCCGCCCGCGCCGTGAAAGCGGAGATAGGCGAGCTTGCCGGTCACCCAATGCGGCGAAGGCAGGCCGGGAAAGTCGTGAATGACGAAACCGGCGCCGAAGCGATCGAGCAGCTCGGCCGTGGCATCGGCATACCAGCTCTTGTGCCGGAACTCGAAGGCATGGGTGAGATCGGGTGGCAGCAGCGCGAGGAACTGCTCGAGCCGTTCGAGATTGAGGCCGAGGCTGGGCGGGAGCTGGTAGAGGATCGGCCCCAGCGCGGGCGCGAGGTGCCGGACCGGCGTGATCATCCGCTCGAGCGGGTCCGCACAGTCGTTGAGCTTCTTCGCCTGCGTGATGAAGCGATTGGCCTTGACCGCATAGCAGAAGCCCGGCGGCGCCTGGTCGCGCCACGCGGCGAAGGTCTCGGCCTTGGGCAGGCGGTAGAAGCTGTTGTTGATCTCGACCGTGTCGAACTGCTCGGCGTAGAATCCGAACCAGCGCTTCACCGCGAGCTTTTCCGGATAGAAGGTCCCGCGCCAGTGGCGGTAGTTCCAGCCGGAGCAGCCGATGCGGATGGGCGAGCGCGACATCCGCCGGTAACGCGCGGCGGCGCGAAGCGCTGCGTGCTAGATCCCGCCCTGGAACGCGAAGGCGAAGCGATAGTCGCGCGAGGCGATCGCGCGGTCGGTGTGGCGTCCGGGCGTGACCGCGGTCAGGGTCAGCTTGCCGTCCGCGACCTGCGCCGGCTGGCCGAGGGCCAGGTCGATCTCACGCGACCACGCGCCGCCTTCCACGCGGGCGCGCAGCACGACGCGGCCCGCCCATACGCAGACGACGTTGGCGGGGCAGCGACTATCCTCGATCACGCGGAGCGGCGTCACGCGCGGCCCGTCGACATAGACGGTCTGTCCGAGCCGTGCGGGGCCTTCGCGCGGGCTCGCCGCTGTGGCGGCGCAGCCCGACAAGGCGATGGCGGCGAGGGGAAAGGCGTGACGCATGGCGCGGGTCTAGCCAGCCGCGAATGACGCGCGCATGAATGCGCACTCGAAACGAACACGACGGGAGGCACATGGCGGGCATCGCACTATCGGACCGGCGGCTCTGGGCATTCGCGATCGGGGTGATCGCGGTGACGACCGGGGTCGTGCTGCATCTGCCGATGTTCTGGATGGGCCGGTCGATGGGCTTCCACATGGCCGGAATGCCGATGGACAGCGGCATGATCGCGGGGATGTGGATGATCGTCGCGGGAGTCGGCGTCGCGGCTTATGGCCTGCTCCCGCGCAACCTCGCCGCGCAGCGCGCCGCATCGGAGGGACTGGTGGTCGCCGCGCCCGAGGACGCGCCGCTGTCCTGGGCGCATTGGCGACTGATGCTGGTGCTGGTCGTGGCGCTGGTGATCGACATCATGAAGCCGGCGAGCCTCGGTTTCACCATCCCCGGCATGATCCGCGAGTACGGCGTGCCGCGCGCGACGGTGTCGCTCGTGCCGTTCTTCGCGCTGTGCGGCACCGTGGTCGGCTCGTTCCTGTGGGGCTGGGTCGCCGATCTCTATGGGCGCAAGGCGTCGATCCTGCTGTCGGCGGTGATGTTCGTCGGCACCTCGATCTGCGGGGCGATGCCCTCGCTCGCCTGGAATATCGGCATGTGCTTCCTGATGGGCGCGGCGGCGGGCGGCATGCTTCCGGTCACCTATGCCCTTCTCGCCGAGATGATGCCGAGCCGGCATCGCGGCTGGAGCCTGGTGCTGGTCGGCGGGCTCGGCGCAGTCGGCGGCTATGCCGCGGCGAGCCTGATCGCGACCTGGCTCGAGCCGGTGTTCAGCTGGCGCATCCTGTGGCTCGCCAATCTGCCGAGCGGGCTGCTGCTCGTGCTGCTCGGCGGGCTCATCCCCGAATCCGCCAAGTTCCTGATGGCGCGAGGCCGCATCGAAGAGGCGCAACGGGTGATGGCGCAGTTCGGATCGGCGGTGCGGAAGGTCGCGCCGGCCGCGGTGCCGGCGGCCGCGCGCGGGACCGCGGTGCCACTCACCGGGCGCGCCTTCGCCGGCAAGCTCGCCGCGCTGAGCCTCGCCGCGATCTGCTGGGGGCTGGTCAATTTCGGGCTGCTGCTGTGGCTGCCGGTCGAGCTGGTCGCGCGCGGCTATTCGATGGAGCTGTCGAGCGGCTTGCTCGCCGCCTCGGCGCTGATCGCGCTGCCGACGGTGTTCCTCGTCGCGTGGATCTATCATGCGTGGAGCACCAAATATGCGCTGATCCTGGCGATCGCGGTCACGCTGGCGGGTCTTGGCGGGGTGCTGCGGCTCGCCGGATCGGGCGGCGGCAGCCCGGTGCTGCCGGTCGCGCTGTTGATCGTCGGCAGCAACGGGATCATCGCGATGCTGCTGCCTTATGCCGCGGAAAGCTTCCCGCTGCGCATCCGCGGCCGCGCGACCGGCTGGATCGCGGCGTGCAGCAAGCTCGGCGGGGTGTTCGCGCAGATCCTGAGCATCGCGGCGATGATCCCGGCGCTCGGTACCTCGGCGTGGCTGATCGCGTTGCCGACCGCGCTCGCGCTGCTGCTGGTGTGGCGCTACGGCAAGGAGACGCGCGGGCGCGACCTGCGCGATCTCGACCCCGAGGGGCATGTGTTCGACAAGTCGGGCTACTGACGATAGGGCGGCGCCATGGACGAAGACGATCTCCCCCCGCTCGGCCCCGAATTCGCCGCGCAGTTCGTGCGCGACGACAAGCGCCCGGCCTGCCAGCTCTATCTGATCTCGCCGCTCGACGTGACCGGTGGCTTCGCCGACCGGCTCGCCCGCGCGCTCGACGCCGGGCCGGTCGCGGCGTTCCAGTTCCGCGTCAAGGATGTCGACCAGCACGAGGCGGCGCGCCTCGCCGAACCGTTGCTGCGCGTCTGCGCCGATCGCGAGGTGGCGTTCATCGTCAACGACAGCATCAGCCTCGCCAGGCGCCTCGGCGCCGACGGCGTGCATCTGGGGCAGGGCGACGGCGACCCGCGCGAGGCGCGCGCGGTCCTCGGCCCGTCGGCGCAGATCGGCGTGACGTGCCACGACAGCCGCCACCTGGCGATGGAAGCGGGCGAGGCGGGGGCCGACTATGTCGCGTTCGGCGCCTTCTACCCGACCAGCACCAAGGAGACGACTCACCGCCCGGATCCGGCGATCCTGTCGTGGTGGACCACCCTGTTCGAGATTCCGTGCGTCGCGATCGGCGGGATCACGCCGGGCAATGCCGCGCCGTTGGTCGGCATGGGCGCCGATTTCCTCGCCGTCTCGGGCGCGGTGTGGAACTCTGACGAAGCCGAGGCCGTTCAGCGGTTCCAGGCCGTCCTTGCGGGGGCGTAACGGCAGGAGGCGCCCTTGCTCGACCGTATCTTCACCGTCGTCGCCGGGCGCATCGCCGCGCTTGCGGGACAACCGCTCGCCTTCATCGTCGCCGTGCTGCTGATCCTCGGCTGGGCGGTCACCGGGCCGATGTTCAACTACTCGGACACCTGGCAGCTGATCGTGAACACCTCGACCACGATCGTGACGTTCCTGATGGTGTTCCTGATCCAGAACTCGCAGAACCGCGACGCTGCGGCGATGCAGGCCAAGCTCGACGAACTGATCCGCGCGGTCGAGAATGCGCGCGGCCAGTTCGTCGGCATCGAGCATATGAGCGACACCGAGATCGAACGCATCCGCAGCGATCTCGAGGAGGAGTGCCGCCTCGAGGAAGAAGGCGGGAAGGTGCACCGCAAGCCCAAGCCGACCGAAACCGTCGAACGGCTGCGCCGGCGCTATTGACGGGAAACCGTGCGCGCGCTTCCTCGTTATCTCCCTGTAACAACGTGGAGAGTCGGTGTGCGTAGCGTAGTAGCGGGGATCATCGGGACGATGGCGCTGGCCGGAACGGCAGCGCTCGGACAACAGGCCAATGCGCCCAAGAAGGTCGCGGCGCAGCGCCCGGCGCTGAGCGAGGACATCCTGCACGTACAGGTGATCCTCGACCATCTCGGCTTCCCGCCCGGCGTGCTCGACGGGCGCGAGGGCCAGTCGCTCACCGCCGCGCTCAAGGGCTTCCAGATCGCGCGGCAATTGCCGGTGACGGGCAAGATCGACCAGCGCACGCTCCAGGCGCTTCACGCGCATCGCGCGATCCGGCCGACGCGCACGCTGCGGCTCACGCCGGAGATGCTGAGCGGACCCTTCGTGCGGCCGTTTCCCAAGGATCCTCAGGCGCAGGCCAAGCTCAAGACGATGGGCTACCGCTCGGCGCTCGAGAAGCTGGCCGAGATGTTCCACACCACGCCCGAGGTGCTGATCGAGCTCAACAGCCCCGACACGCGGCTCGCCCCCGGCGTGCCGGTGCTGTTCCCTGGCGTGAATCCGGCGTCGCGCGACTATCCGGCCGATCTGAAGCCCGAATGGCGCAAGACGCTCGCCGACCTCAATGTGGGCGCGGCGCAGCCCAAGGCCGGGCGGATCGTCGTCGACAAGTCCGACAAGGTGCTGCGCGTGTTCGGCAAGGACGGCAAGCTCGCCGCGCAGTTCAACGTGACCACGGGCAGTACCAAGGATCCGCTGCCGATTGGCAGCTGGAAGATCCGCGGGGTCGCGACCAACCCGGATTTCCACTATAATCCCAAGCTGTTCTGGGACGTTTCGGACAAGAAGCCCGATGCGCTGCTGCCGCCGGGGCCCAACAGCCCGGTCGGGGTGGTGTGGATCGACCTCAGCAAGGAGCATTACGGCATCCACGGCACCCCCGAGCCGCAACTGATCGGCCGCAGCGAAAGCCATGGCTGCATTCGCCTCGCCAACTGGGATGCGGCGCGGCTCGCGCTGATGGTCGAGCCGGGCACGGTGGCGGTGTTCCAGGAATGAGCCTGCTGCGGCTGGTCGGCTGGACCGTGGCCGCCTGTGCCGCGGGCATGGTCATTTTCCTCGCCGCGACGATCCGTGTGATCGAGCCGCAGCCGGATACGCCGCCCGTGCCGGCTGTCGCGCGGCCTCCCGTCGCGCAGACCGGCCCCACGGCCTTCATCGTGCCGGTGCAGGGCATCGACGTCGCCACGCTGCACAACAACTGGGGCGAGGCGCGCGGCGGCGGCACGCGCGGTCACCAGGGGCTCGACATCATGGCGCCGGCCGGCACGCCGGTGCTCGCCGCGGCTGACGGCACGGTCGAGAAGCTCTATTTCTCCAAGGGGGGCGGCGGGGTGACGCTCTACCAGCGCGCCGCGGGCGGGCGCTGGATGCTCTATTATGCGCATCTCAGCGGCTATGCGTCCGGCATCGCCGAGGGACGGCAGGTCCGCGCGGGCGAGACGCTGGCCTATGTCGGCGACACTGGCAATGCCGGCACGGGCAACTATCATCTCCATTTCGCGGTCGCGACCATCGCCCCCGGCGAGCGGTGGTGGCAGGGCACGCCGGTCGATCCCTATCCGCTGCTTGCGGGGACGCGGCGAGGCGGCTAAGGCGCGCCACCTGTCTTTCTCAGCACTATAGGGCGATCCCCATGAAGATCAGCGGCGTGGACATCCGTCCCGGCAACATCATCGAATATGAAGGCGGCATCTGGCGCGCGGTGAAGATCCAGCACACGCAGCCGGGCAAGGGCGGCGCCTATATGCAGGTTGAGATGAAGAACCTGCGCGACGGCCGCAAGAACAATGTCCGCTTCCGCTCCGCCGAGACGGTCGAGCGCGTGCGCCTCGACACCAAGGATTTCCAGTTCCTTTATCCCGAGGGCGACAGCCTCGTCTTCATGGACAAGGAAACCTACGACCAGACCACGCTGCCGCGGGACCTGCTTGGCGACGCCGCCGCGTTCCTGCAGGACGGCATGGACGTGGTGATGGAGCTCTATGAAGAGGAAGCCATCAGCGTCCAGCTGCCCGACACGATCGAAGCGACGATCGTCGAGGCCGATGCCGTGGTGAAGGGGCAGACCGCCTCGTCGAGCTACAAGCCCGCGATCCTCGACAATGGCGTGCGCATCATGGTCCCGCCGCACATCGCGTCGGGCACGCGCATCGTCGTCGACGTGTACGAGCAGACCTACGTCCGCCGGGCGGACTGACCTTTAGCCCTCTCCCGCAAGCGGGAGAGGGTATTTGGGAGCATTGTTTTGGTAAGCCATTCCGGCCTCATCACGGTCATCGAGCGTGCCGCGCGCAAGGCGGGGCCGCGGCTGCGGCGCGACTTCAACGAGGTCCAGCACCTCCAGGTCAGCCGCAAGGGGCCGGCCGACTTCGTGTCGATGGCCGACAAGCGCGCCGAGGACACGCTGATCGAGGAGCTGCAGAAGGCGCGGCCGGACTGGGGTTTCCTGGTCGAGGAGCGCGGCGTGATCGAGGGCGATCCGGACAAGCCGCGCTGGATCATCGATCCGCTCGACGGCACCAGCAACTTCCTCCACGGCATCCCGCATTTCTGCATGTCGATCGCGGTCGAGGATCCGCGCGGGAGCCAGGGCAAGCCCGAGATCACGCACGGCTATATCTACCAGCCGGTCACCGACGAGAGCTTCTGGGCCGAGAAGGGCCGGGGCGCCTGGCTGCAGGACCAGCGGCTGCGCGTGTCGGCGCGCAAGGACCTGGCGGACTCGCTGATCGGCACCGGCATCCCGTTCCTCGGTCACGGCAACTTCGCCGAGTGGAGCCGCATCTTCGGTGCGATCGCGCCCGAAGTCGCCGGCATCCGCCGCTTCGGCTCGGCCGCGCTCGACCTCGCCTGGGTCGCGGCGGGCCGCTTCGACGGGTTCTGGGAGAGCAAGCTGAACGCGTGGGACATCGCCGCGGGCATCCTGATCGTGAAAGAGGCGGGCGGCTTCGTCACCGACTATCGCGGGCAGGATAACGCCTTGGCCAAGGGCGAGGTGCTCGCCGCCACCGACGCGCTGCATTCGAAGCTGCACAAGCTGCTGGCGGGCTCGCTGCGTAACGCTTGAGTCGATGCCGTCACCCCAGCGAAAGCTGGGGTCTCCAGCGGCACGCGATCCGTCCAGGAACCGGGAGACCCCAGCTTTCGTTGGGATGACGGATCGGGTTGTTTTTCGCGCCTCAGTTGCGAGTGATTCTCAAGGGTTTCCGCCCTTGATGCCCCCCATCCATCGGCCTAAAGCGACCCCAAGTTTCCGCAACCGCGAGAGCCGTCTTGGTCGACCTGTCAGAATATCTGCCGATCCTCTTGTTCCTGGGGGTGGCGCTGGTGCTGTCGAGCGCCTTCGTGTTTCTGCCGATGATCGCCGCGCGCTTCACCGGCACGCACCAGCCTTACCCCGAGAAGCTCACCGAATATGAGTGCGGCTTCCCCGCGTTCGAGGATTCGCGCAGCCAGTTCGACGTGCGCTTCTACCTGGTGGCGATCCTCTTCATCATCTTCGACCTCGAGGCGGCGTTCCTCTATCCCTGGGCGGTCACCGTGTTCGACCTCGGCTGGGCGGCGTGGATCTCGATGATGGTCTTCATCGCCGAACTCGCGCTGGGCCTCGCCTATGCGTGGAAGGTAGGGGCGCTGGATTGGGAATGACCGACGTGAATCAGACTTCTTCGATCCTCATGCCCGGCCAGCCCGGCTTCTCTGGGGATGGCTCGGTGGTCCAGCCGGATCAGGGCTTCTTCAACGACCTCAACGGCGAGCTCAACGACAAGGGCTTCCTCGTCACCTCGACCGAGGACCTGTTCCAGTGGGCGCGCACCGGCTCGCTGTGGTGGATGACCTTCGGCCTCGCCTGCTGCGCGGTCGAGATGATCCACGTCAACATGCCGCGCTACGACATGGAGCGCTTCGGCGCCGCGCCGCGCGCCTCGCCGCGCCAGTCGGACGTGATGATCGTCGCGGGCACCTTGTGCAACAAGATGGCCCCGGCGCTGCGCCGCGTCTATGACCAGATGTCGGAGCCGAAATACGTCATCTCGATGGGCAGCTGCGCCAATGGCGGCGGCTATTATCACTATAGCTACAGCGTCGTGCGCGGCTGCGACCGCATCGTGCCGGTCGACATCTACGTCCCCGGCTGCCCGCCGACCGCCGAGGCCTTGCTTTATGGCGTGATGCAGCTCCAGCGGAAGATCCGCCGTTCGGGCACGGTGACGCGGTGAGGGCGCCGGCTCCGAAATACGCCGCCAATGACGGCGTGATCGCGGCTGCGCGGGCCGCGCTCGGCGACATGCTGGTCGAGGCGACCGACCTGGTCGGCGAGGTCAATTTGACGGTCAAGCGCGAGTCGCTGGTCGAGGCGATGCTCGCGCTGCGCGACGGCGCGATGCTCCAGTACCAGGCGCTGATGGAGATCGCCGGGATCGATTATCCCGCGCGCGCCGAGCGCTTCGACGTCTGCTACATGCTGCTGAGCTACACCCGTAACCACCGCATCCGCGTGCGCGTGACGACGGACGAAGTGAAGCCGGTGCCGACCGTCACCGGCATCTGGCCGGTTGCCGGCTGGCTCGAGCGCGAAGTCTACGACATGTACGGCGTGCTGTTCGAAGGCAATGCCGACCTGCGCCGCATCCTCACCGATTACGGCTTTCGCGGCCACCCGCAGCGCAAGGATTTTCCGCTCTCGGGCTTCGTCGAGCTTCGTTATTCGGAAGAGGCCAAGCGCGTGGTGTACGAGCCGGTCCAGCTCGCCCAGGACTTCCGCAACTTCGACTTCATGAGCCCGTGGGAAGGCGCGCAGTACGTGCTGCCGGGCGACGAGAAGGCCGCCGGTGCCGGCCCGGGCGACACGCCGCAGGGCAAGGCACCGCCGTCTCCGCCGCCCGCGCCGCCGGCTGCACCCGCGCTGCCGCAGGCCAAGGGGGCGCCCTCGCCGGTGACCGCCGACGAGGTGCAGAAGGCCGGCGACAAGGCCAAGAAGGTCGCCAAGCCGCGCGCCAAGACCGCCAAGACCACCGACTCGACCGCCCAGACCGGCGCGGGCGAGCCGAACCCGGGCAACAAGCGCAAGTCGAAGCCCAAGGACCCTGACGTGGTCCCGACCAAGGGCAAGGGGCAGAACCAGTGAGCGATACCGCGCACGAGCTGATGCACGGCGAGATTCCGGACGCGTCGACCGCCGACAATACCGAGATCGCCAACTACACGATCAACTTCGGCCCGCAGCACCCGGCGGCGCACGGCGTGCTGCGCCTCGTCACCGAGCTCGACGGCGAGATCATCGAGCGTATCGATCCGCATGTCGGCCTGCTTCACCGCGGCACCGAGAAGCTGATCGAGTACAAGACCTATGCCCAGGCGCTCCCGTACATGGACCGCCTCGATTATTGCTCGCCGCTGGCGATGGAGCACAGCTTCGTGCTCGCGGTGGAGAAGCTGCTCGACCTAGAGGTGCCGGTCCGCGCCCAGTATCTCCGCGTGTTCTTCGCCGAGCTCACCCGCATCTGCAATCACATGCTGAACCTCGGCAGCCATGTGATGGACGTCGGCGCGATGACGCCGAACCTGTGGATGTTCGAGATCCGCGAGGACTGCCTCAACTTCTTCGAGCGCATGTCCGGCGCGCGCATGCACCATAATTACCTGCGCCCGGGCGGCGTCCATCAGGACGTTCCGCTGAAGCTGCTCACCGACATCGCCGACTGGCTCGACACGCGCCTGCCGCGGCTGTTCGGCGACGCGATCAGCCTGGTCGCGGAGAACCGCATCTTCAAGCAGCGCAACGTCGATATCGCGATCGTCAATCGCGACGACGCGATCAAATGGGGCTTCTCGGGCCCGATGATCCGCGCCGCGGGCATCCCGTGGGACCTGCGCAAGTCGCAGCCCTACGACGTGTACGACCGCATGGACTTCGAGGTACCGGTGGGCACGCGCGGCGATTGCTACGACCGCTTCATGGTCCGCGTCGAGGAAGTCTGGCAGTCCGCGCGCATCATGCGCCAGTGCCTGAACGAGATGCCCGACGGCCCGATCGCGTCGCTCGACCGCAAGGTGGTGCCGCCCAAGCGCGCCGAGATGAAGCAGTCGATGGAAGCGCTGATCCACCACTTCAAGCTCTATACCGAGGGCTTCCACGTTCCCGCGGGCGAGGTCTATGTCGCGACCGAAAGCCCCAAGGGCGAGTTCGGCATCTACATGGTCAGCGACGGCAGCAACAAGCCGTACCGCTGCAAGATCCGCCCGACGGCGTTCAGCCACCTCCAGGCGATGGACTTCATGTCGCGCGGCCACATGCTCGCCGACATCACCGCGATCCTCGGTGCGATGGACATCGTGTTCGGGGAGTGCGACCGGTGAGCGCCCGCGTCGCCACTGCGCACGAGCTGATCGCGCGCTACAATGCGCAGGATGCCGACGCCTATGTCGAGCTGATGACCGACGATGCCTGCGAGGCGGGCTATCGCGGTGCCGTGCTGCGCGAGGGCAGGGAAGGCGTCCGCTCGGGGCTCAAGGCGATGTTCTCGCAGTTCCCGCAGAACCGCGCCGACATCCTTGCCAGCTACGAGCTGGGCGAGACGGCCCTTGTAGAACCATTCGGGCTGCTGGC
>NZ_JBCNMA010000050.1:0-21596 GCF_039595165.1 Sphingomonas sp.
GGCGATCAAGGCGCTCAAGGAAGAGGGCTATCGCATCGTCCTGGTCAATTCGAACCCGGCGACGATCATGACCGATCCCGAGCTGGCCGACGCGACCTATGTCGAGCCGATCACCCCCGCGGTGGTTGCCAAGATCATCGAGAAGGAGCGGCCCGATGCCGTCCTGCCGACGATGGGCGGGCAGACCGCGCTCAACACCGCGCTCGCGCTGGCGCAGGACGGGACGCTGGAGAAGTTCGGCTGCATCATGATCGGCGCCGATGCCGAGGCGATCGACAAGGCCGAGGATCGCCTCAAGTTCCGCGAGGCGATGGACAAGATCGGGCTCGACAGCGCCCGATCGGCGATCGCGCACAGCGAGGCCGAGGCGCTGGAGGGGCTGGAGAAGGTCGGGCTGCCCGCGATCATCCGCCCGAGCTTCACGCTCGGCGGCACCGGCGGCGGCATCGCCTACAACAAGGAAGAGTTCGTCGAGATCGTCCGCAAGGGGCTCGACGCGTCCCCGACCACCGAGGTGCTGATCGAAGAATCGCTGCTCGGCTGGAAGGAATACGAGATGGAGGTGGTCCGCGACAAAAAGGACAACGCCATCATCATCTGCTCGATCGAGAATGTCGATGCGATGGGGACGCATACCGGTGATTCCATCACGGTCGCGCCCGCGCTGACGCTGACCGACAAGGAATATCAGATCATGCGCAACGCCAGCATCGCGGTGCTGCGCGAGATCGGCGTCGAAACCGGAGGCTCGAACGTGCAGTTCGCGGTCAACCCGAAGGACGGCCGCCTGATCGTGATCGAGATGAACCCGCGCGTGTCGCGCAGCTCGGCGCTGGCGTCGAAGGCGACCGGCTTCCCGATCGCCAAGGTCGCGGCCAAGCTCGCGGTCGGCTACACGCTCGACGAGATCGAGAACGACATCACCGGCGCCACCCCGGCGAGCTTCGAGCCGACGATCGACTATGTCGTCACCAAGATCCCGCGCTTCGCGTTCGAGAAGTTCAAGGGCGCCGAGGCGACGCTGGGCACCGCGATGAAGTCGGTCGGCGAGGTGATGGCGATCGGCCGCAACATCCATGAATCGATGCAGAAGGCGCTGCGCGGGCTGGAGACGGGCCTTTCCGGCTTCAACAATGTCGAGCATCTCCAGGGCGCGCCGCGCGACGTGATCGAGGCGGCGCTCGCCGTGCGCTCGCCCGACCGGCTGCTGATCGCGGCGCAGGCGCTGCGCGAGGGCTTCACCGTCGCCGAGGTGAACGCGCTCGCCCAGTACGACCCGTGGTTCCTCGAGCGGATCGCCGAGATCATCCGCGCCGAGGAGCAAGTGTGCGCGAACGGCCTGCCGCAGGACGCGGCGGGGATGCGCAAGCTCAAGTCGATGGGCTTCAGCGACAAGCGGCTCGCCTGGCTGGCGCTGCAGTCGGCGAACCTGCGCGAAGGGGCGGGGCCGATGGCGCGCTCGTCGGGGCTGATCGGCGAAGTCGTCAAGGCGATGACCGGTGGGGTTACCGAGGCCGATGTGCGCGCGCATCGCCACAAGCTGGGCGTGCGCCCGGTGTTCAAGCGCATCGATACCTGCGCCGCCGAGTTCGACGCCAAGACGCCGTACATGTACTCGACCTATGAGGCGCCGAGCTTCGGCGAGCCGGAGAACGAGGCGATGCCGAGCGATCGGCGCAAGATCGTGATCCTCGGTGGCGGCCCGAACCGGATCGGCCAGGGGATCGAGTTCGACTATTGCTGCTGCCACGCCTGTTTCGCGCTGGCGGATGCGGGCTTCGAGACGATCATGGTCAACTGCAACCCGGAGACGGTGAGCACCGACTATGACACCTCCGACCGCCTCTATTTCGAGCCGCTGACCGCCGAGGACGTGCTCGAGATCCTCGAGGTCGAGAAGTCCAAGGGCGAGCTGGTCGGCGTGATCGTCCAGTTCGGCGGCCAGACACCGCTCAACTTAGCGCGCGCGCTGGAGGCGGCCGGGATCCCGATCCTCGGCACCTCGCCCGACGCGATCGACCTGGCCGAGGACCGCGAGCAGTTCGCCGATCTCGTAGCCCGGCTCGGTCTCAAGCAGCCGGCCAACGGCATCGCGCGCAGCCGCGAGGAGGCGATCGCGGTGGCCGAGCGCATCGGCTATCCGGTGCTGACGCGGCCGTCCTTCGTGCTCGGCGGGCGGGCGATGGAGATCGTCGATACGCCCGAGCAGCTCGACCATTATATCCAGACCGCGGTGCAGGTGTCGGGCGACGCGCCGGTGCTGATCGACCAATATCTGCGCGACGCGGTCGAGGTCGATGTCGATGCGATCGCCGATGGCGACGACGTCGTGGTCGCGGGCGTGCTCCAGCATATCGAGGAAGCCGGCGTCCATTCGGGCGACAGCGCCTGTTCGATACCGCCTTATTCGCTTCCCGCCGAGGTGATCGCCGAGATCGAGCGCCAGGCCGATGCCCTCGCGCGCGCGCTCAAGGTCAAGGGGCTTATGAACATCCAGTTCGCGGTCAAGGACGGCCAGGTCTACCTGATCGAGGTCAATCCGCGCGCCAGCCGCACGGTGCCGTTCGTGGCCAAGGCGATCGGCACCCCGATCGCGAAGATCGCCAGCCGGGTGATGGCGGGCGAGAAGCTCAAGGACCTGCCGAGGATCGATCGCGACATCGACTATATCGCGGTCAAGGAAGCGGTGTTCCCGTTCAACCGCTTCCCCGGCGTCGATCCGGTGCTGTCACCGGAAATGAAGTCCACCGGCGAAGTCATGGGGATCGATCGCGATTTCCCGATCGCCTTCGCCAAGTCGCAACTCGGCGCGGGCATGACCCTGCCCTCGGAAGGCCGCGTGTTCGTCAGCGTCAAGGACGGCGACAAGCCGGTGATCCTGCCCGGCGTGAAGATCCTGGTCGAACAGGGCTTCGGCATCGTCGCGACCGGCGGGACCGCCGACTATCTCGCGGCGCACGGCGTGCCGGTCGAGCGCGTCAACAAGGTCGCGCAGGGCCGTCCGCACATCGTCGACCGCATCCGCGACGGCGACATCGCGCTGATCTTCAACACCACCGAGGGCTGGCAGTCGCTCAAGGACAGCGAATCGATCCGCGCCTCGGCTTTGTCGCTCAAGATACCGTATTTCACGACCGCTCCGGCGAGCGTGGCGGCGGCGCGGGCCATCGCGGCGCTCTCCGGCCAGTCCCTTGAAGTCCGTCCCCTGCAAGCCTACTATTCGCATTCGCACAATTGATCCCCCACAACGGAAGTTAAGGTGCGGGCGGGCCGGAAGTGGCACGCCGGGGAAAGGGGTTTTGACGAAGGACAAGTAGGATGGCGACGGTCGAGAAGATGCCGATGCTTCAGGAAGGCTATGAGAAGCTCAACGAGCAGCTCAAGGCCCTGAAAGCGGAGCGTCCGCTGATCGTAGATGCGATCGAGGAAGCGCGCGCGCACGGCGATCTCTCGGAGAACGCCGAATATCACGCCGCCAAGGAGCGCCAGGGCCAGATCGAGGCGTCGATCGCCGATATCGAGGACAAGCTGTCGCGCGCGCAGATCATCGATCCGCGCGAGCTGTCGGGCGACCGCATCGTGTTCGGCGCGACCGTCACGCTGCTCGACGAGGACGACAAGTCGGTGAAGTACCAGATCGTCGGTCAGGCCGAGGCGGACGCCAAGACCGGCCGGATCAGCTACAACTCGCCGCTCGGCCGCGCGCTGATCGGCAAGAGCGTGGGCGATGAGGTCGAGGTGACCGTTCCCGCGGGCGACCGCTGGTACGAGGTCAACAAGATCGAGTTCATCTAAGGGCTGGCTACCCCGCATCGTCATCCCGGCCTTGTGCCGGGATCCACGGTGCCGCGGGGTTGTGCTAGAGCCTGAAGCGCATAGTTCGCCGCGCGGTGGACCCCGGCACGAGGCCGGGATGACGGCTTCGCGCCGTTCTGGATTTTACGCCTCCAGGTCCGGCTCGAGCAGCCGGTGGAGGTGGACCACCACATATTTCATCTCGGCATCGTCGACCGTGCGCTGCGCGGCGCCGCGCCATGCCTTTTCGGCGCTGGCATAGTCGGGGAAGATGCCGACCACGTCGAGCTGGTTCGGATCCTGGAATTCGAGCGTCATCGGGTCCTTCACGCGGCCGCCGAAGACGAGGTGCAGCTTGCTCATGGAAACTCCTGGGGGATGGGATGTCCCCGCCGCCTTAGCGCGCGGGCTGCACCGCGCTCAAGAACCTACTCGTCGCCCCAGCGACCCAAGGGCGGCGTCAGCCAACGCCGGGGCCTCGTGCGGCAAGCGATTCCCTCGCGGGAGGGAGACCCCAGCTTGCGCTGGCGTGACGGTAAGCTCAGGCGTCGGTCCTGGGCCGCGACGCATCCTTGGCCGCGGTGAAAGCGGTGCCGATGATCTTGCTGATCTGCCCCTTGGCGTCGTCGCCCTTGGGCAGCAGCGCATCGATCTCTGCCTTGCCCGCCTCGCGCGCGGCGGCGGCGGCGGCGCTGGCGCCCTCGGCGATGCGCTTGCCCACCGGCTCGAGCAGCTCCTTCTCCTTGGCGAGGCGCGGCAATAGCGCGCCGATCACCACGCCCAGCGCGACGCCGCCCGCGACGAGCGCCAGCGGGTTGTTCTCGATCGTCTCGCCCGCGCGTTCGCGGCGGCTCGGGGCTCGGTTGGTGTCGGTCATTTGCTCGATCCTTTCTTCGAACGCTTCAAACTCTTCGGCACCGCCGCGGTTGCATGTTTCGCGCCGGTCCACAGCAGGCGGGCGAGCGGCTTGCGCGCCATGAACAGCACGGCGAGCCCGGCGGCGGCGGCGATCGCCTTGGGGCGTTTGCGCACGGTCTCGATCCCGTCCCGGACCAGCCCGCTCGCCACCGTCTCGACCGCGTCCTGCGCCAGGGTCACCGGGTTGAGCTTGCCCTGCATCTCGTCGAGCGTGCCGAACAGCCGCTGGCGTGCGCTCTGCGAGCGGGCGCGCGCTTCGAGCAGGGGGGCGGGGAGCTGGTCGTCGTTCATGGCGCATCCTTTGGCCGAGTCGCGCGGCGGAAGCGACGCAGCGCGGCGCGCGCGAACAGGGCCGCGGCGCCGGCTGCGACGAGCACCACGATCAACGTGGCGAAGCCGGGTCCGACATAGGGGGTAAGGATCATCACCAGCCCGACGATCAGCGCGATCGCCGCGGCCTGGGCGAGCAGGAGAACGACGATGCCGAGCACCGCCGCCGCGCGTGCATCGGCGAGCCGGTCGAGCGCCAGCGCCCGCCAATAGGCAATCTCGGCCTCGGCATAGGCGCGGCCGTCGGCGACGGCACGCGTGATCAGCCTCCCGATGCCCTCTTCGTCATCCGGCTCGTGGCGTTCGTCCACCTGATCCCCCCGCAGCGGCGGTTACGCCTTGCCCTTGCCGTCGCCGGCGCCCTTGTCGGCCAGGTCGCCCGCGGCGTCGAGGCCCGACTTGAGCAGCCGTGCGAGCACGAAGCCGGCGGCGGCGGCGATGCCGACCGCGACCGCGGGGCTCTTGCGCACGAAATCGCGCGCGTCGTCGATCAGGTCGTCGACTTGCTTGCCGCGCAACGATTCCGCGAAGCCCGAGATCTGGTCGGCGGCGGAGCGCGCGTACTGGCCATATTGCTCGCCCAGCCGCTCATCGACCGAGCCGGCCGCTTCGCGCATCATGCTGGAGAATTCGTCGAGCGCGCCGGTCGCCTTTTCCTTGCCGGTGTCGGCGAAGGCGCGCGCCTTGTCGCCGGCCTGGCCCGCGAGCTTGCCGGCTTCGTCGCGAATCCTGTCCGCGGTGCCGCGCTTGCCCTCGACGCCGGCGTTGCCGGTATCCTTCAGCGGATCCGCCGCGACCAGGGCGTCGGTCGCGGGGTCCATGCTCTCGTCCTTGGGGAACGTCTCGTCAGCCATCGCTCTGAACCTCTTGCTGCCTTTTGCGGAACAACCAAGGCGCGCGGGGAGGGTTCCCTTCACGTCACGAATTGCCCGGCGGCGGCGAACGGGATAGAGGCCCGCGCGGCACCGTCCCGCCAAATCTAGGGAGACCGTTTCGTGACCGCAATCATCGACATCCATGCGCGCCAGATTCTCGACAGCCGGGGCAACCCGACGGTGGAGGTCGATGTGCTGCTCGAAGACGGCAGCTTCGGCCGCGCGGCGGTCCCCTCCGGCGCGTCGACAGGGGCGCACGAGGCGGTCGAGAAGCGCGACGGCGACAAGAGCGTCTATCTCGGCAAGGGCGTGCTCGAGGCGGTCGAGGGCGTCAACGGCGAGATCGCCGAGGAGATCACCGGCCTCGACGCCGAGGACCAGGCCGATATCGACTATGCGATGATCGAGCTCGACGGCACCGAGAACAAGGGCCGGCTCGGCGCCAACGCGATCCTCGGCGTCAGCCTCGCGGTGGCCAAGGCGGCGGCGGATGCGCGCGGGCTGCCGCTCTACCGCTATGTCGGCGGGGTCTCTGCGCATGTCCTGCCGGTGCCGATGATGAACATCATCAACGGCGGCGAGCATGCCGACAACCCGATCGACTTCCAGGAATTCATGGTGATGCCGGTCGGCGCCGAGAGCCTTGCCGAGGCGGTGCGCTGCGGCGCCGAGATCTTCCACACGCTCAAGAAGAAGCTGCACGACAAGGGGCTGGCGACCGGCGTGGGCGACGAGGGCGGCTTCGCGCCGAACATCGCGAGCACGACCGAAGCGCTCGACTTCATCATGGCGAGCATCGAGGCGGCGGGCTACACGCCGGGCGATGACGTCATGCTGGCGCTCGACTGCGCCGCGACCGAGTTCTTCAAGAACGGCCGCTACGAGATTTCAGGCGAGGGCAAGTCGCTCGCCCCGGTCGAAATGGCGGACTATCTCGCCGACCTCGTCGCGCGCTACCCGATCCTGTCGATCGAGGACGGCATGGGCGAGGACGATTTCGAGGGCTGGAAGGCGCTGACCGACAAGGTCGGGGGCAAGGTCCAGCTGGTCGGCGACGACCTGTTCGTGACCAATCCGAAGCGCCTCGCGATGGGCATCGAGCAGGGCCTCGCCAACTCGCTGCTGGTCAAGGTCAACCAGATCGGCACGCTGACCGAGACGCTCGAGGCGGTGAGCCTGGCGCAGCGCGCGTCCTATACCGCGGTGATGTCGCACCGCTCGGGCGAGACCGAGGACGCGACGATCGCCGACCTCGCGGTCGCGACCAACTGCGGCCAGATCAAGACCGGCAGCCTCGCGCGGTCGGACCGGCTCGCCAAGTACAACCAGCTCATCCGCATCGAGGAGGAGCTGGGCGACGCGGCGGTCTACGCGGGACGCTCCGTCCTGCGCTAATTTATGTTAAGTTGCGGTAAGGCAACGAAATTCTTTTGAAAGCAAGCGGAACGCCCGCGCCCTCCCTTGGTTCTGGAACGAACCGAAGGAGGGCCGCATGGGCGAGACTTTGGAGACCGGGCGCGACGACGCCCCTCTCACGACATCCAAGCACCAGTCGGCGGCAGTCGATGCCGCTACCAATTCACTGATCGACAAGCCCGGGCAGGGCGACGCCGGCAGGCTGGTCGGCCGCACGGTGACGATCAACCGCCCGCGCGCCGAACTGTTCGCCTATTGGCGCGATTTCGCCAACCTCCCGACCTTCATGGACAATGTCGAGCGCGTCGAGGTGCTCGACGGTCAACGCTCGCGCTGGGTGGTCAAGGCGCCGGGCGAGAAGACGGTCGAGTGGACCTCGGTGATCACCGAGGAGCGCGAGGGCGAGTTCATCGCCTGGGCCTCGGAGGAGGGCGCCGACGTGCCGAACAGCGGCCGCATCGACTTTCGCGACGCGCAGGGCGATCGCGGCACGATCGTCACCGCGACGATCCTCTACGATCCGCCCGCCGGGATCATCGGCAAGGTCATCGCCAAGATGTTCCAGCGCGAGCCCGCGATCCAGGCGCGCCGTGACCTCAGGCGCTTCAAGCAGCTCATGGAAACCGGCGAGATCGCCACCGGGGCGCGCAACCGCCGCCTGCAGGAAGAGGGGAAGAACTGATGCGCGCCTTGGCCTGGCACGGGAAGCACGACGTGCGCGTCGACACGGTCGACGATCCCGAGATCCTCAATCCGCGCGACGCGATCATCAAGGTCACCTCGACCGCGATCTGCGGTTCGGATCTCCATCTCTACGACGGCTACATTCCGACGATGATGGCGGGCGACATCCTCGGCCATGAGTTCATGGGCGAGGTGGTGGAGGTCGGCCCGAAGTCGACGCTGCGGAAGGGCCAGCGAGTGGTCGTTCCGTTCACCATCTCGTGCGGTGCCTGCTTCCATTGCGGCAAGCATCAATATTCGGCGTGCGACAACGCGCTCCCCGCCGACAATCAGGACATCGCGCAGGAGCTTTACGGCCAGCCGATGAGCGGCTTGTTCGGCTACAGCCACATGACCGGCGGCTATTCGGGCGGGCAGGCGGAATATGTCCGCGTCCCCTTCAGCGATGTCGGCCCGATCGTCGTGCCCGACGGGGTCGATGACGAGAAGGTGCTGTTCCTCTCGGACATCCTGCCCACCGGCTGGATGGCGGCGGAGAATGCCGCGATCGAGCCCGGCGATACGGTTGCCGTCTGGGGCTGCGGGCCGGTCGGGCTGTTCGCGGTGCAATCGGCATTCCTGATGGGCGCCGAGCGCGTCATCGCGATCGACCATTTCCCGCGCCGGCTCGAGCTCGCCAAGCAGTTCGGCGCCGAGACGATCAACTTCGAGGAGACGGCGACCTATGAGGCGCTGATGGAGATGACCGGCGGCATCGGACCCGATGCGGTGATCGACGCCGTCGGGCTCGAGGCGCACGGCTTCTTCGTCGACAACGTCATCGACCAGATCAAGGCCTCGACCTTCCTCGGTACCGACCGCATCCACGCGATCCGCCAGGCGATCCTGGCGTGCCGCAAGGGCGGGCGCGTGTCGATGCCGGCGGTCTATGGCGGCTTCGTCGACAAGTTCCCGCTCGGCGCGTTCATGGAGAAGGGGCTGACGCTCAAGACCGGCCAGACTCACGTCCAGCACTATATGCCGGGGCTGCTCAACGCGATCCTGGAGGACAAGATCGATACGACCTTCCTGATCAGCCACACCCTCCCGCTCGAGGAGGCGCCCGCCGGTTACAAGATGTTCCACGACAACCAGAACAAGGTGACCAAGGTCGTGCTCAAGCCCGGCCTGGCGCTCGCAGCGGAGTAAGGCGGATGGCGAACAAGCTTGCGGTGGTGACGGGTGCCTCGACGGGGATCGGGTTCGAGCTGGCGCATATCGCGGCGCGGCAAGGCTGCGACCTGATCGTGGTGGCGAACGAGCCGTTGATCGCCTCGGCGGCGGAGGACTTCCGGCAATTCGGCACGCAGGTGGAATCGATCGAGACCGACCTCTCGACGATCGAAGGGGTCGACCGGTTGCTGGGGGCGGCGGGCGTGCGGTCGATCGATCTGCTGTTCGCCAATGCCGGTGTCGGGACCGGCGGGCCGTTCCTCGAGCAGGACGTCGCCAGCTGGCGCCATTCGATCGACACCAACGTCACCGGCACCGTCTATCTCCTGCAGAAGGTGCTCAAGGACATGGTCGCGCGCGGCGACGGCAAGATCCTCGTGACGGGATCGATCGCCGGCTATATCCCCGGCAGCTTCAACGCGATCTACAACGCGACCAAGGCGTTCATCGACAATTTCACCGAGGCGTTGCGCAACGAGATCAGGGACGTCCCCGGCGTCACGCTCACCACGCTGATGCCGGGGCCGACCGACACCGAGTTCTTCGCGCGCGCGGACATGCTCGACACCCAGGTTGGCCAGGACGACAGCAAGGCCGATCCGGGCAAGGTGGCGCAGGACGGCTGGGACGCGCTGATGGCGGGCTCGGGCCATATCGTCTCGGGCCTGTCGAACAAGCTCCAGGTGGCGGGCGCCGGTCTCGTCCCGCAAGCGGTGCTCGCCGAGATGCATCGCAAGCAGGCCGAGCCGGGCGGCGGCGACAACTGACTTCATGGTTGATCGCCGATTCGCTTTGCGCGACAAGGCGCGCATGGCGCGTTCCACCTCCTTCAAGGCGATCCTCACCCGGGCGGGACTGCCCGCGGTGGCGATCATCTTCATGGGCTTCTTCGCCTATTCGGCGGTGCTCGGCCCGAACGGGGTGCTCACCTATGGCGACTATAAGCGCCAGCACGCCGTGAAGCAGGCCGAGCTCGCCAAGCTCGAGAAGGAGCGGGCGGAGCTGCGCAATCGCGTCAAGCTGCTCGACCAAAAGGGCGCCGACCCCGACATGGTCGACGAATTGACGCGCAAGAAGCTCAATGTCGTCCACCCCGACGAGGTCATCGTCCCGCTCGATTGAGCGGCGGAATCGCCGCGATCCGCCTTACGCGAGCGTCATCATTGCACCCTGGCCGCGAACCGGCCTATAGGGCCGCTTCCATCTCTCCCCAGGATGAGGGTCATCGTGGCAAAAGCGCCGGCAAAGAGCCGAAAAGTAGAACCAGCTGTAACTAATCGCGAACGTCCAAACGAACCGGAGCGGTACAACGCCTCCAAGGACGAGCTGCTGGAATTCTATCGCCAGATGCTGCTCATCCGCCGCTTCGAGGAGAAAGCGGGCCAGCTCTACGGTCTCGGTTTCATCGGCGGCTTCTGCCACCTCTATATCGGCCAGGAAGCGGTCGCGGTCGGCCTGCAGTCGGCGCTCGACGGCGACAAGGACTCGGTGATCACCGGCTATCGCGACCACGGCCACATGCTCGCCTATGGCATCGATCCCAAGGAGATCATGGCCGAGCTGACCGGCCGCGCCGCGGGCATCTCGCGCGGCAAGGGCGGGTCGATGCACATGTTCTCGACCGAGAAGAAGTTCTACGGCGGCCACGGCATCGTCGGCGCGCAGGTTTCGCTCGGCACCGGCCTCGCCTTCGCGCACAAGTACAATGAGGACGGCGGCGTCGCGATGGCCTATTTCGGCGACGGCGCGGCCAACCAGGGCCAGGTCTATGAGAGCTTCAACATGGCCGAGCTGTGGAAGCTCCCGATCATCTATGTGATCGAGAACAACCAGTATGCCATGGGCACCTCGGTCAACCGCTCCTCGGCCGAGGACCAGCTGTTCAAGCGCGGCGAGAGCTTCCGCATCCCCGGCATCCAGGTCGACGGCATGGACGTGCTGGCGTGCCGCGGCGCGGCCGAGGAAGCGCTGGCCTGGGTGCGCGCGGGCAAGGGGCCGATCATCCTCGAGATGAAGACCTATCGCTATCGCGGCCACTCGATGTCGGACCCCGCCAAGTACCGCTCGCGCGACGAGGTCCAGGCGGTGCGCGACAACAGCGACCCGATCGAGGGCGTGAAGAAGGAGCTCGAGGCCGCGGGCGTCAAGGAAGACGAGCTCAAGGCGATCGAGGCCGAGATCCGCAAGGCGGTGAACGAATCCGCCGACTTTGCCGAGCAGACGCCGGAGCCCGATCCGGCCGAACTTTATACCGACGTGCTGGTGGGGACCTACTGAGATGGCGATTGAGCTCAAGATGCCGGCGCTGTCGCCCACGATGGAAGAGGGCACCCTCGCCAAGTGGCTGGTGAAGGAAGGCGACACGGTGAAATCCGGCGACATCCTCGCCGAGATCGAGACCGACAAGGCGACGATGGAATTCGAAGCGGTCGACGAAGGCACGATCGCGTCGATCCTGGTCGCCGAAGGCACCGACGGCGTGAAGGTCGGCACCGTGATCGCGACGATCGCAGGCGAGGGCGAGGACGCCTCGGCTCCGGTCCCTGCGCCCGCCGCCGCCGCCCATGCCGAAGCCCCCGCGCAGGCGCAGAAGGCGGCCGAGTCCGAGGCGGGCGAGGATGGCGGCCCCAAGAAGGCCGACAGCGGCACCAAGCAGCTCGCCAGCGACAAGGCGGCGACCGTGGCCGATCCCGAAGTCCCCGCGGGCACCGAGATGGTCAAGACCACCGTCCGCGAGGCGCTGCGCGATGCGATGGCCGAGGAAATGCGCGCCGACGCGCGCGTGTTCGTGATGGGCGAGGAAGTCGCCGAGTACCAGGGCGCCTACAAGGTCACGCAGGGCCTGCTCGACGAGTTCGGCGCCAAGCGCGTGATCGACACACCGATCACCGAATACGGCTTTGCCGGCGTCGGCACCGGCGCGGCGATGGGCGGGCTCAAGCCCGTGATCGAGTTCATGACCTTCAACTTCGCCATGCAGGCGATCGACCACATCATCAACTCGGCCGCCAAGACCAACTACATGTCGGGCGGCCAGATGCGCTGCCCGATCGTGTTCCGCGGCCCCAACGGCGCGGCGAGCCGCGTCGGCGCGCAGCACAGCCAGAACTATGGCCCGTGGTACGCGAGCGTGCCCGGCCTGATCGTGATCGCGCCCTATGACGCGGCCGACGCCAAGGGCCTGCTCAAGGCGGCGATCCGCAGCGAGGACCCGGTCGTGTTCCTCGAGAACGAGCTGATGTATGGCCGCAGCTTCGACGTGCCCAAGCTCGACGATTGGGTGCTGCCGATCGGCAAGGCGCGCATCGTGCGCCCGGGCAAGGACGTCACGATCGTCAGCTATTCGATCGGCGTCGGCGTCGCGCTCGAAGCCGCCGAGACGCTGGCGGGCGAGGGCGTCGATGCCGAGGTGATCGACCTGCGCACGCTGCGTCCGCTCGACAAGGCGACGGTGCTGGAGAGCCTCAAGAAGACCAACCGCATGGTCGTGGTCGAGGAAGGCTGGCCGGTCTGCTCGATCGCCTCGGAGATCGTGACGATCGCGATGGAAGAGGGCTTCGACGATCTCGACGCCCCGGTCGTGCGCGTCGCGAACGAGGATGTGCCGCTGCCTTATGCCGCGAACCTCGAGAAGCTGGCGCTGATCACCGCCGACAAGGTGGTGGCCGCGGTCAAGAAGGTGACCTACCGTTGAGCTCGTCCGGCCCCTCTCGCAAGGGAGGGGCCGGCCGTCAGCAGCCGGAAGCGGCGACCCCGCTTTCCTGATAGACGCCGTTGGTACCGCCGGTGGTGTCGCGCGCGTCGCGCACCATCATCGACGCGACCTCGTTGATCTCGCTCGACGGCGAGAGCGAGGACTTGATCAGCGGCTGGTACTGGTAGCGCACCTCCACGAACATCGCGACGCCCTTGGGCGGTGCGATGATCTGGCGGCCGGTAGGCCCGACGCCGTCGACGCTCGTCGCGGTGGTCGGCGTGCCGTAGCTCGACGTCCAGGTCGTCTTGCTGCCTTTGCAGCGCTGCCAGCGAATCCGATATTTGTTCGCCGTGGTCGCATGCGGCTCGACGCTCGAGATGATCACCCGCCCGTTGGTGAACAGCTTCAGCTCGCCCGACTGGAAATCGGCGCCGGTGAGCAGGTCGTTGATGTCGCTTTCGTAGATCTTCTTGGATTCGAGCTGGCTGCCCGAGCCGATCCGCGCCGCGTTGTCGGCCAGCTGCAACGCGATCTGGCTGACGCGCATCTTGGTGATGATGTAGTTGGTGATCTCGGCGCCGGTGAGGCTCATCAGCAGCACGACGGGCGTGCCGAAGGCGAACTCCAGCAGCGCCAGTCCGCTCGTGTCGCGGCCGAGCCGGCGGCCGTTGGTGCAGATCACGGTCAGCAGGGCCTTCACGGGCAGTTCCTCACGACAGGCACGCCCTGGTCGCCATAGGGCTGGTTGCGCAGGATCGTCGAAGCGGTGACCTTGGTCGTCCGGGAGCCTCCGATCACGTTGTAGACCGGGAAGAATCGGGGATAGGTTACCGTCGCCGTATAGAGCACCGCGTCCTTCGCGCCACCCTGGCTGAAATTGCCGCCGCTCGAGTCCCAGCGGTTGTTGCTGTTGGTATCCTCATAAGGCTCGCCCGGAGTGCTGCCCGCCGGGCCGTCGCAAGTTCCGTTGCCGTTGGTATCGGTCCAGGGTTCGAACTTGGAGGCCGCCGCATGCTCGTACTTGCGGTACCATTGCCGCGTGATCGCGACGGTGCCGTTATTGGCCAGCGCCTTGACCTGCTTGCGCACCTTCTCGTCGAGCGCGTCCTGGTTCGCGGTGACGAGGCCGGATTCGAGCGTCAGATCGCGCGCCGCCTTCTGCACCACCCCCTGCAGCGCGGCGCGCATGTAGAGCGTGTGCGCGACGTCGAACGCGGCGAGCAGCATAAAGCCCAGCACCGGCGCGACGATCGCGAACTCGACGATCGTGGCGCCGTGCTCGTCGCGGGTGAGGGCGCGAAACCGGTGCGCGGCGCGGCTCACTTGGTGAGCCTCAGCTGCGAGATCTGGTCGGCGATCGACTTGAAGGTCGCCTGGAGCGCCGATCCGTCGGCAGCCGAGAAATAGCGGCCCTCCGAGGCGCATGCCTCGAGCCGGTCCTGCGTCGCCTGGCTCTGGCCTTCGCCGAAGTTGATCACCCACAAGGTGATGTTCTTGTTCCGCACCCATTGGCAGATCGCGAGGAAGCGCAGGTTCACCTGCTCGTCCAGCTGTGCCTTGGTCGGGTTCTCCGGCGTCTGGCGGTGATCGAAGAAGGGCAGGCCGTAGGCGGCATAGTCGCCCGCGTTCGCGTTCGTGTCGCCGTCGGTCATGAAGATCATGTGCCGCTCGATCTCGCCGCCATTGGGCGTGGCCTGGTTCTCGGTCTTGAAGATCCCGGTCGGCGACATCAGGCGCGCGCCCCAGATGATGCCGATGTCGTGATAGGTATTCCCGTTCGGGTCGAGCGAGTTGACGTAACCCTGGAAGGTGGTCGGATCGTTCCACGCCTGGAGCTTGCGCGCCTCGGTGGGGCAGAAGAAGGTCGAGCGGTTGGCGTAGTCGATGGTCGACGTCGGAATCGGGTCGGTCGACCAGCCGCTGGTACTCCCGCTGGTCCAGCTGTTGCCGTCATAGTTGGTGCCGCTGGTGCTGCCGCGCGTGAAGATCAGGCGCGGCAGCGCAGGCTTCCAGCGCGATTCGTCGCTGTTGGGCACCATGTCGATGTCGAGGTCGAGCGCCTCCGACGGAATCGGGTCGTAGTCGGTCGTCGGGGTCGTCTCGCGCTCCTCGATGCACCCGGCCCAGGTGATCGTCGCCGCAGGGATGTCCCTGCCGCCGACGCCCGTCACCGGGTCGGCGATCGAAACGGTTTGAGGATCGGCCAGCGAGCTCGGCATGGTGAAGCTGTTGTTCCAGCTGCTGCCGCCCGCCTTGAGCCCGCTCACGTCGATCTCGAACTGGCCATAGTCCCAGGACGCGAACTTCTCTTCATAATAGGTCGTGACCGTCGTCTTCCTGCGGCGGCAGCTCTTCCGGTCGTCGTTCCAGCCGGTCGAGCGGTCGGGGGCGTTGCCCCAGCTCTCAGTCGAGTTCGATCCGGCGGACCAGCCCCATTCGGCGTTCTGGCCGCCATTGGTCGCGGTGCCGTCGCTCGGGAAGCTCGCCACGACCGTCGGCGCGGGGGCGGGACCGCCCGAGTTCGCCGGCGTGGGCGTGAAGGAACCGAAGGCCTGGTTGTTCATGAACGCGAGGCAGTCGCTCTGGGTGATCGAGCCGCCGCCGTAATTCTCCCAGCGAGTCTCGGTCTTCTGGGGCGGCACGGCCAGGTCGGGCCGGCGCGTCTGGTACGACCACCGGCTCACGAGATAATCGTTGGGCAGGAGCTTGCCCACGTTCACGTTGGTCGAATAGGGCACGAAGCCGAACCGGATCTGCACCTGGCTGCCGGTGCCGCCGCTGGGCTCGTCGCCGTCGCAATCCGCGTCGGGCACGTCGAGCCGCGCGACGATCTGGTAGAAGCACTTCACGGCCTTGCGCAGTGCGGCGATGCGCGAGTTCGCGTCGCCGTTGCAGCTTGAATCGCCGTTCGGGCAATAATCCATCGACCCGGTGGTATCGAGCACGAACATCACGTCGGTGTTGGGCAGCCGCATCTCGGCGTCGCAGGTGACGGTGAGCGTCTCCTCGGTCTTGCCGAAGATGCGCATCAGCGTCATCGGCACCACCGCCCGGGCGTTGCCGGTGACCTTGCCCGCGCTCTCGGTGAAGGTGCGCCGCGTGGCCGGCTCCTCGAGCTTGGTCCCGTAGGCGTTGGGGTTGAAGTTCGCGTCGAAGAAACGCTCGGCCTCGCCGCGCGCGGCATAGGTGTCCGCGGACCAGCTGCCGCCGCCCATCATCTTGCGGCCCGCGAGCGCGCCGGCGTCGCAGGCATGTTGCAGGCGCGTCTTGACGATGTACATGCGGCTGATGTCCACGCCGCCGCCCACCATGCCCGCCAGCGGGATGATCGACGCCGCGATGATCGCCAGCGTGTTGCCGCGCGTGTCGCGGGCAAGCGACGTCAGCCATGTGCGTGCGTTCTGCGCTGCCTCTGCGCGACTGGTCATCGATGCCTCGTCCCCGGTTCCATCGGGTGGCATGGCGCAAGTGCGGCTAACGCCCGCTGAAAGCGCATGGTTAACGCCGCGTCTACGCTCGCTCCGTTGTGGAGACGGCCGATGATTTCAGGTCCGGAACGGAGGATGATCCTGTCCTACGCGCCCACCGTTGCCGCGCGCGGCGGCCTGGCCGCGCTGCTCGCGCTCGACGACAAGCTGGCGGAGACGGTGCGCACGACCAGCGAGCCGATGTTGGGGCAGATCCGGCTGCAATGGTGGCACGACGCCTTGATCGCGCTCGATACGGCGCCCGCGCCGCCCGAGCCGGTGCTGCAGGGCATCGCGCGCGACGTGCTCCGCATGGGGCTGGCGGGGTCGATGGTGGCGGGGATCGCGCAGGCGTGGCAGGCGCTGATGCAGGCTGAGCTCGATGACCTCGCGCTGCGCACCTATGGCGCGCGCGGCCGGCGGATCTTCGAGCTCGCCGGCATCCTCGCGGGCGCGTCGCCCGCCGATCCGCTGACGTTGGCCGGCGAGGGCTGGGCGCTGGCGGACCTGGCGGAGGGGCTCAGCGATCCCGCCGAGGCGGCGGCGGCGCGGGCGATCGCCACGGAGTCGCTGGCGCAGGCGACCGCCGCGCGCTGGAGCCGCAACGGCCGCGCGATGGGGGCGATGGCGCATCTCGCGCGGCTCGACCTGGCGGGTGTCCCGCAGGGCGCGCCGCGGCGGACCGGGCGGGCGCTGTGGCATCGGCTGACCGGCAGATGACGTCTTGCTGCCGCTTGTGCAGGCGCTAGCTTGCTGCCGTCCTGAGGGGGAGAGTCGGGCATGTGGCGCTATTTCGTGGGTGGCATCGCGGCGTTGCTGATGGCGGGAGCGGGGATTTTCCTGTTTCGAGGAAGCGCAGCCCCCGAACCGGTGCCGCCCGCGCCGAGGGCGATGCAGACCGGGGCGGCGGAGACCGAGCCGCAAACCGTCGCGGAGGTGCCTCGTGCCGACCGCAGCCGCGAGGAGAAACGCTTCGACCGCAGCGACAAGGACCGCAACGGCATGGTCACGCTGGCCGAGATGCAGCAGCCGCGGCGCAAGGCCTTCGCCAAGCTCGACAAGAATGGCGACGGCACGCTCTCGTTCGAGGAATGGACGGTGCGTACCTCGACCAAGTTCGCCGACGCGGACAAGGACAAGTCCGGCGGTCTGACTCGCGCCGAGTTCGCCGCCACCGCGCCCAAGCGCCGCGCCGGCGCCGGGCCGCGCTGCAATTGCCGCGCCGAAGTGGCCAGGGCGCTGGCCGAAGCCGCGGACGAATAGCTCAGGCGGCGGCGAGCCAGCCCGCGAACGCTTCGCGGGCGCGCGCGGTGTACAGCAGCTTGCGGTCGGCCTTCTTGGTCCGTCCTTCGATCGGCGGCATCAGCCCGAAATTGACGTTCATCGGCTGATAGGTCTCGACCTCCGCGCCGCCGGTGATGTGGCCGAGCAGCGCGCCGAGCGCGGTCTCGACCGGTGGCGGGGCGAGCGTGCGGCCGAGGATCTCGGCGGCGGCGAAGCGGCCCGCGAGCAATCCGATCGCGGCGCTCTCGACATAGCCCTCGCAGCCGGTGACCTGGCCGGCGAAGCGGATATGCGGGCGCGACTTGAGGCGCAGCGTCGGATCGAGCAGCTCGGGCGAGCGGATGAAGGTGTTGCGGTGGAGCCCGCCGAGACGTGCGAACTCGGCATTCTCGAGACCCGGGATGGTGCGGAACAGGCGCACCTGCTCGCCATGTTTGAGCTTGGTCTGGAAGCCGACCATGTTCCACAGCGTGCCGGTCGCATTGTCCTGGCGCAGCTGCACGCAAGCGTAGGGCCAGCGCCCGGTGCTCGGCTGGTCGAGACCGACTCCCTTCATCGGGCCGTAGCGCAGCGTGTCGACGCCGCGTTCGGCCATCACCTCGATCGGCATGCAGCCCTCGAAATAGGGGACATTCTCCCAATCCTTGAACTCGGCCTTCTCGCCGTCGAGCAGGCCCTGGTGGAAGGCGAGATACTGCTCCTTGGTCATCGGGCAGTTGATGTAATCCTTGCCCGTGCCGCCGGGGCCGACCTTGTTCCAGCGCGACTGCATCCACGCCACGTCCATGTCGATGCTCTCGCGGTGGACGATCGGGGCGATCGCGTCGAAGAAGGCGAGGCTGTCCTTGCCGGTCGCGCTGCCGATGCTCTCGGCGAGGCCGGGCGCGGTGAGCGGGCCGGTGGCGACGATGGTGAGCCCCTGGGCGGGGAGCCGGTCCACCCGCTCGCGGACGATCGCGATGTTGGGATGGTTCGCGAGCGCCGCGGTGACGCCGGCGGAGAAATGATCGCGATCGACTGCGAGCGCCGAGCCGGCGGGCACCTTGTGCGCGTCCCCCTGCGCCATGATGATCGAGCCGAGGTCGCGCATCTCCTGGTGCAGCAGCCCGACCGCGTTGCGCTCGGCATCGTCGGAGCGGAAGCTGTTCGAGCACACCAGCTCGGCGAGCCCTTCGGTCTGGTGGGCGGGCGTCATGTCGCCGCCCCCGCGCATCTCGGAAAGCTTCACGCGGATGCCGGCATTGGCGAGCTGCCAGGCGGCTTCGGACCCGGCGAGCCCGCCGCCGATGATATGGACTTGATGGTCGGACATGGGGCATCGGTTAGGGGAAGCGGGGAAAAAGGGGAAGTGATGCGGAGGCTGTTCTGGATCGCGGTGCTGGCGGGGGCGAGCTATTCGCTGACGAGTTGGGATCTGGTCGACGCCGGTGCGTGGCAGGCGGCGTGGAAGACCAGCGGCGTGGCGTTGCTGGCCGCGTGGGCCGCGAGCCGGGCGCGGAGCACCGATGGGTGGCTGATCGCGGCTGCGCTGGCGCTGGGCGCGCTGGGCGATCTGTTGCTGGAGGTGGTCGAGGGATTCACCGCAGGCGGGGCGGCATTCGGGGCGGGGCATGCGGTGGCGATCGTCCTGTACCTGCGCAACCGGCGGGAGCACCCGTCGCCGAGCCAGACGCTGTTGGGATATCTGCTTGCGCCCGCGACGGTGGGGATTGCCGCGCTGCTCGCGGCCCCGACGGGGCAGGCGCTGCCGGTAGGGACCTATGCCGCGTTCCTCGGCGTCATGGCGGCGACGGCGTGGACGAGCCGCTTCCCGCGCTATCGCGTGGGGATCGGCGCGGTGCTGTTCGTGGTGTCGGACCTGCTGATCTTCTCGCGCTTCGGGCTGCTCAGGGACTCGTTCGTGCCGAGCCTGCTGATCTGGCCGCTCTATTTTGCGGGGCAGGCGCTGATCGCGTGGGGCGTGGTTGAGAGCCCGACGAGAGAAGAGTGAATGCGGTCAGCGCCGGAGGCGCCGGACGATCGCACCAATGATGATGGCCGGGAACATGCCTATTGCGGCCCCTATGGCGCCGTAGATGGTGAAGAAAACGAGGTCGACGGCCAGAATCCAGGATTCTTTGAGCGTAATGGCGCTCCAGTTGATCAGCAGAAGATAATCGACCGCGATCATGCTGGCGACGATGCGGCGATAATGTTTTCGTGTCGGTTGCTTTCCCGCGGCGACGAGCGCGAAGGCGGCGATGAAGCCGGCCAATAGCGATAGGGCGAATGCGATCCAGTAGGTGAAATCCATCGGCTGAAATCCTGATCAACAGAAGAAGCGAGACCCCGGCTCAAGGCCGGGACGACGACGCTATTCGGCCAGATCTTCGTCCCAGCGCGTGCCGTAGCGCACGATCAGGGCGCAACAGATTCCGGTGAAGATGAAGCCGCCCGTGAACAACGGATCCGGTATGGCGTCAAAGATGCGCGCAATGGCCAAGGCCAAAAGTGCACCCGCACCTCCCCACGCGAATGGCTTTCGCGTTGCGTCGTGCTGCGTTCCTAGCGAACCCATCAGGAAGCCACCTACGATGACAGGAATCGCGGCGATCACCGCGCCGATGGGGATGGCGAGCGGAATTGCGAGAAATGCCATTGGGCCAACGCTGAATGCGATCGGTATCAGGAAGAGCGGTCCCGCTGCGGCCATGGCAATCGCGGCTCCTGTGGCATAGTGAAATCGTTGCATTTCGAACCCTCCTTCAAAGGCTACGAACCGGCACCACCATCCGCATCCGCGCCGCTAACGTTGGTGCGGCAGCGTCGAGGCGAGCGGCGAGGCGGGGGAGGCGGCTGACGGGCACCGCGGGGAACAGGTGGTGCTCGAGGTGATAGAACATGTTGTAGCTGACGAGGTTGAGCAGCCGCCCGCGCTGGGTGCGCGCGACAAGGCCGTCCTCGCAGCCATGATGGGTGATCCACACCGCGAAGAAGGCGGTGAAGCATTGCGCCGCCACCATCGCGGCGATGTGGTAGAGCAACGGCGCCCATTGGGTCGCGAGCGCGGCCCCGATCACGAGCGCGTTGAGCCCGAGGTCGATCGCCATCCGCCGCCGCAGCTGCGGTCCGCCATTGCGCCAGCCATAGAGATGCGTCTCGACCGGGAAGCGCGGACCGTAGAGCAGGACCTGCCACAGCTTCATCTCGCCGCACTTGCCCTCGATGTCGTCGGGCGTGCCGATCTTCGCATGGTGGTGGAGATGGTTGAACGCGACCGAGCTGTTGGAGCCGAGCATCAGTGCGCTGAGGCCATGGAGCACGCGGCGGTGGCCGCGCGGGCCGAAGCCGAGATTGTGGTGGATCGCCTCGTGGTTGAGCCGCAGCGCGGTGAGGAAGAACATGAAGGTCGCAGGGGCGGCGAGCAGCCAGACGCCGAACTGCGCGAGGGTTAGCGACAGCGCCAGCCAGGGCAGGGGATGGAGGCACTCGATCACGCCGTCACGCGGACGCATTGTCGTCAGATCGCGCCACGCGACATGGCGGAGCGCAGGATCGGCGGCGGGATGATGTCGAGCCATCTTGTTTCTCCCTTGCTGGTATTTCTGTAATTTCAGAAACTGATTGGCGTGCTTCAGGACCGAGAGACGGGTACGATTCCCTTCTTTGCTGTTTTCCGTCATCCCCGCGAAGGCGGGGATACATTCTGGCTGGCGTTGCGGAAAAAGCCGCTGCTGCAGAGGCAATGGATTCCCGCCTTCCCGGGAATGACGAGCTTCGTGGAAGGAACGACTGCGAAGTGCATTGCCTACTCCTTCCGCGCAGCGGGGATGAAGCGGGCGACCTTGCCGCCAAGCTTCATCAGCGTGATGAGCGTCGGCTTGGGCAGCACACGGACCTGGTCGTACCAGCCGCCGAGCGTACCGATGAACTCATGCA
>NZ_JBCNMA010000051.1:0-21034 GCF_039595165.1 Sphingomonas sp.
ACGGCCGTTTCTGGTCGCCAACGCGAACACGACCTTCAAGGAAGCGTTCCAGATGGCGGACGAGGTGCTGCAGCAGGGCGTGCGCGGCATCACCGACCTGATGGTCATGCCGGGCCTGATCAACCTCGACTTCGCCGACGTGCGCTCGGTGATGAGCGAGATGGGCAAGGCGATGATGGGCACTGGCGAAGCGTCGGGCGACAGCCGCGCGATCGAGGCGGCGCAGCAGGCGATCGCCAACCCGCTGCTCGACGGCGTGTCGCTCAACGGCGCCAAGGGCGTGATCGTCTCGATCACGGGCGGCGACGACATGCGCCTGCTCGAGGTCGACGAGGCCGCGAACCATATCCGCGAACTGGTCGACGACAACGCCAACATCATCTGGGGCTCGGCGTTCAACCCCGAGCTCGAGGGCAAGATCCGCGTGTCGGTCGTCGCAACGGGGATCGAGGCCGATGCGTCCAACGCCGCCGCGCCGCAGAGCGCTCCGGCCGAGACGCGCAGCTTCTCGTTCGGATCGGTCCGCCGTCCGCTCGCGCCCGCGGCGGAAGCTCCGGCGCCGGTCGCGGCCGAACCGGCCGCCGCGCCCGAGCCCGTCGCCGAACCTGGTTTCTCGGTGAGCGAGCCGGAGACTGCGTCCGCCGACGACGAGCTGACGCTCGAGGCGCCGCTTCCCGCCGAGGAATCCGCCGCCGAAACCCCGCAGGCTGCCGATGCGGACGAGCTGGTGCTGGGATCGGACGCGGTGGTGCCCGAGGCCGCGCCGCAGACCTTCGGTGCCGACGACCTCCCGCCCGAGCCGACGATCCGCCGCCGCTGGCTCACCGGGGGCGACGACGAGCCCGCGCCTGTCGCGGAGCAGCCCAAGCCGCGCACCGGCGGCACGTTGTTCGAGCGCATGGCCGCGGCGCGCAACGCGCCCAAGGATGAGGGCGACAAGGATCCGCTCGACATCCCGCGCTTCCTCAACCGCCAGAACAACCAGTAACCGGGCCGCCCGCATGGCTTCCATGCGGGCTCCCGCCGCACCTTGTCGCTACGTTGACCCGCTTCGGCGACCTTGGCCGCGTTCGACAGGGCAGGTTCAGGTGCGCGCGGGTGTAGCGGCCTCAGTCGCATGAACGCTGATTTCCGTCTCCTTCTGGGCGCCGCCGCGCTCGCCGTCTCCGTCCCGCCGCCCGCCGCCGCGCAGGAGGTCGCGCCGCCCGCCACCCCCAATGCCGACCGGCTGGCGCAGGAGATGCGCACGCTCGCGCGCGACCCGCGCAACGTCCGCGCATTGCTCATGGCAGGCGAACTCAGCGCGCGGCTCAACGATCCGTCGGCCGCCGCGGGCTTCTTCGCCCGGGCTCAGGCGCTCGATCCAACCAATCCGCGCGTGCTCGCCGGGCAGGCGATGGTGATGGTGCGGATGGAGCGCCCCGGCGAGGCGCTGCGGCTGTTCGCCGAGGCCGAGCGGCGCGGGCTGGCGATGGAGGAATATGCTTCCGACCGCGGGCTCGCCTATGACCTGGTCGGCGCGCAGGCGCAGGCGCAGCGCGAGCATCGCGTGGCGATGCGGCGCGATCCCGACGACGAGACGCGGCGGCGCCTGGCGCTGTCGCTCGGCATCAGCGGCAATGCGACCGAGGCAATGACGGTGCTCGATCCGCTGCTCCGCCGCAGCGACCGCGCGGCGTGGCGCGCGCGGGCCTTCATCCTGGCGATGACCGGCGACGCGGCCGGCGCCGACCGCATCGCCGCGAGCATGATGGGCGGGGTGGGCAGCGCGCTGGCGCCCTTCTTCCGGCGGCTGCCGACGCTCAACGCGGCGGACAGGGCGTTCGCGGTGCATTTCGGCGAGCTGCGCAAGACACCGGCGCGCATCGCCGACGCGCAGCTGGCGCCGCCGCTGCCGCGGATCGCGAGCGAACCGGGCGCCGCACTGGCGTCGGCGGAACCGCCGCGTCGCCTCGTGCCCGCTCCCGTCGAGGCTCGCCGCGGGCCGATCCTGAGCGCGGGCGGACGCGGCGCTGCGGCGCGGCGGCGCGAGCAGGAAGAGGCAGCGCGCAAGGCCGCGGCGGACGCGGAGGCGCGTCGCGTCGCGGAGGCGCGCGTGGCGCAGGAACGCGAGACGCGGCGCCTGGCCGACCTCAAGGCGCAGCAGGAGCGCGAGGCGCTGGCGGCGCGGCAGCGCGAAGCCGAGCGGCTCGCGGCGGAGCAGCAAGCGGCGCGCGACGCCGAGGCGCAGCGCGTGGCTGACGCGCAAGCCCGCGAACGCGCCGCGGCGGAACAGGCCGCGCGCGAGGCGGAGATGCGGCGCCTGGCTGCCGCTGCGGCGCCTGCGCCCGAACCGGCGGCCACGACACCAGCGGCAACGCCGGCGGAAACGCCCGTGACGCAAGCGGCCACGACACCGCCGCCCGCGCCCGGCTTCGGGACCGCACCCGGCGCTTCCGATCCCGCGCCCGTCCAGACGGCGCAAGCCACGCCGCCCGCGCCGCGCATCGGCGGCGAGGACAGCGTCATCGCGCGGATCATCGCGGGCATCACGATCCCGGCGTCCGAGCTCGGCGTCGAGCCGATGCCGAACCATCGCCCAGTCCAGCCGGCGCCCGTCGAACCGGCCCCGGCCGCCGCCTCCCCGCCGGTCGAGACCGCCAAGGCCGAGACACCGAGGCCGCGTCCGGCCGCTGCGCAGCCGAAACCCAAGCCGGAGCCGGAAAAGCCCGAACCCGCGAAGCCGCGCGGCAAGACTGCGGACCCCAAGGCGACCGACGCCAAGGCCAGGACTGCCGACGCGAAGGCAGCCACCCAGACCGCCGCCAAGACCAAGGCCAAGCCCGATCCGGCCAAGACCGAGCCCGCGCGCCACTGGGCGCAGGTGGCGGGCGGCGCGAATGTCGGCGATCTGCCCAAGGCGTGGCGCAGCCTCGTCGCCAAGGCGCCGGCGGAATTCCGCGGCAAACAGGCCTGGACCACCCCGCTGCGCTTCACCAACCGCTTGCTGGTCGGTCCCTTCAAGACCCCGGGCGAGGCGCAGGCCTTCGTCAACGCGATCGGCAAGAAGGGGCTATCCGCCTTCGCCTGGACGAGCGAGGCGGGGCAGAAGATCGAGAAACTCGCCACGAAATGATCTATCGCGCGGCGATGGCGATTCGCACCCCGACATCCGACGGAGCCGCGTGAGGGGCCTGGCGCCCTATGCCAGCGACCCGGCCGAGAGCCGCGGCCGTCTTCACGAAGAACAAAACAGCACCGCACGCGGCCCGCGCGACGCCTTCCAGCGCGACCGCGACCGCATCATCCACTCGATCAGCTTCCGCCGCCTGCGCCACAAGACCCAGGTGTTCATGGCGCCCGACGGCGACCATTTCCGCGTGCGGCTCACCCACAGCCTCGAAGTCGCGCAGATCGGCCGCACCGTCGCGCGCACGCTCGGCCTCAACGAGGATCTGACCGAGGCGCTGTGCCTGGCGCACGATATCGGCCACCCGCCCTTCGGCCATGCCGGGGAGGATGCGCTCAAGGCCGCGCTCGCCGGGCAGGGCGGCTTCGACCATAACGGTCACACGCTGCGCGCGCTGACGACGATCGAGCGGCCCTATCCCGGCTGGGACGGGCTCAACCTGAGCTGGGAGACGCTGGAGGGGCTGGCCAAGCACAATGGCCCGGTACGCCATCCCGGCTGGGCGCTGGCGGCGGCGGATGCGGCATTCCCGCTGGAGCTTGACCGGCACAGCTCGCTCGAGGCGCAGGTCGCGGCGATCGCCGACGACATCGCTTATGACAATCACGACATCGACGACGGGCTGCGCGCCGGGCTGCTGACGCTCGACCAGCTGCTCGAGGTGCCGCTGGTCGCGCGCGGCTGGGACGCGGTGCGTTCACGCTTCCCCGATGCCGACGCCAAGCGGCTGATGCGCGAGCTGGTCCGCGCGCAGATCGGCGTGATGGTCAACGACCTGCTCGAGGAAACGCGGCGGCGGCTGGCCGAAGCGGGGGTGGAACGCGCCGGGGATGTCCGTGCCGCCGGCCGCGCGCTCGCCGGCTTCTCCGATGCGATGCGCGACGCGGAGCGCGCACTCAAGCGCTTCATGTACGCGAACCTCTACCACCATCCGCGCCAGCTCGCAGCGGCGGAGACGGCGCAGGGGATCGTGGCGGGGCTGTTCGCCGCCTATTCGACGGATCCGGCACTGATGCCGGAGGGTTGGGGCGACTGCCTGCCCGCGGACGAGCCGTGGCGCAGCCGCCACATCGCCGACTTCATCGCCGGCATGACCGACCGCTACGCGATCACGCGGTATCGCGAAGCGGTCGGCCCGATCGATCTGCCCGAGGGGTTTTAGGCCCAACTCGAACCGTATCGGGGCCTCCTCACCCTTCCGGCGCTTCGCGCCTCCCTCCCTCTCCCATTGGGAGGGAAGGGGCCCGCCGCCGATAGGCGGTGGGAGGGTGAGGGCGTTCAGCTCAGCGCTGAGCCGTCTCGACCTTGCCGACGAGCGGCTTGGCGATACGGAACGACACCGGGTTGCCGCCGACATGGCCGGTGACGCGCTTGCCGCGCACGGTCAGCTCATAGGCCGAGCCGCCCGGCAGGCTCTTGCCCGAGATCACGGTGGTCTCGCCGCGCTGCTCGGCGGTGTAGACATAGGTGACGCCGTCACGGGTGAAGCTGCGCTCGCCGGCATAAGCGGCGACCGGAAGGCTCAGAAGGACAGCGGCGCTGATGAAGGTCTTGATCACGATCTTTCTCCCTTGCTGGTGAGCCAGATCGACATCCCCTTATGTTCTGCAGACGGTTGTATGTTGCGATGCAGCAACCGCCAATCGCGAAGGATGCATGCGCGATTGCGCTCCGCGCAGCCGTCCAACCGTTCTGTTCCATCGATGAAATGCGCGGTTGGGTAAAGATTTGCGACAAAGCGCGCGTAGCTTGGCTCGCGAACGATCAAGGGGTTAGCACATGTCTGAAGCCAGTATCGCCCTGAACCGCTTCGGCCTCGGCGCGCGCGCCGGGGGGGCGGAAGGGGCATCGAAGGTGGCGCTGCTCCGCCAGTTCGAGCGCTTCGAGGTGCTGCCCGCGGCGATCGCCGCCTACCCGCGCACCACGACGCTCGCCGCTCAGCTCGCCGCCGACTATGCCAACGTGCAGATGGTCGGGCGCGAGGCGCGGCGCCAGGGCATCAAGACCGAGGTGGCGACCGAGGAGGCGCGCAAGATCGCGCGGCAGCGCGGCCGCGAATATTACAATCAGGCCGTGGGCGTGCGCGCGCAGGCGGCGGTGGCCAGCGATACGCCGTTCGTCGAGCGCCTCGTGCATTTCTGGTCCAACCATTTCGCGGTCTCGGCCGACAAGCAGCAGATGGTCGGCCTGGCCGGCGCGTTGGAGTTCGACGCGATCCGCCCGCATGTGCTCGGCACGTTCCGCGACATGCTGCATGCGGTCGAGCGGCATCCGGCGATGCTGCTCTATCTCGATCAGGCGCAGTCGGTCGGGCCGAACAGCCCGGCGGGCCAGCTTGCCGCGGAGCGCCAGGAGAAACGGCGCGTCGGCCTCAACGAGAATCTGGCGCGGGAGATCCTCGAGCTGCACACGCTCGGCGTGCGCACCGGCTACAGCCAGGCCGACGTGACCGAATTCGCCCGCGCGATGACCGGCTGGACGGTATCCGGGCTGGGCCGCGGCCAGGGCGCGCGGCTGGTGCGCGGCGCGGGCGAGGCCGGTCAGTTCTTTTTCGCCCCGCGCATCCACGAGCCGGGCGTGCGCACGATCATGGCCAAGAGCTATGGTCAGCAAGGCCAGGCCCAGGCGGCCGCGGTGCTCGACGATCTCGCCGCGCATCCGGCGACCGCCAGGCATCTCGCGGTCAAGCTCGCGCGTCACTTCGCGGGCGACGATCCGCCGCCGGCACTGACCGCCAGGCTCGAGGCGGCCTATCTCAAGTCGGGTGGCGACCTCCCCACCGTCTATCGCGCGCTGGTCGAGGCGCCCGAGGCGTGGGCGCCGCAGCCGGTCAAGTTCAAGACGCCGTGGGAATGGTCCGTGTCGGCAATGCGCGCGCTCGGCACGCAGGAGATTCCCGCCCAGGCGGTGCTCGGCCTGATGACTCAGCTCGGCCAGCCGGTGTGGCGGCCGGGTTCGCCGGCCGGCTATGACGACATCGCGGCGAGCTGGGCCGGCCCCGACGCGGTGATGCGCCGGGTCGAGGCGGCGGAGCGCTTCGCCGCGCGCACCCGCGAGACGATCGACCCGCGCGCGCGTGCCGCCGAACTCTTCCCGGGCGCACTCAGCGCCACCACCAGCCAGGCGATCGCCCGTGCCGAAAGCCCTGCCCAGGGCGTCGCGCTGATGCTCGTCTCGCCCGAATTCATGCGGAGATAGTCCAATGCTGAACCGCCGCAATTTCGTCCTGACCGGTACCGCGGGCGCACTTTCGCTGGGCTTCGCGCCGCGCCTCGCCTTCGCGCAGGCCGCAACCGACAAGCGCTTCGTCTTCATTATCCAGCGCGGCGCCGCCGACGGCATCGGCACGCTGGCGCCGGTCGGCGACCCCGCCTTCGCCGCTCAGCGCGGCGTGCTCGCCGAGGAGTTCGCGCAAGGGACCAAGCTCGACGCGATGTTCGCGCTGCACCCCAATCTCAAGAATGTCGCGCAGCTTTTTGCGGCGAAGGAGGCGCTGTTCGTCCACGCTGTCGCCTCGCCCTATCGCGATCGCTCGCATTTCGACGCGCAGAACGTGCTCGAGACTGGCGGTACGTCGGCCTATCAGCTCAAGGACGGCTGGCTCAACCGGCTGCTCGCGGTGCTGCCCGACGAGGAGCGCAAGGCGATCGCGGTCGCCGCGACGATCCCGATGGCGATGCGCGGCAAGATCGAGGTGACGTCCTACGCCCCGTCGGTCCTGCCCGACGCGTCGGATGACCTGCTCGCGCGCGTCGCCACCCTCTATGCCGGGGATCCGCAGCTCCACGCGCTGTGGCAGCAGGCGACCGCGACGCGCACCTTGACCAGCGATCTCGGTGCCAATGGCGGGCGCAACGCCGCCGCGACCGGCGCGCTCGCCGCCAAGCTGCTCGCCGCCGGCAATGGTGCGCGGATCGCGATGATCGAGACCGGCGGTTGGGATACGCATGCCGGCCAGCGCGGGCGGCTCGGCAACCAGCTCAACGGGCTCGACCAGATGATCGCGGCGCTCAAGACCGGGCTCGGCCCGCTGTGGGGCAAGACGATGGTGCTGGTCGCGACCGAGTTCGGCCGCACGGTCAAGGTCAACGGCACCCAGGGCACGGATCACGGCACCGCGTCGGTCGCCTGGCTGCTCGGCGGCGCGGTCAAGGGCGGGCGCGTGGTGGCCGACTGGCCCGGCCTGTCCGACGCCGCGCTATTCGAAGGCCGCGACCTCAAGCCCACCGCCGGCCTCGACGCGGTGATCGGCAGCGCGGTCGCCTCGCACTTCGCGATCGATCCGCAGCGCGCAATGCCCACGCTGTTCCCCGATCAGAAGAGCGCCAGAGTGATCGACGGTCTCGTGCGCGCCTGACCGTAAGGTTTCAGCCGCAACCATTGCTTCGCCGCGCGATAGGCACGATGCCTTGGCGCGGTGCGGCATCGTGCCTACTTGGCGCGCATGGCTCGTGCCGATCCCCAGCCAGCGCCCGAGCGCCTCGACCGCACCGGCCTGCTCCAGGGGCTCGGCGCGTACGGCATCTGGGGCCTGTTGCCGCTGTTCTTCTGGCTGCTCCACGGCGTCGATTCGGGCGAAGTGGTGGCGATGCGCGTGCTGTGGTCGGTCGTCCTGCTGGGCGTGCTGATCGTCGCGTTGCGCCGCGTGCCGCAGTTCCTCGCCGCCATCCGCAGCCGCCGCGCGATGACCTATCTCGGCATCAGCGCCGCGCTGATCTCGATCAACTGGCTGGTCTATGTCTGGGCGGTCCAGCACAACCACGTGCTCGAGGCGAGCCTCGGCTATTTCCTCAACCCGCTGGTCAACGTGCTGCTCGGCGTGGTGCTGCTGCGCGAGCGGCTGGGCGCGGCGCAGATCGCCGCGGTCGCACTCGCTGCGATCGGCGTCGCGGTGCTCGCGGTCGGCGCGGGGACGGGCATCTGGATCAGCCTCGCACTCGCCTTCAGCTTCGGCTTCTACGGGCTGGTGCGCAAGATCGCGCCGGTCGAATCGCTCGAGGGGCTGACGATCGAGACCGCGATCCTCACCCCGATCGCCGCGGGTTATCTGTTCTGGCTATCGGGCCATGCCGGGCTCGGCTTCGGGCAGACGCCGCTATGGACCGTGGTGCTCGCCATCTCGGGCGTGGTCACCGCGACTCCGCTGCTGCTGTTCGCCGCCGCAGCCCGCCGGCTGCCCTATTCGACGCTCGGCCTGCTCCAGTATCTCGCCCCGACGATGCAGTTCCTGCTCGCGATCAGCTTCTTCGGCGAGCACATGACCTCTGCGCATGCCGTCTGCTTCGCGCTGATCTGGTCCGGGCTGGCGATCTACGCCGTCAGCGGGATCGTGACTGCACGCCAGCAGCGTCGCGCCACTGCGTGACGAACGCGCGCGGGTAGGCTAGAGCCCCGCGCTTCTGCAATCATCGGACCCGCAAATGACGCTCTACACCCGTTTCGCCGCTCATCTGGATGCTGCCCTCGACGCGCTCGTCGCGTCGGGCGACCTGCCGGCGGGGCTGGAGCGACGCGCGGTGACGGTGGAGCCGCCGCGCGACGTGACGCACGGCGACCTCGCGACCAACGCCGCGATGGTTCTCGCCAAGCCGGCCGGCACCAACCCGCGCGCGCTGGCCGAGAAGATCGCGGCCGAACTCGCGAAGCTCGACGAGGTCTCGGCGGTGTCGGTCGCCGGGCCGGGCTTCATCAACCTCACGCTGACCGACGCCACCTGGCGCGGCGAACTCGAGGCGATCAACGCCGAAGGCGACGCCTATGGCCGTTCGCGGATCGGCGCGGGCCTCACCGTCAACGTCGAGTATGTCTCGGCCAATCCCACGGGCCCGATGCACATGGGCCATTGCCGCGGCGCGGTGGTCGGCGACGCGCTCGCCAGCCTGCTCGAATGGGTCGGGCACAAGGTCGTGCGCGAATATTATGTCAACGACGCGGGCGGGCAGGTCGACACGCTCGCGCGCTCGGCGCACCTGCGCTACCGCGAGGCGCTGGGCGAGGACATCGGCGAGATTCCCGAAGGCCTCTACCCGGGCGACTATCTCAGGCCGGTCGGCGCGAAGCTCGCGGCCGAGCATGGCGACAAATTCGCGTCCGCGCCCGAGAGCGAATGGCTCGTGCTGTTCCGCAAGGAAGCCGTTGCCGCGATGCTGGTGATGATCAAGGCCGATCTCGCCCTGCTCGGCATCCATCACGACCTGTTCGCCTCGGAGGCGGAGCTTCAGGCCGCGGGCAAGCCAGAGGCGGCCGAGAAATGGCTGCGCGAGCACGACCTGGTCTATGACGGCATGCTCGAAGCGCCCAAGGGCGAGACCCCCGAGGACTGGGAGCCGGTCGAGCTGCCGCTGTTCCGCTCGACTCAATTCGGCGACGACCAGGATCGCCCGATCAGGAAGTCGAACGGTCAATGGACCTATTTCGGCGCCGACCTCGCCTATCATTTCCAGAAGGCGCAGGCGGCCGACCAGCTGATCGACATCTGGGGCGCCGACCATGCCGGCACGGTCAAGCGCATCGTCGCCGCGGTCGCGGCGCTCACCGGCGGCAAGACCCGTTTCGACGTCAAGCTCGTCCAGATGGTGCGGCTGCTGCGCGCGGGCGAACCGGTCAAGATGTCCAAGCGCTCGGGCAACTTCGTGACGCTCGCCGATGTCGTGAACGAGGTGGGCAAGGACGTCGTCCGCTTCACCATGCTGACGCGCAAGGCCGACGCCCAGATGGACTTCGATTTCGCCAAGGTGGTGGAGGCGTCGAAGGACAATCCGGTGTTCTACGTCCAGTACGCCCACGCCCGAGTCGCGTCGCTCCATCGCCGGCGTGCGGATGCAGGAATTGCATGCGCGAGCGCCGACCTGTCCCTGCTTGATACACGCGAGCTGGCGCTGGTGAAGCTCGCCGCGCAGTTCCCGCGTGTCGTCGAGGGCGCCGCCGCGGCGCGCGAGCCGCACAGAATCGCCTTTTATCTCTATGACTTGGCGGCCGAGTTCCACGCGCTGTGGAACATGGGCAACGACGATCCCGCGCGCCGCTTCCTGCTGCCCGACAATGTACCGGTGACTTGTGCCCGGCTTTTCCTCGCCGATGCGATCGGGCAGGTTGTTCGCAATGGCCTCAGCATCATGGGCGTGGAGGCGGTTCAGGAGCTGAACTGATGAACGCAGGAGAGGATAAGCCGGTCGAGACCGAAGCCGACGCGGCGGCGGTCGACGAGTATGAGAGCGGCGACCGGCTGCCCTGGCTCGAGACGGCGGACGAGGATTATGAGGAGCGGCCGCCGGTGGCGCGCACGCTGTGGCTCGTCGCCGCCGGTCTCGCGGTCGTGCTCGCCGCGGTCGGCGGCTGGTGGGCGCTCCAGCGCAATGGCGGCGGGGGCGGAGGTAGCGGCGCGCTGATCAACGCGGCCGAGGGCGACTATAAGGTCAAGCCCGACGATCCCGGCGGGATGAAGGTCGACGGTGAGGGCGACACCGTCTTCGCGGCGAGCGAAGGCGCGACCACCAACGGCTCGATCAATGTCGGCGCGCTGCCCGAGGCGCCGGTCGCGGGCAAGGCCGCGCCCAAGGCGACCCCGGCGCCGGTGACCGGATCGAGCCGCGTCACCGCGCCGGTTCCCGCCGCCCCGCCCGCGGCCCGCGCGGCGGCGCCGTCGCAGCGCGCGCCGGGACCTTCGGCGGGCAGCTCGGTGATCCAGCTCGGCTCGTTCCCGGTCGAAGGCAGTGCGAACGGCGCCTGGGCGCGGCTGTCCAAGCGGTTCGACTATCTCGCCCCGCTCGGCAAGTCGGTCGAGAAGGCCGAGGTCAACGGCAAGACCGTCTATCGCCTGCGCGTCAACGCCGGCTCCAACAGCCAGGCGCGCGAGCTGTGCGGCAAGCTGCGAGCGGCGGGCGAGGCGTGCTTCCTGGCGCCGAACTGAGTACCGGCCGAGCGCTTTCCACTGGAAAAGTTGGACTTCGCCTGATCTAGTCGGCGGATGATCAGTCGGTTTGGTTCGGTCGTTCGAATGCGTGCGAGGGTCTCAACTTTGTCAACTTGCGCGGTGGAGGACGCGGCATGAAGCCGGTCATCTTCGGCCTGTCGGGCGCCGAGCTCACCGCCGACGAGCGCGCCTTCTTCCGTGAGGCGGACCCGCTCGGCTATATCCTGTTCAAGCGCAACTGCGTCGATCGCGCGCAGATGCGGGCGCTGACCGACAGCCTGCGCGAGCTTTCCGGCCGCGCCGACGTACCCGTCCTGATCGACCAGGAGGGCGGTCGCGTCGCGCGGATGCAGCCGCCCGAATGGCCCGCGTTCCCCGCGGGGCCCGCGTTCGACAGCCTCTACGATCGCGCGCCCTCCTCGGCGATCGAGGCAGTCCGGGCCAATGCCCAGGCGCTCGCGCTGATGCTGGCCGAGGTCGGGGTCAACGTGAACTGCGCGCCGTTGCTCGACGTGCGCCAGTCCGAGACGACTCCCGCGGTGGGCGAGCGGACCTTCGGCAGCGAGCCGATGCAGGTCGCCGCGCTTGGCCGGGCGATGCTCGACGGACTCGCGAAGGGCGGCGTGGTCGGCGTGGTCAAGCACATGCCGGGCCACGGCCGCGGCGTGGTCGACAGCCATTACGAGCTGCCGGTGGTCAAGGCCTCCGAGGCCGAGCTGGAGCGCGACATCGCGCCGTTCCGCACGCTCAATGGCGCGCCGATGGGGATGACCTGCCATGTCGTGTTCGAGGCGTGGGATGCCGATCGTCCCGCGACGCTCTCGCCGACGGTGATTTCCGAGGTGATCCGCGGCCGTATTGGCTTCGACGGCCTGTTGATGACTGACGACATCGACATGAAGGCGTTGTCGGGCACCGCGGGCGAGAAGGCGGCGGCGGCGATCGCCGCGGGATGCGATGTCGCGCTCGATTGCTGGGCGCGGATGGAGGAGATGGTCGAGATCGCCGGGCGGCTCGGCGATGCGTCCGAGGCGACGCTGGCGCGGCTCGAACGCGCGATGGCGAGCGTGCGGCCCGAGGAAGCGCCGATGGATGCGCTGCTGGCGAAACGGGACGAGCTGCTTGCGCTGGCTTAGCGCCCTTCGTCACGCCGGCCTTGTGCCGGGGTCCACTGCACGCCGAGCGATGCGGCATGAACTGAAATGTCAGCGCACGCGGCAAGGTGGACCCCGGCACAAGGCCGGGGTGACGGGAAGAGTCTCATGAGCGAGGCGACCGAAACCCTGACGATCGACATTGACGGCTGGGAGGGGCCCCTCGACCTGCTGCTCGCGCTGGCGCGGACGCAGAAGGTCGACTTGCGCCAGCTCTCGATCCTGCAGCTGGTCGACCAGTATCTCACCTATGTGAACGAGGCGCGCGAGCTCAAGCTCGAGGTCGCGGCCGACTATCTCGTGATGGCGGCGTGGCTGGCCTATCTCAAATCGGCGCTGCTGCTCCCGCGCGATCCCGAGATCGAGCCGAGCCCCGAGGAACTGGCGCTTCGTCTCCAGCTCCGCCTCGAGCGCCTCAACGCGATGCGCGAGGCGGGCGCGCGGCTGGTGGCGCGCGACCGGATGGGGCGCGACGTGTTCGCGCGCGGCGCGCCCGAGGGGCTCAAGGTCGTGCGCAAGTCGCGCTGGCAGGCCGAGATCTACGATTTGATCGCCGCCTATGGCCAGATCAGCGCGCGCACCCGGCCGGTGATGCACGTCGTCGCGGTGCGGCCGGTAATGACGCTGGAGGATGCGATCATTCGCGTCTCGGAACTGGTCGGCGAGCGCATCGACTGGACGGCGATCGAGAGCTTCCTGCCTGCGGACGCCGAGGGGCCGTACCGCAAGTCCGCGCTTGCCTCCTCGTTCGTCGCCGCGCTCGAGCTGGCGCGGCAGGGCAGGGTGGAACTCAAGCAGAAATCGGCCTTTGCGCCGCTTTACCTCAAGGCTGCCCAGGCATGACTCCTCCCGACGAGACGATGCGTGCGGTGGAAGCGGTGTTGTTCGCGTCGGAGGACCCGCTGTCGGTGGCGGATATCCGCGCCTATGTCGGCGAGGAACCCGATGTCGCGGCGGCGCTGGCGGCGCTCGCCGAACATTATGCCGGGCGCGGAATCGAGCTGGTCGAGCGCGGCGGGCGCTGGCATTTCCAGACTGCGGCCGACCTCGCCAATTTCCTGCGTCGCGATCGCGAGGACAGCCGCAAGCTCAGCCGCGCGGGAATCGAGACGCTGGCGATCATCGCCTATCACGAGCCGGTGACGCGCGCCGAGATCGAGGCGATCCGCGGCGTGCAGATTTCGAAGGGCACGCTCGACGTGCTGATGGAGGCGGGGTGGATCCGCCCCGCCGGCCGGCGCGAGGTGCCGGGGCGCCCGCTGATGTTCGCCACGACGGCTGAATTCCTCACTCATTTCGGCCTCGCCAGCCGCCGCGACCTGCCCGGAATCGACGATCTGCGGGCGGCCGGATTGCTCGATCCCGTCGACTTGGCGTTCGAGGCCGCGCATTCCGGTGCGGAAAACATGGAAACCGCTGACGAAGAGGACTAGATAGCCCGGGAATCAACGGAGAGTTCCGATGGGTGGTATGAGTCTGATGCACTGGCTGATCGTCGGTGTTCTCGTGATCCTTCTGTTCGGGGGCAGCCGCTTCTCGAACATGATGGGTGACGTGGCCAAGGGCATCAAGCAGTTCAAGAAGGGCATGGCCGAGGAAGACGAGATGGCCAAGCCCGCCGAAAAGATCGAGGCGAAGCGAGTCCCCGACCCGCAGCCCCAGGCGCAGACCGAAGCGCGCCCGGCGCACGAAGAGCGCTGACGCGACCGGCCCGGGGCGCTCCCGGGCGGCGCCGGAGTGACGGGACCAGATGCTCGATTTCAACGCGCCCGAATTCCTGGTGGTGGCGATCGTCGCCCTGCTGGTGATCGGGCCCAAGGATCTCCCGAAAGCGATGCGCTTCGTCGGCCACTGGGTCGGCAAGGCACGCGGGGTCGCGCGCCAGTTCCGCAGCGGCTTCGACAACATGGTCCGCGAGGCCGAACTGGCCGAGATGGAAAAGAAGTGGGCGGAAGAGAATGCGCGCATCATGCGCGACTATCCGCCCGAGAAGGCGCTGCCCGCGCCGGTCTATGATCCCAATCCCGACGGCGCGGCGCCGTCCACGGTCGAGCCCGAAGATGTGCCGCCAGCGACGGTCGAGCCGCCCGCGCTGAAGCCGGACGCCGCCGATGCGGTGCTCGACGAAGCGCCGGCCAAGCCCGCCCGCAAGCCTCGCGCGCCGCGCAAGAAGGCTGCGTCGTGAGCGACGCCGACGAACTCGCCGGCACCGAAGCACCGCTGCTCGATCACCTGATCGAGCTGCGCCGACGGCTGGTCTATTGCGTCGCCGCGCTGGTGCTGACCTTCCTGGTCTGCTTCTATTTCTCCAAGCCGATCTTCGGCGTCCTGGTGCAGCCGCTGGCCAAGGCGGGGCAGGACCGGCTGGTGTTCACCCAGATCTTCGAAGCCTTCATGGTGCAGATCAAGGTCGGCTTCTTCGGCGCGCTGATGCTGTCTTTCCCGGTGATCGCCAACCAGCTGTGGCAGTTCGTCGCACCGGGCCTGTACCGCAAGGAGAAGAAGGCGCTGCTGCCGTTCCTCTTCGCGACGCCGATCCTGTTCGCGCTGGGCTGCGCGCTGGCCTATTTCTTCGCCATTCCGGTGGCGCTGCACTTCCTGCTCGGGCTCGAGGGCGACCTGGGTGGCGGCGTCAAGCAGGAGGCCCTGCCCGCGGTCGGCAATTATCTCGATTTCGTGATGCAGTTCCTGTTCGCCTTCGGCATCTCGTTCCTGCTGCCGGTGCTGCTGATGCTGCTCGAGCGTGCGGGGATCGTCACCTATGAGCAATTGAAGGGCGCGTGGCGCTATGCGGTGGTGGCGGCGTTCGCGGTCGCTGCGGTACTGACTCCGCCGGATATCGGCTCGCAGCTGTTGCTCGCCGGACCGCTCTGCGGCCTCTATTTCCTGTCGCTGGTGGCGATCTGGTTCACGCGGCGCCGGCGTGAAAAGGAAGCGGCGGCCGAAGCCGCCGCAGGGGAATAGGCTTTACCAGCCCGATTACTTGGCGTCGTCCGCGGTCTTGGCGACCGTGTCGCCCGCCGATTTGACGTCCTTGCCGACGCCCTCGACCGTATTGCAGGCCGACAGAGCGAGGCCGCTGGCGATCAGCGCCAGCGCAAGAACCTTACGCATCATATTTCTCCACTCGTTGCGAAGCTTGAAATGCTCGACCAGCCGGATTCGTTCCGCAAGCGTTGCGGTGCAAAAATCTGCCGGGATGAGAAAGAATTAGGCCCGGACGCGTCACCGGGGGGGGGAGGGTTGACGCGTCCGGGCCTGTTTCGTGGATAGCGAGAGCGGGGGGGCAAAAGGTCACTATCCGAGGTGCAGAACGATGCTTCCGACCAGTGGTTCCGCGTCGCCGCGAAATTTTTTCGATTTTTTTTAGAGCCGCCCGGGGGACGTGACCGGCAGTTCGAAGCTGCCCGTCACCGCGTCGTGCCGAAGCTGCGAGCGCAGCTGGCGGGCCAGGCCGCCGATCACGCGGCCATAGCGGTTTTCGTAGAGGCTGGTGAATTCCGGGCTTTCGGCCAGCGCCGGCGACTGGATGCGGAGCATCGCCTGGCCCGGTTCCTCGACCGCGTCCTTCATCGAGATATGCAGCTGCGCGGTCGCGCTCGAATTCATCGCCAGCTCGACGATCTCGGTGATCAGGAAGGCGATCGCGACGGCATTGTCCTGCGACACGAGCCAGGGATCGATATCGAGCACGATCCCCACGGCGGTGTCGTCGGGGGCGGTGGCGCGGATATTCGAGGCGAGCTCGCCGATCACCGGCCGGATCTCGATCCCGCGCGTCTCCTCGAACCCGGCATAATGGTGGCGATGGACCACCGCGAGCGCATCGACGCGGCGCTGGATCGAGGCATAGGCGGCGAGCGCCTCGCCCGATTTGGCGCCGCGCGCGTGGAAATTGATCAGGCTGGCGATCACCTGCAGGTTGTTCTTGACGCGGTGATGGACCTCGCGCGTCAGCTTGGTCTGCCGTGACAGGCCCTCGGCGAGGTCGCGCTCGTGGTCCTGCACGGTGCGGCTGAGGCCGCGGAAGGTGTCGCCGAGCTCGCGGATCTCCTGGGCGGGGATGTCGCTGCCCGAAATGGGGTCGATCAGCTCGCCCGGCTGATAGGCGCCGACGGTCGTGCGCAGCCGGCGCAGCGGGCGGATCAGCAGCCGGTCGACCACGAACCAGGCGATCCCGGCGGCGAGGAACCACATCAGGAACGGCGACAGCGCCGCGATCACCATCGACGAGGTGATCGGCGCGCTGGCGACCGCCATTTGGAGTGTCAGCCCCTGCACGCCGAGATCGACTTGTTGGGTCTCGCGCCGGTCGAGCGGCCCGCTCGACGCCAGCCTCCGCAGCTCGAGCGACTGGGCATTCCCCTCGAGCCGCATGCCATAGTCGCGCGTCATCCCGCTCGGCTCGGCGGAAGCGGCGAGGAAGGCGGTCGGGAAGAAGCCGCGCGCGATATAGCCGTCCGGGCTCACCACTTCGATCTGCGCCCCCGAATCGGGCAGCAGCCGGATGACGGATTCGCCATTCCCCAGCCGCTCGCCGCTCACCGAGGGCAGCGGCGCGCCGCACAGCAGGCGGCGGTTGTCGTCGAGCAGGGCGTAGCGCACCCCGTTCATCGCCTGCGGCTCGAACACGCCGGCGAGCCGGCCGCAATTGGGTGATGCGCCGCGCGTGGCGGGCAGCGCGCCGCGCAGTTCGCGCAGCTCCCAGGCGAGCTCGCTGCGCAACGCGCGCGCGGATTCGGCGATCGCCACGCGAAGCCGCCCGCGCACCTCCTGGTCGGCGACGCGCGTGGTCTGCAGCGAGGCGAAGAATGCGATCAGCGCCAGGGGCAGCAGGCCCGCGCTCAGGATCAGGAAGACTTTGGCCCCGGTCGGCATCCGCGCGATGGCGGCAAGGGGCCGGACGCCGGTCCGGCGCTTCAATTCATCCCCGTCCATCGGGCATGGTTAATCGAGCTTGCTCAAGAGATCGAGCAGATCGTCGGGGACCTTCTCATCCGCGGCGTCCTGATAGACGCGGCGCAGCGCCTCACCGATATTACGGTCCTTGCGTGTGGCCATCCCGCCGCCAGTCCGCCCCAGCGGCTCTTTTCGTTTCTCCTCGGCCGAACGCACTTCGTCCCCCTCAAAGCCCTGGGATGGGCGGATGCACAAAAAAACCACCGACCGCAAGATGCCGGGAACACACAGATACAAGCGTGTTCGACGCGTGAAACCATTTTACGGCTCGTTGGTTCCACTGGCGATGCGAAATCCGGGGAGGGGCCTTCTTCGGACCAGCAGCGCTACTTGCAATGCCTATGCGCCGCCAGCACAAGGGCGGCGACGCCGAAGGAGAAATACAAGACCATGTCGCTTGGACAGCAACTCGCTCCGCACCTTCCCTTCCTGCGCCGCTACGGGCGGGCGCTCACCGGGAGCCAGGCGGAGGGCGACCGCTATGTCCGCGCCACGCTGGAAGCCATCGTCGCCGCGCCGGAGGAATTCCCCCGCGACGTCGATCCGCGGCTCGGCCTCTACCGCACGTTCCAGGCGATCTGGGGCTCGACCCATCTCGAGGAATATCCCGAGGAGGTCGACGCCACCAGCGACAACGAGGCGATCGCCCGCGCCCGGCTCGCCCGGCTCGCGCCGCGTTCGCGCCAGGCGCTGCTGCTGACCGCGATGGAAGGCTTCACCAGCGAGGACACCGCCTATCTGCTCGAGGAGACGCCGGATTCGGTCGACGGCCTGGTCGCCGAGGCGCTGGCCGAGATCGACAGCCAGACGCGCGCGCGCGTGCTGATCATCGAGGACGAGCCGCTGATCGCGATGGATCTGGAGACGATCGTGCGCGATCAGGGGCATGAGGTGACCGGCGTCGCCGTCACCCGCGACGAGGCGGTGGCGCTGGCGATGGAGGACCGGCCCGGCCTGGTGCTCGCCGACATCCAGCTCGCCGACGACAGCTCGGGCATCGATGCGGTCAAGGACATCCTGGCGCAATTCAGCGTGCCGGTGATCTTCATCACTGCCTTCCCCGAGCGGCTGCTGACCGGCGAGCGGCCCGAGCCGACCTTCCTGATCACCAAGCCGTTCCAGCGCTCGACAGTGAAGGCGGCGATCAGCCAGGCGCTGTTCTTCGATCAATCGACGGTGCCGGCGGCCTGACCGATTTTGGACCGAAGTTCCATTTCTTACGGACCCAAAACGGTCCTTGCGTGTTGATGGTGCATGGCTGACCCGAACGAGAACCCGAACGACTCCATGCACATCGACACCGACCGCGCTCGCGCCGGTGCGACACCGCACATGACCCGCTACATCCTCGCGGTGTCGTTGGTGGCGATCATCGTCATCTACGCCATTTATCTGCTGCTTTGAGCAGGTTGCGGGCTGGCAGATGCGGCCGGTAAACCTATCTCGAACGTTGCCGCGCTCAGCGGAATCAACTGAACGGACCCGAATGACCGACACCGAGCAGGAAGGCGAGCAGGACAATCCGCCGGCCGAGCATGTCTCGCTCTCCGATCCCGAGTTCAAGACTCAGCTTGCGACGGTGATCCCGCACCTGCGCGCGTTCGGCCGCTCGTTGTCGGGCAGCCGCGACGTCGCCGACGATCTCGTGCAGGAAACGCTGCTCAAGGCGTGGGCGGCGCGCAAGCGCTTCCAGGCGGGCACCAACATGCGCGCCTGGACCTTCATCATCCTGCGCAACCTCTATCTCAGCCAGATGCGCCGCGCGCGGTTCAAGGGCGAGTGGGACGATCTCGTCGCCGACCGGCTGCTCGCCGCGCCGGCGAGCCAGGACCGCCATGTCGATCTCGCCGACATGCAGCGCGCGCTGATGCACTTGCCCCAGCCGCAGCGCGAGGCGCTGATCCTGGTCGGGGCGGGGGGCTTCGCCTATGAGGAAGCGGCGGAGATCTGCGGCGTCGCGGTCGGCACGATCAAGAGCCGCGTCGCGCGCGGGCGCGTCGCGCTCGAGGGGCTGATGGCCGACGGCCAGTTGCCCTCGCGCCGCGACACCGAGAGCGACGGCCGCACCGCGCTCGACACGATCATGGACGAAGTGGACCAGCTCAGCCGCGAGCGCTGACCGCGGACACCTTTCTATATCGCGACATTTCAATCCTCCCCCGCCAGGGGGAGGTGGCGCCGAAGGCGACGGAGGGGGAGGAGCCCCGCCGCTCGTTGGTCGCCGTCCGCCCCCTCCGTCAGGCTGCGCCTGCCACCTCCCCTTGGCGGGGGAGGATTGGAGATTGGCTAAAAGTCGATGCGGCCCGGCGACGAGCGGATGAATATCCGTGTGCGTGCCCGCCTCAGCGGCCCATGTGCCGCTTGTCGTTCATCTGCTTGAGCAGATGCACCATGTCTTCCGGAAGATCCGGATCGCGCTCATACGCGCCGCGCAGCACCGAGCCGATCGCGTCGTGGACGCGCGGCAACTCGACGCGATAGCCATTCTCATGGCCATTTGCGTGCCGCATATCGCTGGGTCGGTTAACGTGACGAACCATGAACATTCAAACGACCGAAGTGCCGATTTGTTGCTTGACATCAAGATTGGGGATGGTCTGACCCGGTCCGATGAATTCGATGGACGGTGATCCGGGCGCGCTGGACGCGGCGCTCGAGCGGGCGCGGCGCTGGTCGCCTTTCCTGGCGAATCTGATCGAGCGCGAGGCCGATACCGTCGTCCGGCTGGCCCGCGGCGTGACCGATCCGCTCGCGGCGGCACGCATCGACGATGCCGGCATGCCGGTGGCGCGGCGGCTGCGGATCGAGCGGCGGCGGCTCGCGCTGATGGTCGCGATCGGCGACCTTGCCGGACTGCTCGACTTCCGCGCGGCGACACGCGCGCTCTCGGAGTTCGCGGACTATGCGCTCGACACTGCGATCGCCGCCGCGGTCGCGGAGCGGGTGCCGGGCGCCGCTCCCGACGGCTTTGCCGCGATCGCGCTGGGCAAGCAGGGCAGCTGCGAGCTCAACTATTCATCGGACATCGATCCGATCCTGATCTTCGATCCCGCGAGCTTCCCGCATCGCGAACGCGAGGCGCCCGAGGAAGCGGCGGTGCGGGTCGGGCGGCGCGTGGTCGAGCTGCTGCAGGCGCGCGACGCCGACGGCTATGTGCTGCGCATCGACTTGCGCCTGCGGCCCTCGCCCGAGGTGACGCCGATCGTGCTGCCGGCGGAAGCGGCGATCTCCTATTATGAATCGCAGGCGCTGCCATGGGAGCGCGCCGCGTTCATCCGCGCGCGCGCCGCGGCCGGGGATAGGGTGCTCGGCCAGCAGTTCCTCGAAACGATCCGCCCGTTCGTGTGGCGGCGCGCGCTCGACTACGGGACGATCCGCGAGATCCGCGGCATTTCGCGGCGTATCCGCGATCACCATGCGCAGGGCCAGGCGTTCGGGCCGGGCTACGACCTGAAGCGCGGGCGCGGCGGGATTCGCGAGGTCGAGTTCTTCGCGCAGATTCACCAGCTCATCCATGGCGGCCGCGATCCCGAGTTGCGCGCGCCGGCGACGCTGGATGCGCTGGGCGCGCTCGCCGCCGCGGAGCGCATCGACCCGGCGGACGCCGCGGCGCTGGCCGAGGCCTATGTCCTGCTGCGCACGATCGAGCATCGCGTGCAGATGATCGACGACCGCCAGACGCACCAGCTGCCCGAGGGCGAGGCGCTCGACCGCGTCGCCTGCCTGCACGGGCTCGCGAGCGGGGCGGAACTGCTCGATCTGTTGCGGCCGCATGTCGAGCGCGTCGGGCGGGTCTATGATTCGTTGGAAGGCGAGGGCGCACTCCGCCACCGAGATGCT
>NZ_JBCNMA010000052.1:0-20859 GCF_039595165.1 Sphingomonas sp.
GAAGCTGGCGTCCTACTTCGGCCACTCCCAAACCCGTCACATTGTCCGTCGGTCCCGGCCGCTTGCCGCTACCGTCGCCGGCAACGCGGCGCCAGCGCAGGCCGCTGGCGGTGACGTTCCACCCGTTGCCGCCATGCCGCTCGGCCAGCGCGAGCATCTGGCGATTGTGCCAGGCCGTATCTTGCGAGAGGTCCGGCGCCGCTTCCTGAGCGGCGGCGGACACCGGCATCACGGCAAGTGCGCAACCCAATGCGATCATCGAAAGTCCGGATATCCCCCGCGCCACGTCGCTCTCCAATCTGCCATCGATGCGCCGATCGTATCGGCGGGCCTGCCGGTCAGCCAGTGCGAAAAGCCCGACCGCAGCTGCTTGTCAAAGCCGAAAGACCCGGCGCGTGGGGCGCCGGGCCTTCCGATGGGAAGCTGGTCCCGTGACCGCCGCCGCCCATCACGGTGCGGCGCGGCCCAATCCTGTTCGCCGGGGCAATTTGCGCCCGAAGTTGACGAAGTTACGCACAACCGCGCGCAACCTGTCGCCTTTGTCACGCCTCGCCGTCGTCGTCCTCGGCATCCGGCCCGGTCATCATCTCCTCGGCGACCTGCGCGGTACGGTTGCGGATCGCCGCCTCGAGCCGGGCGCAGAGGTCCGGATTGTCCTTGAGGAAGGTCTTGGCGTTCTCGCGACCCTGGCCGATGCGGACGCTGTCGTAGCTGAACCACGCGCCCGACTTCTCGACCAGCCCGGCCTTGACGCCGAGGTCGAGGATCTCGCCGATCTTGGAGATGCCCTCGCCATACATGATGTCGAATTCGACCTGCTTGAACGGAGGCGCGACCTTGTTCTTCACCACCTTCACGCGCGTGGTGTTGCCGATGATGTCGTCGCGGTCCTTGATCTGGCCGGTGCGGCGGATGTCGAGGCGGACCGAAGCGTAGAATTTGAGCGCGTTGCCGCCGGTCGTGGTCTCCGGGTTGCCGTACATCACGCCGATCTTCATGCGCAGCTGGTTGATGAAGATCACCATGCAGCGCGAGCGGCTGATCGAGCCGGTGAGCTTGCGCAGCGACTGCGACATGAGACGCGCCTGCAGGCCGACATGGCTGTCGCCCATTTCGCCCTCGATCTCGGCGCGGGGCACCAGTGCGGCGACCGAATCGACCACCAGCACGTCGATCGCATTCGAGCGGACCAGCGTGTCGGTGATCTCGAGCGCCTGCTCGCCGGTGTCGGGCTGCGAGACGATCAGCTCGTCGATATCGACGCCGAGCTTCTTGGCGTAGACCGGGTCGAGCGCATGCTCGGCGTCGACGAACGCCGCGACGCCGCCATTCCTCTGCGCTTCGGCGATGACGTGCAGCGCGAGCGTGGTCTTACCCGAGCTTTCCGGGCCATAGACCTCGATCACGCGGCCGCGCGGCAGACCGCCGACACCGAGCGCGATGTCGAGCCCGAGCGAACCGGTCGAGATCGCCTCGACCTGCATCGCCTCGCGTGAGCCGAGCTTCATCGCGCTGCCCTTGCCAAAGGCGCGGTCGATCTGCGCGAGTGCGGCGTCGAGCGCCTTCTGCTTGTCCGAAGAAATCGCCATGTTGCCGTCGATCACCTTGAGGGAAGCTGCCATCCGAAGTCTCCGTCGCTAGAGGCTTTGCGCCCTATCTTCAACATGCCTGTCGTCATGTGCGTTGCCGGTTGTGTATAACATTTGTTCCGGTAGAACAAGAGTGGAACGATCTTTTTTTGTTCTCATCCTTGGAGGGCGCCGATGAACGAACTCGAACGCTGCCGCTGGGCGCAGGGGGATCCGCTGATGGCGGCCTATCACGACACCGAATGGGGCGTGCCGGTGCGCGATTCGCGGCTGTTGTGGGAGATGCTGATGCTGGAGGGGTTCCAGGCCGGCCTGTCCTGGTCGATCATCCTCAAGCGCCGCGCGAGCTTCCGCGCCGCCTTCGCCGGCTGGGATCCCGGGAAGGTCGCGGCGTTCGGTGCGGCCGATATCGAACGGCTGATGGCCGATCCCGGCATCATCCGCGCCCGCGCCAAGATCGAGGCCGCGATCGGCAACGCCCGCGCCTATCTCGCCTTTGGCGAGCAGGGCGAGGATTTCGGCGCCTGGGCATGGGAGCTGGCCGGAGGCGCGCCGGCGAGGGGCGACGGTGTGACCTTTCCCGCCAAGACCGCGGCCTCCGAGGCGGTCTCGAAAGCGCTGAAGGCGCGCGGCTTCAAGTTCGTCGGGCCGGTGATCGTCTATGCCTGGATGCAGGCGGTCGGCATGGTCAACGACCATGCGAAGGGCTGCTTCCGGCGCGACACGACATGATCGCGGGTTGACGCCCGCGCCGTCACGTATCATTTAAAGTTACATGATTCGCGACAGCCGCCTGTCGGGTGTTCTGCACCTGCTGATCCACCTTGCCGACCATGACGGGCCGATGCCGTCGGAGCTGCTGGCCAAGGCGATGGACACCAATCCGGTCGTGATCCGGCGCATCCTCGCGGGGCTGCGCGAGCGCGGCCATGTGCGCTCGGAAAAGGGACATGGCGGCGGCTGGACATTGGTGCGCGGGCTGGACGAGATCACCCTGCTCGACGTCTATGAGGCGCTCGGCCGCCCTGCCCTGCTCGCCATCGGCAACCGTTCGGAGCAGCCCAGATGCCTGGTCGAACAGGCGGTCAACGCCGCGCTGGACGACACCTTCGCCGCCGCGGAAGCGCTGATGCTCGAGCGGCTGAAGCGCGTGACGCTCGCCGATCTCCAGGCCGATTTCCGCGTCCGGCTCGCGGCGCGCCCCACGCATTGCGAAAAGGAACATCCCCATGGCCGCTGACGGCGCGCAGAAATTCCTCGACAAGTTCGCCGATCCGGCTGCCGTCGCCAACTATGCCGCGAACCCGCCGCGCTTCGTGCCCGGCTTTGCCGACCTCCACCGCATGACCGGAATCCTGCTCGCCGAACAGGTGCCGGACGACGCCCACATCCTGGTGCTCGGCGCGGGCGGCGGGCTCGAGCTTCACGCGCTCGCCAGCGCCTATCCCCGCTGGCGCTTCACCGGCGTCGATCCGGCGCGTGCGATGCTCGATCTGGCGGCGCAGGCGCTGGGGGCCGATGCCGGCCGCGCCGAGCTGGTCGAGGGCTATATCGACGACGCGCCGCCGGGCCCGTTCGACGGCGCGGTGTGCCTGCTGACGCTGCATTTCCTCGCCGCCGAAGAGCGCACCCGCACCGTCGCGGCGATCCGCGCCCGGCTCAAGCCGGGCGCACCGTTCGTCGCCGCGCATGGCAGCTTCCCACAGGACGCCACCAGCGGCCAGTGGCTCGATCGCTACGCCGCATTCGCGGTCGCGTCGGGCGTCGACCGCGAACATGCGTCGGGCGCGCGCGAGGCGGTGAGCACCGCGGTCAACATGCTCGCGCCCGAGGCCGACGAAGCCGTGTTGCGAGCCGCGGGGTTCCGCGACGTCACGCCCTTCTACATGGCCTTCACCTGGCGCGGCTGGGTCGGCTACGCCTGACCTTCGCGCACGCTTGCCCTTGCCGCCGGTTCGCGCGATCCTCCGGCCATGAACGACCTCTCCGCCTTCATCGCGGGCCTGCCCAAGGCCGAGCTGCATCTGCATATCGAGGGCAGCCTCGAGCCCGAGCTGATGTTCGCGCTGGCGAAGCGCAACAAGATCGAGATCCCCTTCGACAGCGTCGAGGCGGTGCGTGCGGCCTACAGCTTCTCGCGGCTGCAGGATTTCCTCGACATCTATTATGCCGGCGCCGACGTGCTGCGCACCGAGCAGGATTTCCATGATCTCGCCGACGCCTATTTCGCGCGCGCGACGGCGGACGGAGTGGTCCATGCCGAGATCTTCTTCGACCCGCAGACGCATACCGACCGCGGTATCCCGTTCCAGGTGGTCGCCGACGGCCTGCTCGGCGCGATGCGCGAAGCTGAGGCGAAGCATGGCCTCACCTCGAAGCTGATCCTCTGCTTCCTGCGCCATCTCGACGAGGACGCCGCGTTCGCGACGCTCGAGGCGGCCGAGCCTTGGCTCGACCGGATCGCGGGCGTCGGCCTCGATTCGTCGGAGGTGGGCCACCCGCCCGAGAAGTTCGCGCGCGTGTTCGCCGCCGCCGGCGACATGGGCCTCAAGCGCGTCGCCCATGCCGGCGAGGAAGGTCCGCCCGACTATGTGTGGCAGGCGCTGGACCTGCTGCGGATCGACCGGCTCGATCACGGCAACCGCAGCCTCGAGGACCCCGCACTGGTCCGGCGGCTGGTGGACGAGGGCATGACGCTGACCGTCTGCCCGCTCTCCAATCTGAAGCTGTGCGTGGTGGACACGATGGCCGACCACCCGCTCGACCGGATGCTGGCGGAGGGGCTTCGCGCCACGGTCAATTCCGACGATCCGGCCTATTTCGGCGGCTATGTCGCGGACAATTACCGCGCGGTCGCCGCCGCGCGCGGGCTGGGCAAGGCGGAGCTCGCGACGCTGGCGCGCAACAGCTTCACCGGCTCGTTTCTCGACGATGCCGCGAAGGCCGCGCATCTCGCGCACCTCGACGCGTTCGTGGCGACGCAGTGATGCCGGTCTTCACGCCGATCCCGCACGAACAGTTCGTCGCAGACGTGCTCGCGATCGCCGCGGCGATCCATGCCGATGCGGATTGGAGACCCGATTTCATCATCGGCATCGGCCGCGGCGGGCTCGCCCCGGCGGTCTATCTCAGCCACGCCACGGGCATGTCGATGCTGTCGGTCGACCACAGTTCGCAAGTCCATGACTTCGCCGACGCCCCGCTCGAGCGGCTCGCAGCGCGTACCCGCGCAGGCGAACGGTTGCTGTTCCTCGACGACATCAACGACAGCGGCGCGACCATCGCCAAGTTGCGCGCCAAGCTCAGGGAGGCCGGTGCGGCGCCCGGCGCGATCCGCTTCGCGACCTTGCTCGACAATGCGACCTCGAGCCAGCGGGTCGAATATGCCGCGCGGACGATCGACCGCACGGTGACCAAGGACTGGTTCGTGTTCCCCTGGGAAGCGGTGGCGCCCGCCGCCGCGATCGCGGCCGATGCGGCGGAAATGCCCGAGCGAACCGCCTAGAGCCGGCCGAACGCCTGCTCGATCGCGTCCATCGTGTAAGGCTTGGCCAGCACCGGGCGGTGCCTGTGCCCGTCGGCGATCATGTCGTCCCCGCCCCCGGTGGCGACGAGGAACGGGATTCCCGCCTCCGCCAGCGCATCGGCGACCGGCCAGCATTTCTCGCCGCCGTTGAGATGCACGTCGACGATCGCCGCGTCGATGCCGCCCGCGGCGACCAGGGGCAGCGCGGTCGAGACGCTGTCCGCGACGCCCGCGACCTGCTTGCCGAGGATGCCCAGGAAATCCTCGAGCATCATCGCGATCAGCGGTTCGTCTTCGACGACAAGAATGCGTTGGGGTCCGGACATCGCCTGCGGGCTTTGCCGGAAAAGTAGCGTTGCGCCAAGAACTTATTTCGAGGTCAGAACGGCGCGCGCGGCCTCGGCGAGCTGCTGGACCGAGAAGGGCTTGGGCAGGAAGGCGACATTGTCGAGGTCGATCGACTTGCGCAGCTGCTCCTCGGCATAGCCCGACATGAAGATGATCTTGAGGTCGGGGTATCGCCTGCGCGCATGGCGTACCATCGTCGGCCCGTCCATCGTCGGCATCACCACGTCCGTGATCAGCAGGTCCGGCTTCTGCGACGTCGCGAGCAGCTCGAGCGCGGCCTCGCCATTCTCGGCGGTGAGCACGGTATAGCCTTGGCGCGCCAGCGCGCGCTCGGCGACGGCGCGGACCATCGCCTCGTCCTCGACCAGCAGCACCGTGCCGCTGCCCCACAGATCGCCCTGTACCGGCTTGGCCGCGGGCGCCTTGGCCGCGGCCACGTCCCCCGCGGCGTGGACGGGTAGATAGATGGTGAACACCGCGCCGGTCCCCTTGGGGCTCTCGGCGAAGATATAGCCGCCCGACTGCTTGATGATGCCGTAGACGGTCGACAGGCCGAGGCCCGTCCCCTTGCCCACTTCCTTGGTGGTGAAGAACGGCTCCCAGATATGCGCGAGCACGTCGGCGGGAATGCCGGTGCCGGTGTCGGAGATGCGCAGCGCGGTATAGTCGCCGACCGGCAGCACGTCGTCGTCCATCGCGCGCACCTCGTGCGCGGGCACGCCGAAGGTCTCGATGGTGAGCGTCCCGCCGCCATTGGGGCTCTTGGTGAGCATCGCGTCGCGCGCATTGACGGCGAGGTTGACCACGACCTGCTCGAGCTGACCCGGATCGGCGCGCACCGGCCCCAGATTGCGGCCATGGTTGACCACGAGCTCGACCGTCTCGCCGAGCAGGCGCTTGAGCAGGTTCGACACTTCCGAGATCACGTCGGGCAGCTGCAGCAGCTGCGGGCGCAGCGTCTGCTGGCGCGAGAAGGCGAGCAGCTGGCGGGTGAGCGCGGCGGCGCGGTTGGAGTTGATCAGGATCTGCTGGATGTCGTCATAGTCGCTGTCGCCCGGCGCGTGGCGCATCAGCATCAGGTCGCAATGGCCGATGATCGCGGTGAGGATGTTGTTGAAGTCGTGCGCGACGCCGCCGGCGAGCTGGCCCACCGCCTGCATCTTGGTCGCCTGCGCGACCTGGCGCTTGAGCCGTCCCTCCTCGCCGGCATCCTTGAGGCTGAGCAGCACCGCCGCCTCGCCGAGGCCGCGCGCGGCGGCGATCGAGATCGCGACGCCCTCGTCCGGGGCCTCGGCGAAGCGCACCGTCATGTCGATCGAATGCGCGGCGCCGGCGGCGAAGCGGCGGATCGCGTCGGCGAGCGCGGCCTTGTCCTCGCGCACCACCAGGTCGCCGGGATACAGCGGCGGGTTGGCGGCGTTGACGTGCGCGGCGCGGACGAAGGCGTCGTTCATATGGACGAAGCGCCCGTCGCCGCCGACCAGCGCGACCCCCGACGGCAGCAGCGAGATCAGCGAGCGGACATGCGCGCCCGCAGTGTCGCCGATCGCGGGGTGCGGGATCGCGAGCTCGTCGTCGAGCAACGCGACCAGCATCGGCGCGTTGTCGCCGTCGAGGAACGGGATTTCGAGCACGCGCAGCGGGGTGCCCGACAGGCCCTCGCGCTCGAAGCGGACGATGCCGAGATTGTCGGTGATGAGGAAGCGGGTGAAGTCGCGCCCCTCGATCATCGCGCCCTCGGCGCCCATCGCGCGCAGCCGCAGCACGCGGTTGGCGGCGCGCACCCGGCCATCGGCGCCGAGCAGCGCCATCATGATCCCGGCGCTGCCGAGACGGTCGCCCGAGCCGCCCGCGACCAGCGCCTGCGCTTGCTTGGCGAGGTCGACCACGTCGGTGCCGGCGAAGCGCCACACCAGCATCGAATCGCCGACGCGGGTGATATGCGCGGTGAGCTTGGTGCCTGCCGCATCGAACGCGCCGCTCGAGGCGGTGCCGTCGCGCCACGCCGCACGGCCGGCGGTGCCGAGCTGTGCCGAGACCCATTCGCCCGGCACCACGCCGGGCGGCGCGGGATAGCTCGGGAACAGCGTCCCGAACCGCTCATTGGCGCAGACCAGGCGCCCGGCGCGATCGGTGACGGCGAGCGCGTCGCTGCTCATCGACGCCAGCGTATGTGCGACCGACCAGTCGACCGCGGGCTCGTCGGCCTTGGCCGCGGGCAGCAGCCGCGCGGCGAGGAACACGCCGCCCGCGATCACCAGCGCGCCGGCGAGGAACCCCGCGGCGACCATCGTCGAGGCGGTGAGCCATAGCGCGATGCCCGCCGCCGCTGCGCCCGCCGCGAGCGCGACGATCAGCGGCGTGGCGGCGGAGCGGCGGTCTTCATCGAAGGGAACGGGACGCGAGGCCATCGCCTCCTTTCCCGTCCCCCCGCGTCAGCGTCAAGCGCTGAACCTTCTGTCCTCCCCCGCCAGGGGGAGGCGGCGCCGAAGGCGACGGAGGGGAGGACAGCGACGTCTTCGAACCCGCAGCGCACCGCTTCCGCTCCCTCGGTCAGGCTGCGCCTGCCACCTCCCCCTGGCGGGGGAGGACTCGCGGACCGGGTCGCCTCCGGCTCACCAGATGCGAACGCGCTTTGCCGGGTCGAGATACAGTTTCTGCCCGTCCTTGGCGCCGAACGCGCCGTACCAGGGGTCGAGGTTGCGCACGACCCAGGCGCGCTGGATCGACGGTGCGTGCGGATCGGTCAGCAGCCGCTGGCGCAGATTCGCCTCGCGATAGTTGCGCCGCCAGATCTGCGCCCAGCCGAGGTAGAAGCGCTGGTCCGCGGTGAAGCCGTCGATCACCGGGGGCTTCTTGCCGCCCAGCGAATGCTGATAGGCGTCGTACGCGATGGTGAGGCCGGCGAGGTCGCCGATATTCTCGCCCAGCGTGAACTCGCCCTTCACATGCTCGCCCGGCAGTGCCTCATAGGCGTCGTACTGCGCGACCAGCGCCTTGCCCGCCGCCTCGAACGCCTTGGTATCCTCCGGCGTCCACCAGTCGCTGAGCTCGCCCTTCTCGTTGTACTTGGCGCCCTGGTCGTCGAAATGGTGGCTGATCTCGTGCCCGATCACGGCGCCGATGCCGCCATAGTTGACCGCGGGGTCGGCCTTGGGATCGAAGAAGGGCGGCTGCAGGATCGCCGCCGGGAACACCACCTCCATCATGCCGAAATTGGCATAGGCGTTGATGGTCTGGGACAGCATCCCCCATTCCCATTTGCGCACCGGGCCGCCGAGCTTGTCGACCATGTACTGGAAGTCGAACTGGTTCGATCGCACCGCGTTGCCGAACAGGTCGTCGGTCTTGACCTCGAGCCCGGAATAGTCGCGCCAGCGGTCGGGATAGCCGATCTTGACGGTGAAGTTCTTGAGCTTGGCCTTGGCGCGCGCCTTGGTCTGCGGCTGCATCCACTCGAGCGCATCGATCCGCCGGCCCATCGCGTCGAGCACGTTGGCGACGAGCTTGTTCATCTCCGCCTTGTACTCGGGCGGGAAGTAGCGCGCGGCATACTCCTTGCCGACCGCCTCGCCGAGCGCGCCCTCGGTAAAGGTCACCGCGCGCTTCCAGCGCTCTTCGCGCTGGGGCGTGCCCTGAAGCGCCGTGCCGTAGAAGGCGAAGCTCTCGTTCGCGACCGCATCGGGCAGGTAGTTGGACAGGCCGTCGAGGCTGCGCAGCAGCATCTGGTCCTTGAGCACGTCGAGCGACGCCTGGTCCATGATCTGCGCGATGCCCTTGACCGCGCTGGGCTGGCCGATCAGCACCTCGGTGATCTTGGGGCTGATCGCCTTGAGCATCGCCGGCATGTCGAGCGTCGGCGATGAGAACTCGCCGGTCTGCGCCAGCGTGAACTTGTTGTAGGCCTTGACCGCGTCCGACGCGTCCTCGCGGGTCCACTGGACCTTGGCGATCTGGGTTTCCAGGTCCATCACCGCCTGGGCGCGCGCCTCGGCGTTCGCCTCGCCCGCCAGTGTCAGCATCTTGGCGAGGTGTGCCACGTACGCCGTGCGGATCGCCGCCATCTTGGGGTTGTCGACCAGATACATGTCGCGGTCGGGAAGCCCGGTACCACCCTGGTAGATGGTGAAGATGTAGTTCTCGGGGAGCTTGTCGTCCTGGCCGACATAGCCGCCGAACGGGCCGTTGATCCCCATCTTCGCGGCCTCGACCACGAGCGCCGAGTAGCCGGCCTTGCTGTCGAGCGCCTTGACCTTGCCGAGCCACGGCTGGATCGGCGCCAGCCCCCTGGTCTCGACCGCCGCGGTGTTGAGATAGCTCGCATAGGCGCGGCCGATCATGCTGTTCGCGTCGCCCTTCACCGCGTCGAGGATCCCGCGCACGCGCTGCTTCGACAGGTCGTCGAGCGCGGTGAACATGCCGTAGTTCGACTTGTCGGCCGGGATCGGCGTGGCCTTGGCCCACGCGCCGTTGGCGAAGGTGTAGAAGTCGTCGCCGGGCTGGACGGCCTTGTCCATGCCCTTCTCGTCGAAGCCGAAGCTGCCGAGCTGCGGCTTGGAGCCGGTTTCCGCGGCGGGTGCCGGCGCGGGGGCCTCGCGCGCCGAAAGCGCGGTAGTGCCGGCCAGCGCGGTGCCGGCGAGAAGGACGGAAGTCAGGAAGAGACGCATCGATGCACCTTTCGGGAGAGTCGGATGCGCGTGTCTTACGCCGATGATACGCCCGATCAAGTGTCAGCGGTTACTTGCTGGCCTCGGAGTAATCCTCCCCGCCAGGGGGAGGTGGCGCGCGCAGCGCGACGGAGGGGGAGGACGCGAGCCGCCGACGGTCTGGAATCCGCCCCCTCCGTCAGCTTCGCTGACACCTCCCCCTGGCGGGGGAGGATTGGAAATGGCTCAACGAGCCGCCCGCGCCGCGATCCGCTTGCGCCATTTGCGTGCGATCCACAGCCGCCAGCCCACCGCGCTCGCCACATAGCCCAGGATCGAGGCGGCGATGGTGATCGTCACCAGCCCGGTGATCAGCGCCGGCCCCGCCTCCGACCACAGCCAGTTGAGCCAGCTGTCGTTCGCGACGTGAGTCGCGATCGGCTGACCCGGCACGGTGGCATCAAAGTGCAGGATCTTGCGCCCGACCCAATAGGCGAACGCCCAGAGCGGCGGCGTGGTCAGCGGGTTGGTGAGGAAGGTGGTCAGCGACGCGGTCGGGATGTTCGCGCGGAACGGCAGCGCCAGCAGCGCCGAGAAGAAGATCTGCGCCACCGGGATCATGATCCCCGTGACCATGCCCAGCGCGACGCCGCGCGGCACCGAGCGACGAGTGAAGCGCCACAGCTCGGGCGCGAGGACGCGGTGCGCGACGGGGCGGAGCCACTTGTTCTGCTCCATCGATTCCCGCGTCGGCATGTTGCGGTCCGCCCAGGCCCGCACGCGGTCCCAGAAGGTCGGCTTAGCCACGGTCGCGGAGGAGCCTTCCCTGTTCACGCTTCCAGTCCCGCTCCTTGATCGACTCGCGCTTGTCGTGAGTCTTCTTGCCCTTCGCCAACGCCAGCTCCACCTTCGCGCGGCCACGCGAGTTGAAGTAGATCGACAACGGCACCAGGGTCATCCCCTCGCGTGCTACCGCGCCGTGAAGCTTCTCTATCTGCCGCAGATGAAGGAGCAATTTACGGGGCCGCTTGGGCTCGTGGTTGAAGCGGTTGCCGTGGCTGAACTCGGGGATGTTGGCGTTGACCAGCCAGGCCTGCTCGCCGCGGATCTCGGCATAGCTCTCCGCGATCGATCCCTCGCCGAAGCGCAGCGCCTTCACCTCGGTACCCTGAAGCGCGATGCCGGCTTCGTACACGTCCTCGATGAAATACTCGAACCGCGCCTTGCGGTTCTCGGCGACGATCTTCTTCTTGTCGAATTCGGTGGGACGCGGGCGAGCCATAAGGAGGCGCGATGTAGGGCCGTGGCGGGATAAAGGGAAGCGGAGGACGTCAGATAATCCCGGTAACCGCAAAACCTGATCCGTCACCCCGGCCCTGAGCCGGGGCCGGGCTTCTTCTCGCGCCGTCCATGTCTCGCATGTCCGCTTGCGGCCAGATCAGCTCGGCCCCGGCTCAGGGCCGGGGTGACGATATCAAGATCAAACGAGGCCCGCTGCCTCCATCGCCGCGTCCACCGCAGCTTTGCTCGCGTCGCTCGGTTCGACCATCGGCAGTCGCAGCTCGGCCGAGATCTGGGGCTTGAGCTTGTTGACCGCATACTTCACCGGCCCCGGCGAGGCGTCGGTGAACAGCGCGAGGTGCAGCGCGAACAGCCGGTCGTGCAGCGCCAGCGCGAGCGCGGTGTCGCCCTCCGCCCACGCCGCCTGGAACCGCGCGCACAGCTTCGGCGCGACATTGGCGCTGACCGAGATGCATCCCGCCCCGCCCATCGCGTTGAACGCCAGCGCCGTCTCGTCATTGCCCGAGAGCTGGGCGAGCTCCCCCCGCAGCGCGGCGCGATGGCGCGAGACGCGCGTGAGGTCGCCGGTCGCGTCCTTGATCGCGACGAACTTGCCCGGGAAGGCCTGGACGATGCGGATCACCGTCTCGGGCTGGATGTCGGTGACGGTACGGCCCGGCACGTTGTAGAGTACGATCGGCAGCTCGCATTCGGCCGCGACCGCCTCGAAATGGCGGAAGATGCCTTCCTGGCTCGGCCGGTTGTAGTAGGGCGGGACCATCAGCACCACGTCGGCGCCGGCTTCCTGCGCTGCCTTGACGTTGCCGATCGCGACTCGCGTATCGTTCGAGCCGGCGCCGGCGATCACCGGGACGCGGCCGCGGACCTGGTCGGCGCACACGCGCACCACCTCGAAATGCTCGTCCTTGGTCAGCGTCGCCGCCTCGCCCGTGGTGCCGACCGGCACCAGCGCCGACGAGCCCTCGGCGATCTGCCACTCGACGAAATCGCGGAACACGTCCTCGGCGAAGTCGCCGTTACGGAACGGGGTAATCAGGGCGGGTATCGATCCAGTGAGCATCTGCGCGAAAAAGCCCCAATCTTCCGAAAATCGGGGTGGCCAATAGGCGCCGGTCGCGTATCATGTCCAGCATGCTTGCCTCTTTGTTCAGAAGCGGGCTTCTGCTCGCCGGCGTATCGGGTGTCGCGGTCTCCTCCCAGGTCGTGCAGGACGGAGTCGAATATTACGGGGCGCAGTTCGCCGCGCTGGCCGCCTCGCCGCAGCTCGTCCCGGCGACGAGCTCGTCGCTCCAGTATAATCTCGACCAGTGGAAGCGGCTGCAGCAGTCCGACCGCTGGCCGTTCACCGACTATGCGAACTTCCTGCTCGCCCACCCCGGCTGGCCCGGCGAGACGAGCCGGCGCGCCGCGGCGGAGACCACGCTCGGCTCGGGCGCCGAGGCCCCTGCCCTGGTCGTGCGCTTCTTCGATCGCTTTCCGCCGCTGACAGCGGCAGGCCGGGTGCGCTTCGCCGAGGCGCTCGCCGCCTCCGGCCGCCGTGCCGACGCCGACGAGCAGGCGCGGCGGGCATGGCGCAGCGGCGCGCTGCGGCCGGCCGACGAAAGCGCGATCCTCTCGGGTTTCCCCGGTGCGCTGACCGCGGCGGATCACGACGCGCGGATGGACGCGCTGCTGTGGCAGGATTCGCGCACCGCCGCCGCGCGCCAGGTGACCTTCACCTCACCGCAGAACCGCGCGCTGTTCGAGGCGCGGCTCGCGATGCAGAGCAACTGGCCCGATGCCGCCGCCAGGGCCTCGGCGGTCGAGGCAGTCGGCGCGCGCGATCCCGGCTTCATCGCCGACCGCGCGATGTGGTTCCGCAACAATGGCGCGAGCGGCTCGGCGCGCTCGCTGCTCGCCCGCCCGCGCAGCCTCGCCACGCTGCCCGGCAATGTCGAGGAATGGTACGAGGTGTTGCTCGTCAACGCCCGCGCGGCGGAGAGCGACGGCCAGTACAGCGTCGCCTATGCCATCGCCTCGCAGGTCGACGACGCCCTTCCGCCCGGCGCCGACGTCGCGGCGATGGGGCTCGGCATCCGCGACGACTATACCAGCCTGGTCTGGCTCGCGGGTACCGTCGCGATGCAGAAGCTGCGGCGCCCAGCCGACGCGGTGATGATGTTCGACCGCTATTCGCGCGGCAGCCGCACCCCGACCACTCAGTCGAAGGGCCTTTACTGGGCGGGCCGCGCCGCCGAAGCCGCGGGACAGAGCGACGCGGCTCAAGACTATTACCGGCGCGCCACCGCCTTCTCGGACCTCTATTACGGCCAGCTCGCCGCCGAGCGGCTGGGCCTCGTGTTCAAGGCGCCGCCGCCCGCCGACCTCACCCGTGCGACCCCGGCGGGACGCAGCGCGTTCTACAATCGCGAGGTGGTGCGGGCCGCGCAGATGCTCGGCACGCTCGGGCGCTGGCAGGACCAAAGCCTGTTCGTCCGCCAGATCGCCGCGGACGCGACCACCGGCGAGGATCATGCGCTAGCCACCGAGCTCTCGCGCACGATGGGCCGGCCCGACCTCGGCGTGATGATCGGGCGCAGTGCGCTGCTCAACGGGCTCACCGACTACACCGTCGCCGGCTACCCTTCCGTGCGCGTGCCGGCGGGCCAGGAGAGCTATTTCACGATCATCCACGCCATTGCGCGGCAGGAGAGCCAGTTCGACAAGCAGGCCGTGAGCCATGCCGGCGCGCGCGGGCTGATGCAGCTGATGCCCGGCACCGCGCGCGAGACCGCGGGCAAGCTCGGGCTCAGCTACAACATGGCCTCGCTGACGAGCGACACCGACTACAACATCCGGCTCGGCTCGACCTATTTCCAGCGCATGCTGAACTATTATGGCGGCAGCTATCCGCTCGCGGTCGCCGCCTATAACGCAGGCCCGGGCAATGTGAACAAATGGCTGCGCGCCAATGGCGACCCGCGCACCGGCAGCATCGCGATGGTCGACTGGGTCGAGGCGATCCCGATCTACGAGACCAAGAATTACGTCCAGCGCGTGCTCGAGAATGCGGTGGTCTACGACCTGCTCCATCCCAATTACGCGCGGTCGCGCGGTCCGGCCAATCTGAGCTGGTATCTCGGCAAGAGCCGCCCCGGCTGACGTGATCGAGGTCCTTCCGTACCAGGACGCGCAGTTCGGCGAAGTCGATGGGCTGTGGCGCACGGTCTTTCCAGAGGATCCGCCGCACAGCCACGCCGCCGTCGCGGTGCCGCAGAAGCTCGCCACGCAGCGCGAGTTGTTCCTCGTCGCGGTCGAGCATGGGCGCGTGCTCGGCACCATCCTCGCCGGCTATGACGGGCATCGCGGCTGGCTCTACAAGCTAGCGGTCCACCCCAATGCGCGTCGCTGCGGGATCGGCGAAAAGCTCGTCCGCGCCGCCGAGAAGCGCCTCGCCGCGCTCGGCTGCGTCAAGGTCAACCTCCAGGTCCGCGACACCAACCGCGAAGCCGCGCGCTTCTGGGCGCAGATGGGCTATGGCGAGGAACCACGCATCTCGATGGGCCGCAGCCTCGCATGACCGATCGCCCCAACTACATCACCCCCGCCGGCTATTCCGCGCTCAAGGCCGAATATGACGCGCTGTTCGGCGGCGAGCGGCCCAGGCTGGTCGAGACGATCGCCTGGGCGGCGGGCAATGGCGACCGCTCCGAGAATGGCGATTACATCTACGGGCGCAAGCGGCTGCGCGAGATCGACCGGCGGCTCGGCTGGCTGTCCAAGCGGATGAAGGCCGCCAAGGTGATCGATCCGTCGCGGCAGGAGGACAGGTCGCGCGTCTGGTTCGGCGCCACCGTCACCATCGCCGACGAGGACGACAATCATCGCACCCTCGCCTTCGTCGGCGACGACGAGGCGGATGCGGGCAAGGGCCTGGTCGGCTGGAACGCGCCGCTCGCCCGTGCCTTGCGCGGCGCCGCGATCGGCGACCTGCGCCGCGTGGTGCTGCCCGCGGGCGAGAAGGAATATGAAGTGATCTCCATCACCTATCCCAGCTGAATTCTTGCAAATAAGATTGACTCGCAATAGCGGTCATGCTGTGGGCGCCCGCATCGCGCCGCGCTGACCCGCACCCCTCCCTTGTGACGGTGATCCGGCGCCGATCTGGAAGGGGAATTTCATGAAGACGACGTATCGCCTGCTCACCACCGCGGCGCTGGTGCTGATCCCGACCGCGGCGCTGGCGCAGGAGGAAGCGGCGGACGAGAAGGCGAAGACCGACGAGATCGTCGTCTATGGCCGCGGCGAGCAGGACAACAGCCTCGCCACCGGGCTTTCGCTCTCGCCGCGCGAGACGCCGCAGTCGATCAGCGTCATCACGCGCGAGCAGATGGAGGACCAGGCGGTCACCAACATCGCCGACGCGCTCGCCTACACCACCGGCATCTCGGTCAAGGCGGTCGATCGCGGCCGCAACATGCTCGCCGCGCGCGGCTTCGAGATCACCAACTTCCAGATCGACGGCGCGCCCTTCACGACCGGCAATATCGGGCTCGAGGAGAATAGCAGTGCGATCTACGAGCGGATCGAGGTGATCCGCGGCGCCAACGGCCTGACCCAGGGCGCGGGCGAGCCCTCGGCGACGATCAACCTGGTGCGCAAGCACGCCACCTCGCCCGACCTCAAGCTCGATTTCAGCCTCGAGGCGGGGTCGTGGGGCCGGATGGCCGCGACTGCCGACATCAGCTCGCCTCTCGCCGCGGACGGCGCGGTGCGCGGACGCCTTGTCGCGCAATATTATACGCAGGATTCGTTCATCGATATCGAGCAGACCCAAGGCTATCTGCTCTACGGCGTGATCGACGCCGATCTCGGCGCGAACACGCGCATCAGCCTGGGGGCGAGCTATTCGCGCGACGATCGCGACGGCATCCTGTGGGGGCAGCTGCCCTATTGGCACAGCGACGGATCGCGCACCGACTGGCCGCGCTCGAAGACCACCGGCGCGCAGTGGAACTTGTGGAACACGGTCGAGACCACCGCTTTCGTAGCGATCGAGCAGCGGCTGGGCAGCGACTGGTCGCTGCGCGGCGACGTCAGCTATCACCGGCAGGACGAGGAATCGAAGCTGCTCTGGACGACCGGCTATCCCGACCCGGTCACTGGCGTGGGGATCAACGCCGAGGCCTATTGGTATGAGTCCAAGCCGGAGCAATGGCATGCCAGCGCCTCGCTCAAGGGCGGTTTCGACCTGTTCGGACGGCGGCACGAGCTGATCCTCGGCGGCAGCTATCGGCATCTCAAGGGCGGCTGGACCAACCGCGACCCCGACCCCGCCACGGTCGCCCCGGTCGGCGACTTCAACCTGTGGGACGGCGACACCTATCCCGAGCCGTCATGGGGCCCGCGCTACCGGATGAGCGGCTTCGGCACGACCGAGCAATATGCCGTCTATGGCGCGACGCGCCTCCAATTGCTCGATCAGCTCAAGCTGATCGCCGGCGGCCGGTTCAGCTGGTGGGAACGCAACGAGGAAGAGGCGCTCTACACGCCCGCGCCCTATACCATTCGCCACAACGCCAAGTTCACGCCCTATGCCGGCCTGATCCTCGACCTGACGCGCAACCTGTCAGCCTATGTGAGCTACACGAGCATCTTCAACCCGCAGGACTACAGAGACGTCAATCAGGACTATCTCCCCCCGCTGGTCGGCAACAATTACGAGGCCGGGCTCAAGGGCGAGTGGATGGGCGGCCGCCTGCGCGCCTCGGCGGCGATCTTCCGCATTGAGCAGGACAATTTCCCGCGGTTCGCGGGGACCGATCCCGACACCAATCAACCCTATTACGAGCCCGCGCCGGGCACAGTCTCGGAGGGCTATGAAGCCGAGATCGCGGGCGAGATCGTCAAGGGCTGGGACCTGAGCCTCGGCTGGAGCGCCTTCCGCGCCGAGGATGCCGACGGGCTGCCGGTGCAGGCGCACCACCCGCGCAAGGTGCTGCGCATGGCAACGCGCTACGATTTCGGCGGCGTGCTCGACGGGCTCAGCATCGGCGGCTCGGCGCGCTGGGAGAGCCGCCCGCCCAAGACCGCGGTTAATCCCGCGTCGGGCGCGACGGAGAATGTCGGACAGCCGGCCTATCTGCTGGTCAACGCCATGGCGCGCTATGCGCTTGACGAGCATGTCTCGCTGCAGGTCAACGTCAACAACCTGTTCGACAAGCATTATTTCAACAACAATTTCTGGTTCGACGGCTTCGTCTATGGCGAGCCGCGGAACGTCCGCGCGACACTGCGCTTCCAGTTCTGATTGTGGCTCCAATCCTCCCCCGCCAGGGGGAGGTGACAGGCGCAGCCTGACGGAGGGGGCGGACGGCGGGACCTTCGTTTCCTACCCCTCCGTCGCCTTCGGCGAGTGTCAGGTCGGATCGTCCCCCGGACGATCCTTGACCGTGCGGGGCACGATCAACCTGACACTCCCCCTGGCGGGGGAGGATTATATTGGTTTCGCCTATTCAAGCTTGGCGATCTTCTTGCCCGCGGCCTTCCACCGGTCGCTGTTGGTCAGCGCCGAGGCCTCGATCTTTAGCTTCGCGCAGCCCGGCAGCCCGCGGATGATCGCGCGCAGATTGTCCGCCAGCGCGGGCGGCATCCAGGGATTGAGCACCAGCCGCGTGATCGAGCCGAGGTCGATCCCGATCGGCAGCGACAGCTTGGGCTCGTCGAAACAGGTCGCGACGATCCGCCATTCGCGCTCGTCGCTATAGCCCTCGCGCTTGACGAACGGGAGCCGGTGCGCGTCGGCCGGTGTCAGCGCTTCCAGCTGCTTGACCTGAAGGTAGTCGACCGGTCCCGCGACAAGGCGCGGGCCTGCGCCCACCGCCATTTCCAGCGCCGCCTTCTCGAACTCGATGCACACGCCCTCCATCCCCTGGGTGAAGACGCGCCAGTGATGATAGGTCTCGCTCGCCATCGCGAAGCACAGAGCGAGCACCGACTTGGCGTCGGCGTGAGCGCGATAGAGCTCCATGAACTCGACATCGTTGGTGTCGTCCCATTTCGCAGGGCTGAGCAGCACCAGCCGCTGGTGGACGAGCGAATCGAGCGCGCTCGACAAGGTCGTGTAGCGCCGCACGAACTTGTCGAGCGTCCGCGTGGCCATGCCTCAGCAAGCCACCACGTTGACCGCCAGCCCGCCCTGCGCGGTCTCCTTGTACTTGGAGCGCATGTCCTCGCCGGTCTGGCGCATCGTCTCGATCACCGCGTCGAGGCTGACGACATGGCTGCCGTCGCCGTGCATCGCGAGATAGGCGGCGTTGATCGCCTTGATCGCGCCCATCGTGTTGCGCTCGATGCACGGGATCTGCACGAGCCCGCCGATCGGGTCGCAGGTCAGGCCGAGATTATGCTCCATGCCGATCTCGGCGGCATTCTCGATCTGCGCATTGGTCGCACCGAGCGCTGCGGCGAGGCCCGCCGCCGCCATCGAGCAGGCGACGCCGACCTCGCCCTGGCAGCCCATCTCGGCGGCCGAGATCGAGGCGCGCTTCTTGTAGAGGAAGCCGATCGCCGCCGCCGTCAGCAGGAAGGTGCGCGCGCCGGCCGGCGTCGGCGAGGCGCAGAAGGTCTCGTAATAACGCAGCACCGCCGGGATCACCCCCGCCGCGCCGTTGGTCGGCGCGGTGACGACACGCCCGCCCGCGGCATTCTCCTCGTTCACCGCCAGCGCCCACAGGCTCACCCAGTCGAATACCAGCGACGGGTCCGCGCGCGGGCCGCGTGCCACCAGCCGCTGGTGCAGGTCGCGCGCGCGGCGTTTGACGTTGAGCCCGCCGGGAAGCTCGCCTGCCCCGCGCATCCCGCGCTCGATGCACGCCGACATCGCCGCGCGCAGCGAATCGAGGAAGGCGTCGGTCTCGGCATCGTCGCGCCAGGCGGCCTCGTTGGCGCGGACGATATCGGCGATCGACACGCCCTTCTCTTCCGCCACCGCGAGCAGCTCGGCGCCCGAGGAGAAGTTCATCGGCAAGGTGACATTCGAGCGTGGTGGCTCGCATCCGCCCTCGACCACCGCGCCGCCGCCGATCGAGTACCAGAAGGTCTCGTAGGGCTCGCCCTCGGCATAATGCGCGACGAAGCGCATGCCGTTGGGGTGCGCGGGCAGAAACTTGTCGGCGCGGAAGATCAGGTGCGTGCCCTCGACGAAGGGCACCGGCACCAGCCCGCCGAGCGACAGCCGCTGCTCGGCGCGGATCGTCGCGACGATGCTCGCCACCGCGTCGGGATCGACGCTTTCGGGCTGGTGCCCGGCGAGACCGAGGATAATCGCCGTGTCGGTGGCGTGGCCCTTGCCGGTCAGCGCGAGCGAGCCGAACAGCTCGCACGAGACCGAGACCGGCGTGCCGCGATCGAGCGCCGCGTCGGCGAACGCGTGGGCCGCGCGCATCGGCCCTACGGTGTGCGAGCTCGACGGACCGATGCCGATGGTGAACAAGTCGGCGAGGCCGATCGTCGCCTCGACCCGCGGCCGCGCCGCCATTCCCGAACCGTCGAGCATCAAGTCCCTCCAATGGGCGGCGGTTTGGTCCGCCTGCCCTTGTCGGGCGCCTTATTCGGCCGGGGCGACGCCCGGCGCAAGCCGGATGTGCAGTTCCTTGAGCTGCTTGTCGCTGACGGTCGAGGGCGCCTGCATCATCAGATCCTCCGCCTTCTGGTTCATCGGGAAGACGATGACCTCGCGGATGTTCGGCTGATCGGCCAGCAGCATGACGATGCGGTCGACGCCCGGCGCCGACCCGCCATGCGGCGGCGCGCCATACTTGAACGCGTTGATCATGCCCGCGAAGTTGGTGTCGACCTGTTCCTTGCTGTATCCGGCGATCTCGAACGCCTTGTACATGATCTCCGGCCGATGGTTCCGGATCGCGCCCGACGACAGCTCCACGCCGTTGCAGACGATGTCGTACTGGTAGGCCAGGATATCGAGCGGATCCTTGGACTCCAGCGCCTCCAGCTCGCCCTGCGGCATGCTGAAGGGGTTATGGCTGAAGTCGACCTTCTTCGCCTCCTCGTCGTACTCGAACATCGGGAAATCGACGATCCAGCAGAATTCGAACCGGCTCTGGTCGATCAGTTCGAGCTGCTCGCCGACGCGCGTGCGGGCGAGGCCGGCCAGCTTGGCCGCCTGGGCTTCCTTGCCGGCGGCGAAGAAGATGCCGTCGTTGGGGCCGAGCCCGAGCGCCTCGGCGATCGCCTTCATGCCCTCCTGACCGTGGTTGTTGGCGATCGGACCGCCGAACACGCCGTCCTTCTGCGTGACGTAGCCGAGACCGGGGAAACCCTCCGACTGCGCCCAGGCGTTCATGTCGTCGAAGAACTTGCGGCTCTTCTCCGCCGTATTCGGCGCAGGAATCGCCCGGACCACGTCGCCCGCCTCGACCATCGAGGCAAAGCGGCTGAAGCCCGAGTA
>NZ_JBCNMA010000053.1:0-20735 GCF_039595165.1 Sphingomonas sp.
GTCACCGGGATGCGCTTGAACTTCTCGCAGGCGGGCCAGCCGGTCGAGTTCGACCAGCCGCTCGTCGTGGTTGAATGACCCCTGCCTTTTCCCCGTCGTTCGTGCTGAGCTTGTCGAAGCATGGTTCGCGGGCACGCCCTTCGACAAGCTCAGGGCGAACGGACTTGCTGGACAATGCCTGAAATCAAGAAGCTTCTGATCGCCAATCGCGGCGAGATCGCGCTGCGCATTCATCGTGCCTGTCACGAGATGGGCATCAAGACCGTCGCGGTGCATTCGACCGCCGACGCCGACGCAATGCATGTCCGTCTCGCGGACGAGGCGATCTGCATCGGCCCGCCTGCCGCGGCCGACAGCTATCTCAACATCCCCAACATCATCTCGGCCGCCGAGATCAGCGGCGCCGACGCGATCCACCCGGGCTATGGCTTCCTGTCGGAGAACGCCAAGTTCGCCGAGATCGTCGAGCTGCATAACCTGATCTTCGTCGGCCCGAAGCCCGAGCATATCCGGGTGATGGGCGACAAGGTCGAGGCCAAGCGCACCGCCGGCGCGCTCGGCCTGCCGCTCGTCCCCGGCTCGGACGGCGCGATCAGCGACGTTGCCGAAGCCAAGAAGCTCGCCGCCGAGATCGGCTATCCCGTGATCATCAAGGCCGCCTCGGGCGGCGGCGGGCGCGGGATGAAGGTGTGCACCGAGCCCGACCAGTTCGAGACGCTGATGCAGCAGGCCGGCAGCGAGGCGAAGGCCGCGTTTGGCGACGCCACCGTCTATCTCGAGAAGTATCTCGGCAATCCGCGCCATATCGAGATCCAGGTGTTCGGCGACGGCAACGGCAACGCTATCCATCTCGGCGAGCGCGACTGCTCGCTCCAGCGCCGCCACCAGAAGGTGCTCGAGGAAGCCCCCTCCCCGATCCTCTCTGCCGAGGACCGCGAGCGGATCGGCGGCATCTGCGCCACGGCGATGGCCGATATGGGCTATCGCGGCGCCGGCACGATCGAGTTCCTGTGGGAAGACGGCGAGTTCTACTTCATCGAGATGAACACGCGGCTTCAGGTCGAGCATCCGGTGACCGAGGCGATAACCGGCCTCGACCTCGTCCGCGAGCAGATCCGCATCGCCGAGGGCCATCCGCTGACCTTGCGCCAGCAGGACGTCCAGTTCCGCGGCCACGCCATCGAATGCCGCATCAATGCCGAGGATCCGCGCACCTTCGCGCCCTCGCCGGGCCTGGTGAAGCAGTATCACGCGCCGGGCGGGATGAACGTGCGCGTCGATAGCGGGCTCTACGCGGGCTACAAAGTGCCGCCCTATTACGACAGCATGATCGCCAAGCTGATCGTCTACGGCACCACTCGCAACGGCGCGCTCCGCCGCCTGCGCCGCGCGCTCGAGGAGTTCGTGATCGAGGGGATGAAGACCACCATCCCGCTCCACCAGGCGCTGCTCGACGACCCGCAATTCCAGCAGGGCGACTATACGATCAAATGGCTCGAGGAATGGCTGGCGCGGGAAGAAGCGAAGGACTGATGCGCTTGAAGGAACGCCCGGCACAAAGCTGCCGGACGTCCTTCATTCCGGCAGGATCGCCCAGGGACGCACCGGAAAGGTCCCCATGCGCCGCACCTTGGGCGGCACCGCAGAGAAGCGGAAGCCGTCTACCGGCAGGTCGCCCAGCCGCGTCATATGCTCGATGATCGGGATCCCCGCCGCCAGCAGCACGCTGTGCACCGGTCGCGTGTTCGCTGACACGTCATCGATATTGAACGAATCGATCCCGACCAGCCGCACCTCCTGATCGCGCAAATACACCGCTGCCGCCTCGGTCAGGTGCGGATGCCCCTCGAAATATTGGTCGGTCCGCCAGTGCCGGTCCCAACCCGTGTGCACCAGCACTGCCTTGTCGCGCAGCGCTTGCGCGGCGAAGGCGGTCCAGTCGATCGCGCGCTCCGCGGCGCCCTCGACCCGAACGACGACGCCCTCGCAATCCGCCACGCGCGTAAGCGGCAGGTCCGCCAGATCATGACCGTCGGCATAGCGGTGATAGGGCGTGTCGAGATAGGTGCCGGTGTTTCCCACCAGCTCGATCCGGTCGATCTGGAACTCGGTCCCCTCGGCGTAGATCGAGCGTGAGGCGTCGCGCGACAGATGGTCGCAGATCAGCGGCGCGGGCAGCCCCTTGTAGGTGATCATCCCCGCCTCGATCTCATGGCTGAGGTCGATCAGCCGCGCGCTCGCTACAGCGGGTGCGTCCGTGGCCGTCACGATCCCGCGCTTGTGCCGCTCGGCGATGATCCGCTTGTTGAGGATGCGCACCCCGCCGACCATCAGCAGCCGCAGGTCACTGATCACGTAGCGGGCGAGCTCGGCGTCGTCGATGTCGTCGTCGTCGATGTCGAGCCGGAAGTCCTGGCCCTGCAACCCGCCGCCATTGGTGAAGCTCACCTCGAAATCGAAGCACACCCGCTTTTCGGTCACGATCGTTTCCCTGCTACTGGCACCCGCGAAATTCCGTTCTATCTACGCACTCTGTCCGGTTCGGAAATCTGGGAAATGAAAGCGACCATCTACCACAACCCCCGCTGCTCCAAATCGCGCGAGGCACTGGCCATCCTCGAGGATGCCGGGGCCGAGGTGACGGTGATCGAGTATCTCAAGACGCCGCCCAGCCGCGACGAGCTGGCGCGGCACGCCAGGGCCGGCATCGCACCGCGCGACGGCCTGCGCAGGGCCGAGGACGGCGCCAAGGCGCTGAAGGAGGCGTCCGACGAAGCGATCCTCGATGCCATGGCCGCTGATCCGATCCTGATCGAGCGTCCGCTGGTCGAGACCGAGAAGGGCGTGCGTCTCGGCCGCCCGCCCGAGACGATCCGCGAAGTCCTCTAGGCGGCGCGGTCGCGCGCGGCCATCTCCGCAGTCACATCGATCTTCGTGCCGTAGAGATAGCGCGCGACGCCACCCTCGCGCACCACGTCAGCGGTCACGCGCATCCAACGTATCTCACCGTCGGCGCGCCGGATCCGCGCCTCGAAAGTGAAGCTGCCGCAACCCGCAATCGCCGCATCGCGCAGCCGCGCCAACTCCAAGCGCGATTCGGGCAGGTACATGGCGACGACCGCGTCGCGGTCGAGCGCGCTCCCGCGCGTCAGGCCGAACAGGTCGTAGACGCCGTCGCTCCAGATCAGCGAATTGTCGGTGAGATCGCATTGCCACGCTGCGTGGATCGGCATCATCTGCGGCATCGGATCCTGATCGCCCTGCATGGTGTCGGGTTAGCACTCGCCATTGCAAAGTCCAGCTGACCCCGCGTGACGTCGCGCCGGGCACACGTTATCCCTCACGGATGGCAGACCGCGCCGCTGACTCGCTGATCTTCGACCCGGGCCGCAATTGCTGGCGCATCGAGACCGCCACCAAGCTCTCGGTGATCATCGACGCCGAGGATTATTTCCGCGCCGCGCGCCAAGCGATGCTGACCGCGAAGCAGCAGATCCTGTTGATCGGCTGGGACTTCGACGCGCGCATCCTGCTCACCCGCGACGATCCGCCCGACCACCCCGAGGCGCCACGCGAGGTCGGCGAGTTCATCACCTGGCTCACTCGCCGCAACCCCGCGCTACAGGTCCATATCCTGCGCTGGGATCTCGGCGCGCTCAAATCGGTGTTTCGCGGCAAGACCTTCCGCACGCTCGTCAAATGGCGTTTCGGCAGGCAGGTGCATCTGAAGCTCGACGGCACGCATCCGCCCGGCGCCTCGCACCACCAGAAGATCGTCGTGATCGACGACTGCCTCGCCTTTTGCGGCGGCATCGACATGACGTTGTCGCGCTGGGACACGCGCGCGCATGCCGACCGTACGGGCACGCGGGTCGATCCGGACGGCTGCGCCTATATGCCGTGGCACGACGCCACCACCGCGATCGAGGGACCCGCCGCCCGCGCGCTCGGCAACCTCTGCCGCGATCGCTGGCAGCGTGCCGGCGGCAAGCCGATCCCGCTACCCGAGGTCACGCACGAATGCTGGCCTGCCTGCCTCACGCCGGATTTCACCGAGGCGCGCCTCGCTATCGCCCGCACTCAGCCCGAAATGGCCGGCTCGCCGCCGGTCCACGAGATCGAGGCCCTATACGTCGATCTGATCGCGACGGCACGCCGCTACATCTACGCCGAGAGCCAGTATTTCGCCTCGCGCCGCATCGCCGAGGCGATTGCCGCGCGTCTCGCCGAGCCCGACGGTCCCGAGATCGTGGTCATCAACCCCGCGCGCGCGGACGGCTGGCTCGAGCAGGAGGCGATGGACACGATCCGTGCGCGGCTGTTCCAGGCGCTCAAGCAGCGCGACCCGCATGGCCGGCTGCGCCTCTATCACCCGGTCACCGCCGCGGGTGAGCCCGTTTATGTCCACGCCAAGATCCTGGTTATCGACGACCGCGTGCTGCGGGTCGGCTCGTCCAACCTCAATAATCGCTCGCTCGGCCTCGACACCGAGTGCGACGTCGCGCTCGCCGCCAGCGACGAGCGTACCGCGTGGCGCATCGCCGCGATCCGCAACGGCCTGCTCGCCGAACATCTCGGCACCGACAGCATCGCCGTCGCCACGCGCCTCGCCGAGACCGGCTCGCTGATCGCGACGATCGACGAGTTGCGCACCACAGGCCGCACGCTGCGCGACTACCGCGTACCAGACCTCGCCGCGGTGGAAGAATGGCTGGCCGACAACGAGGTCCTCGACTCGGGCGACGAGACGGTGTTCGAGGCAATGGCGGCCGGCGGCCTGCTGCGCAAGCTGCGCGCGCCCTAGTCGGGCTCGGGCGGCAGCCGCTCGAACACCCATTCGTGAGTCTCGCGCACATAGGCCGGCACTGGCCGCCCCTGCCCGTCGCGCGAGGGGCGGAAACGGAAGCGCTCGCGGATCAGCCGGCAGGTCAGCGCGTCGAGCCTCGCGATCCCGCTCGACCCGTCGACATCGCATTCGGTCACGCGCCCATCGGCCTGCACCAGGAACACCACCGTCACCCGCCCGCCGATCCCCCGGTCCGCCAGGTCATCGGGATAGTCCGAATCGCGGATGCGTCCGCGGATCTGGCGCGGCGGCGTCGCATCGGGATCGCCCGCGCCGTCGCCATCGCCGCTGCCGCCGCCCCCGAAACCGTCCCCCTGCCCGCCCGCGCCGGTCCCGGGTCCGGCGACCTCGGCTGCCCCGCTCGTCGCCTGAACCCCGTTCGCGGCCTTCTCGGCAGCGATCACCAGCGGTTGCACGATGATCGGCACCGCCGGTTTGGGCACGACGATCTCGGTCGCACGCGAGCGCAGATTCGGCGGCGCGGCCTCGCCCGAGGGTCGGGTGCTGCGTTGGGGCATGCGCTGGACTTTCGCCCTGGGCTTGGGCTCGGGCGGCACCTCGAACATCGCGACCTGGTCGTCGCCCGTCGCCAGCCGCTCGCGCACCGCCAGCCCTAGCGCGAGCACCACCCCGAGGCCGGCCGTCGCCGTCAGCGCCGCCATCGCGCCACCGATCCGCTCGCGCCGGTTGGAAAGGGCAATCGCCGTCATCCCTCACTAAACGCACAAATCCCCTGAACCGGCGCTTGCCGCGGGGGTGACGAACGCGATGCGCCCCGCTATGCGCGCGCCATGACTCAGACCACCGCCCAGATCACCCCCGAGATCGTCGCCGAGCACGGCCTGTCTCCCGAGGAATATGACCGCGTCCTGCACGCGCTGGGCCGCGAGCCCAACCTCACCGAACTCGGCATCTTCTCGGTCATGTGGTCCGAGCATTGCAGCTACAAGAGCTCGCGCATCCACTTGAAGAAGCTTCCGACCGAAGCGCCCTGGGTGATCTGCGGCCCCGGCGAGAATGCCGGCGTGATCGACATCGGCGACGGTCAGGCCGCGATCTTCAAGATGGAGAGCCACAACCACCCCTCATACATCGAGCCCTATCAGGGCGCGGCGACCGGCGTCGGCGGCATCCTGCGCGACGTCTTCACCATGGGCGCGCGTCCCGTGGCAAACATGAACGCACTGCGCTTCGGCCGCCCTGATCACCCCAAGATGAAGCACCTCATCGCCGGCGTGGTCCATGGCATCGGCGGCTATGGCAATTGCGTCGGCGTCCCGACGGTCGGCGGCGAGGTCAATTTCCACAAGGCCTATGACGGCAACATCCTCGTCAACGCGATGACCGTGGGCGTCGCCCAGACCGACAAGATCTTTTATTCGGCGGCCGCCGGCATCGGCAATCCGGTGGTCTATGTCGGCTCCAAGACGGGCCGCGACGGCATCCACGGCGCGACCATGGCTTCGGCCGATTTCGACGAGAACAGCGACGAGAAACGCCCCACCGTCCAGGTCGGCGATCCCTTCACCGAGAAACTGCTGATCGAGGCGTGTCTCGAGCTGATGGCCTCGGATGCGATCGTCGCGATCCAGGACATGGGCGCCGCCGGCCTCACCTCCTCCAGCGTCGAGATGGCGTCGAAGGGCGGCGTCGGGATCGAGATGATCATGGACGACGTGCCGCAGCGCGAAACCGGAATGACGCCGTACGAGATGATGCTGTCGGAAAGCCAGGAGCGCATGCTCATGGTGCTCAAGCCCGGCCGCGAAGCGTTCGCCGAAGCGATCTTCCGCAAGTGGGAGCTCGACTTCGCCGTGATCGGCACCGTCACCGACACCGGCCGCATGGTCCTGAAGTGGAAGGGCGAGACCGTCGCCGACATCCCGCTCGCCCCGCTCGCCGACGAGGCCCCGCTCTACGACCGTCCGCACGTCCCCACGCCCAAGCCCGCCGATCTCACCGACGAGCCGGAAAGCGCCGACATCGCCGCCGACCTGCTCAAGCTGATGGCCTCGCCCGACATCGCGAGCCGCCGCTGGATCTGGGAGCAGTATGACCACATGGTCGGCGCCGACACCGTCCAGCGCCCCGGCGGCGACGCCGCGGTGGTCCGCGTCCACGGCACGGCCAAGGGCCTCGCTATCACCACCGACTGCACCCCGCGCTACTGCTTCGCCGACCCGGTCGAAGGAGGCAAGCAGGCGATCGCCGAGGCGTGGCGCAATCTTACCAGCGTCGGCGCGACCCCGCTCGCGGTCACTAACTGCCTCAACTTCGCCAATCCGCAGCGCCCCGAGATCATGGGCCAGATCGTCGGCTGCCTCGAAGGCATGGGCGAGGCCTGCCGCGCGCTCGACTTCCCGATCGTCTCGGGCAACGTCTCGCTCTACAACGAGTCCAAGGCGACCGGGGGCGGTTCCGCCATCCTCCCCACCCCCGCGATCGGCGGCGTCGGCCTGCTCGCCGACTGGTCCAAGTCGATGACCATCGCCTTCAAGGCGACCGGCGACGCGATCATCGCGGTCGGCGAGCGCGGCGGCCATCTCGGCCAGTCGGTCTGGCTGCGCGAGATCCATGGCCGCGAGGAAGGCCCGCCTCCGCCGGTCGATCTGCGCGCCGAAAAGCGTACCGGCGACTTCGTCCGCAGCTGCATCGACCGCGGCCTCGTCAACGCCGTGCACGATGTGTCCGACGGCGGCCTCGCCGTCACGCTCGCCGAGATGGCGCTCGCCAGCGGCATCGGCGCACTGGTCGATCAGGCGCAGCCGTTCGGCGTCGCCGGCTCGTTCTTCGGCGAGGACCAGGGCCTCTATCTCGTGACCGTGCCCGACGAGGCGCTGACCGAGTTCCTCACCGCCGCCGCCGAGGCGGACGTGCCCGCCGACCCGCTCGGCCGCACGATCAAGGACCGCATCATCTTCGAGCTCGACGAGGGCGACTGGTGCGTCAGCCTCACCGATCTGCGCGAGGCGCACGAAGGCTTCTTCCCCAAGCTGATGGGGCCGGCCGACGGGCTAGCCTAGGGCTCGCGCCGGTTCCTCGACCGGCCATGCCGCCGTGACGCGATTGCGTCCTGCGCGCTTGGAATCGTAGAGCGCCGCGTCGGCGCGCTCCATCAGCCGCGGTCCGGTGTCGATCTCGATCTCGGTCAACCGCGCCGCGCCGATGCTCACCGTCACCCGCCCGTCGGGCGCCGGCGACGGGAGCGTGCGCTCTTCGACGGCTGCCCGCATCGCCTCCGCGACGGCCATCGCCTCGGTCGTGCTTGCGCCCGGCAGGATCGCCGCAAACTCCTCGCCGCCATAGCGTGCGACCACGTCGGTTGCGCGCACGGCGCACGATTGCAGGGCTTCGGCGACGTCGCGCAGCCGCTGGTCGCCCGCCTGATGACCGAGCGTGTCGTTGAGCAGCTTGAAGTGGTCGATGTCGATCATCAGCAGCGCCAGCCCCTGGCCCGAGCGCCGGGCCCGGGTCAGCTCGCGGCGCAGCGCCTCGTCGAACTGGCGGCGATTGGGGAGGCCGGTCAGCGGATCGATCTGCGAGAGCTGCGCCAGCTCCTCGCGCTCGCCGATGCCGTGGATCTGCACCAACACAGCGCGCAGGCCATAACCGAGCGTCGCGACGACGCAGCCGGCGATCGCCAGCACCGGCATGTGCGGCACCAGCGACGCCGAAACGATCAGCAGCGCGGTCGGCAGGATCAGCGGGCTCCCCGCCACCACCACGCGCTCGAACATCCGCCCCGCCCGCGGCACGCTGGCCGACCCGCCGCTGCGTAGCACGAGCGCCGCGAGCACCAGGAAGGGGATGGCGACGAGCGGGCTCGCGAGGACGCCTATCGCCCCGTCGTCGACCAGGTGATTGTAGAAGGCCGCGACGGCCATATACACCACCGCATAAGCGGTCAGCGCGCCGAAGAGCCGCCGCTCGCGTCCGTTCGAGCTGGCACGGAAGCGCACCAGCGCGAACAGCGCGATGAAAATGTTCTGGATGTCGAACGTCCAGGCCAGGGTCAGCGCCCCGGCATCGTCGGCGCCCGCCAGCGCGACGAAGCTGAAGATGAAGGCGCCGAACAACCCGCCCAGGATCAGCGCGAGCGCGCCGTCGACCAGCCGGGCCCGCCACGGGTCGCCGGCCGGGCTGGCGAGCACGAAGGTCAGTGGCACGCCATAGAGCACGAACAGGAACATCGATATCGCGCCGCTCCCGACCGCGCCCGCCGCGGTCAGCGACCCGACGAACTGCGAACCGACTCCGGCGGTCCAGCACAGCATCGCGGCCGCGACCGCCAGCCAGCCCTGACGCGCCCGCCCGCGGCTGCGCGATGCTCTCCAGCAGCAGGCGGCACAGGCGATGGATGCCCCCAGCGTCTCGAACAGCAGCGGCGGCGGCGCGATCGGATTCCAGCTCGTCAGCGCCGCCGCGAGGTGCGCCGGCACGAACAGCAACGGCAATACCAGGGCGAGACGCCGCGCGACTCGGTCCCCGGCTTCCGCATCGTCGCTCCGCCGCCCGGCAATCTGTGGCGAACGCACTCCCATCGTGCAGGCTATAGGGGGGCGTGGTTAACGTTTGCTCCCATTCGGGGGGCCGGATGACGGAATCCTGCTTTCGGCGCCGTCATTTCCTACAGCGCGGATTTGTGCCACCTTCGGCGCACGATCCTTCAAATGGTCGCCTTTACGGACTCGCGCGTTGTGGTGGGACCTTTGTGACTTTCTGAACGGATCACGGGAGGAACGACTGCAAGTGACCGCCGGCTATTCCACCACCCCGCTCGCCGACAAGCTCGGCTTCAAGCCCGGCATGCGCGCCTTCATCGCCGATATGCCCGCAGAGGTTCGCGCCACCATCGCCCTCGACGCGCTCGGACTCGAGCTGCTCGCCGCGCCGGGTGCCGGCATCGACGCCGCCCATATCTTCGTCACCCAGCGCGCCAAGCTCGAATGCGAGCTCGCGGCGCTGCGCCAGCTCATCGCGCCGAGCGGCTTCGTCTGGGTCTCTTGGCCCAAAAAGGCCGCCAAGGCGGACACCGACATTACCGAGGACACGATCCGCGAGGTCGCGCTGCCGCTGGGGCTGGTCGACGTGAAGGTCTGCGCGGTGGACGAGACCTGGTCGGGACTCAAGCTCATGATCCGCAAGGAGCTGCGGCCCGCGGAATAATTATCCAGAACAATCACATATAAGGGGGATGCCATGCAGAATTGGAGCACTGCCACGCGAATCGTCATGGCCACGCTGGTCGCCGGGACGCTCGACATCCTCGCCGCGATCGGCCTGACGCTCGCTTTTGGCCGCAAGGTCGAAGCGATGCTGCGCTACGTCGCCTCGGGGCCTTTTCCCGATGCGAAGAACTGGGGCGCCACCGGCGCGGCGGCCGGCCTTGCGGTGCATTTCGTCCTGATGGCGATCATGGCGGCGATCTTCGTCCTCGCCGCCGACCGCATGCCCCAGCTCAAGGAGAAGCCGATCCTGTGGGGCGTGATCTACGGCCTCGTCACCTATGTCGCGATGAACCTGGTGGTCGTTCCGCTACGCTTCGGCACCTTCCCGGTGAGCGCGATGGGCATCGCGACTCAGCTTTTCTGTCACATCGTGCTCGTCGGCATCCCGATCGCATTGATCGCGCGCCGCTGACATCGGCACAGGGGGACAAGATGGCAACGACCACAGGCGACCGCATCCTCACGCTCGACACCGTGCGCGGCGTCGCGGTGATGGGCATCCTGTTGCTCAACGTCATCGCCTTCGCGATGCCCTCCGCCGCGTACATGAACCCGCGCGCCTATGGCGGGTCCGAAGGGCTCAACCTCGCCGTCTGGCTCGGCAATTTCATCCTGTTCGACGGGAAGATGCGCGGGCTCTTCTCGTTCCTGTTCGGCGCCTCGACGCTGCTCGTGATCGATCTCGCATCGGCCAAGGGACAAAGCGCGGCGCAGGTCCATTATGCGCGGATGGTGTGGCTGCTCGTGTTCGGCCTGCTCCATTGCTGGCTGATCTGGTGGGGCGACATCCTCAATCACTATGCGCTGGTCGGGATGATCGCCTTCTTCTTCCGCAATTCGCGGGTGAAGACGCTGATCACTGTCGCCGTCATCCTGCTCGTCGTGCACCTCGTCATCGCCTCCTTCATCCCGCTCACGGTGCTGATGGCGCGGGCGGCGCCCGGCGGGCCGGGCATGGCGGAAGCACGCGAGGCGCTCGAGCGCGGGTTCGGCACGCCGCCCGCGGCCTGGATCGCCGAGCAAGTGGCGATCTACCGCGGCGGATGGTGGGGCATTGCGCTGGAGCGGTTCAAGGAAGCCAGGTATCTCCCCCTCGCCGCGCTGTTCCAGATGGGGTTCGAGACGCTCGCCTACATGCTGTTCGGGATGGCCGCGCTGAAGAGCGGGATGCTGACCGGGAGCTGGGAGCGCCGGCGCTACGTCAAATGGGCTGCGATCGGCTTCGGGATCGGCATCCCCGCCTATGCGCTGCTCGCCGCCTATATCCTGGCGAGCGGCTTCGAACTGCTCGCGGTCACCACCGGCACCTGGTTCGCCACCATTCCGGTTCGCCCGCTGATGATCATCGCCTGGGCGAGCCTGATCATCCTCCTGATGCGCCCCGGTGGCGCGCTCACCGCGCGGACCGCCGCGGCGGGGCGCATGGCCTTCACCAACTATCTCGTGACGAGCCTGATCTGCACCACCTTGTTCTACGGCTATGGCTTCGGCTGGTACGGCGAGTTGTCGCGCGCCGAGGTCTATCTCGTCGTGCTCGCGATCTGGACGCTGATGCTGCTCTGGTCGAAACCGTGGCTCGAGCGATTCGCCTACGGCCCGCTCGAATGGCTGTGGCGCAGCCTGGCGCGCGGCAAGGTCCAGACCATGGCCGGCGGCGCGCTCGCCCGATCAGTTGCGAACGCTACGCAATAACCATTGCGAATCACTCGCAGTCGCCCTAACTGTTGCGAACTGCGAGAGGGTTTCGATGGTCGTCTGCGTCTGCAATGCAATTCGCGAGAAGGATGTACGCGCAGCCGCGCGCGACGGCGCGATGAGCGCTTGCCAGGCCTATCGTGCGCTCGGACGCCAGGCGAAATGCGGCCAGTGCGTCCCGTTCGCACGAGCGATTATCGATGCCGAGCGTGCGGCTGCGTAGCGTTCGCAAGTCCGAAAACCCGCAGAAAACCGCCATTTTTGACTGTCTGAAGCGTCCGATCGGCGCTATATTGCTGCGCTGAACAACAAGAGGCGCATCCCATGAAGGGCGACCAGAAGGTCATCGACTACCTCAACGAGGTGCTCAAGAACGAGCTTACCGCGATCAACCAGTATTGGCTGCACTACCGCATGCTCAACCACTGGGGCGTCAAGAAGCTCGCCGAGTTCGAGCGGCACGAGTCGATCGACGAGATGAAGCATGCCGACATGGTATCGGAGCGCATCCTGTTCCTCGACGGCCTGCCCAATTTCCAGCTGCTCGGCCGCTTGCGCATCGGGGAGACGGTGGAGGAGATCCTCAAGGCCGATCTCGATCTGGAATATGAGGCGGTCGCGGTGCTCAAGGACGCGATCGAGCATAGCGAGAAGGTCCGCGACTATGTCAGCCGCGACCTGTTCCGCCAGATCCTCGACAGCGAGGAAGAGCATGTCGACACGCTGGAGACCCAGTTCGAGATGATCGAACGCATGGGCATCCAGAATTACGTGCAGCTCAACTCGAAGCCCGAAGAGGGCGAGTAAGCGTTAGAATTCCGGGCGGCGTCCGAAGGCAGCAGCCGGACGCCGCTCGACCAGCGGGTTGGCCTCGCGCTCGAGCAGCGCCAGCGTCGCCTCGAACAGCGGGCGCAGTTCCACCACATGCTGCAGCGCCTCGCTCGGTTCGTAGCGATTCTCTACGCAATGCCGCGCGATGGTCTCGATCGCCGCCGCACAGTCCGCCAGGGGCTCCGCGCCGAACTGCTGCGATTCACCCTTCAGCGTGTGCGCCGGCCGGACCAGCGCCGCAGCGTTGTTGGAGCGCATCGCCTCCTCGATCTGCGCGACCGACTTGACGCCGTCCTCATGGAAATAGCCGAGGATGCGCACGAAATTTGCGCCGAGCTCGGTACGAGCCTGCGAGAACGCAGTCCAATCCACTAGCCCGTTCGGATCTTGCGGCGCCAACTTCACCCTCCCGCGGAATGCGGTATCATCTGTATGATGAATAAGGGCAAATCGGTAAACGTCCGGTTGACGTGGACGATCACCCGATGCGGAAAGTGGGGCTTCCGTCGATCGCGAACGCCGTCACCGCTATGCCATGAGCTTCCGCCAAAGCCCGGATCTCGCGCTCCGCGGCAGGATCGTCGGCGAGGATCTCGAGCGGCGTGCCCTGTTGCCGCAGCGCGCGCGCCAGCCGCAGCGCCGGCCAGGGACAGCGCAGCCCGCGCGCGTCGATCCGCGTCGCGTCACTCACGGTCGAACGGGTTCTTCGACGGCCGCATCGTCAGCCGCACCGGCACCGCGCCGAAACCGAACTCCTTGCGCATGCTGTTCACCAGATAGCGCTCGTAGCTCTTGGGCAACAGGTCCACCCGCGTCCCGAACAGGATGAAGCTCGGCGGCCGCGTCTTGGCCTGGGTGACGTAGCGCGGCTTGATCCGCTTGCCGCCGGGCGCGGGCGGCGGATTGGCCTCGATCGCACGCTCGAACCACCGGTTGAGCTGCCCGGTGGTGATGCGCCGCGACCATGCCTCGCGCGTCTCGAACGCGACCTTGATCAGCGTGTCGAGCCCCTTCCCGGTCGCCGCCGAGACGGTGAGCAGCGGCACGCCCTTGACCTGCGCCAGCCCCTCGTCGAGCGCCCCCTTTACCCCGTTGAACAGGCTCGAGGCATTCTCGGCCACATCCCATTTGTTGAGCGCGATCACCAGCGCGCGCCCTTCCTGCAGCACCTTGTCGGCGATCTTGAGGTCCTGCACCTCGAGCCCCTTGGTCGCGTCGAGCAGCAGCACCACGACTTCGGCGAAATCCACCGCGCGCAATGCGTCGGCGACCGACAGCTTCTCGAGCTTCTCCTGCACCTTGGCGCGCTTGCGCATGCCCGCGGTGTCGATCAGCCGGACTGGGCGCGACACGCCCTCGAAATCCTCCCATAGCCATTCGATCGCGATCGAATCGCGCGTGATCCCCGCCTCGGGCCCAGTGATCAGGCGATCCTGCCCGATCAGGCGGTTGATGAGAGTCGACTTGCCGGCGTTGGGACGCCCGACCACGGCAAGCTTGAGCGGCCCTTCCTCCCCGGAATCCTCGGCTGCTTCCTCGTCCTCGCGGTCGATATACGGCAGCAGCGCCTCGAACAGGTCGGCGATGCCTTCGCCATGTTCGGCGGAAAAGGGCACCGGATCGCCCAGGCCCAGCGCCATCGCTTCATGGACGCCGGGCTCCGCCGCGCGCCCCTCGGCCTTGTTGGCGAGCAATACGATCGGCGTACCCGAGCTGCGCAGCCACCGCGCGACTTCCTCGTCGAGCGGCGTGATGCCGGCGCGCGCATCGATCATGAACAATGCGACATCGGCTTCCTGCACCGCCGCCTCGGTCTGAACGCGCATGCGCCCGGGCAAGCTCGCCGGGTCCTCATCCTCGAACCCGGCGGTGTCGATGACGCGAAACGGCACGCCGAGCAGATCGGCATCGCCTTCGCGCCGGTCGCGAGTCACGCCGGGCTGGTCGTCGACCAGCGCCAGACGCTTGCCGACGAGGCGGTTGAACAACGTCGACTTGCCGACATTGGGCCGGCCGATGATCGCAACGGTGGGACGGGACATGGGGCGCTCTGGTTTGGGACGTGAATATTCCTGCCGTCATTCCCGAAGGCGGGAATCCATTCCGGTAGGGCTCTCGGCAAGAGCCCCAGCGTCGGCGGATTCCCGCCTTCGCGGGAATGACGAAACAGATGAAATGGCGTCCTAACCCAAGCCGCGCATCAGCGATAGGCGGTGATCTCGCCCTTGTCGGTCAGGACATAGAGCATGCCGTTGGCGACGATCGGGCTCAGGCTCACCGCGTCCTCGCCCTTGATCGTCGCGCCGACACTGCCGTCGGTCGGCGACGCCGAGACGAGCTCGCCGCGCGAGTTGGACAGCCACAGCTTGTTGCCCGCCAGGATCGGCCCGACCCAGGTGATCGGCCCCTTCTTGTCCTCTTCGTTGCGGAACGCGCGCAGTTGCGAGATCCAGCGGATCTTGCCGCTGCCGCGCGCGATGCAGACGAGGCGCGCATCGTCGGTGACGACGAACAGCCACTCGCCCGCGATCCACGGGGTCGAGATGCCGGCGATGTTCTGCTCCCACAGCCGCTGGCCGCTGGCGAGCTCGACCGCCGCCATGCGCCCGCCCTGCCCCACGGCATAGACGCGTCCCTGGTCGATCACCGGCTCGGCATCGATATCGGCGAGGCTCGACACCGAAGTCGACATGGTCGAGCTCGACAGCGTGTCGCTCCACAGCGTGCGGCCATTCTCGTAGCGATAGGCGTTGAGTTCGCCCGACGAGAAGCCGGCGACCACCGTGCCCTGCGCCGAAGCCGGCGCCGCGACGCCGAACACGCCCTGCGATTCGAGCGTGCCCGACTGAGTCCAGGTGACGTTGCCATCGGCCTGGGTCAACGCGAACAGCTGGTTGTCCTGCGAGACGACGTAGAGATTGTCATTGGCCACGGTCGGCGCGCCACGCAGCGGACCGCCCGGCTTCTTGCGCCACACCTCGGTGCCCGCGGCGGCATCGATGGCGACGACGTCGCCGAGGCCGTTGGTCGCATAGACGCGGCCGCCATCGGCGCTCACCCCGCCGCCGAACGCCGCGCGCCGGTTCTCCTCGCCCTTGACGGTCGAGAGCTGCCAGCGCCGCGCGCCGGTCGCCGCGTCGAACGCATGCACCACGCCCTCGGTATCCATCACGAAGAGCGTGCCATTGGCCACGACGGGCGCGGCACCGAGCCGGGTGCGGCCGCTCGTCCCGGGGATCTTCGCCGACCAGACGCGCCCCGGCATCTCGCTCAGCGCCAGATGGCCCATGACCTTGGCGGGATTGCCGCCGGGCTGGTTCCATGCGGCGTTGGTCTCGGGCGCGGGAAGCACCACCTGCACCTCGGCGATCGTCTTGTCGGCGACGATGCTCGTCTCCGCCGCCAGGATCGGCACGCGCTGGCCGAGCACCGGCGTCTTCTTGTCGCCGCCCTTGAAGATGCCGCAGGCACTCAGCGCGACCAGCGCCGCCATTGCGACGGGAACCCGAACCGACTTCATCATTTCGCCTTCTTGTCCTCACCCTCGTCCGGAACCGCGTCGACGCCAAGTACGCCGGCCATCTGAACCGCGCGTTGACGGATCGCCCGCGGCACGCCTTCGCCCTTGGCGATCTCCCCATAGAGCTTGCCGGCCTCGTTACGCTTGCCCTGCCGCAGATAGGCCACGGCGACCATCTCGCCGGCACTGCCGAACCACGGGCTGTCCTTGATCGCGAGCGCGCCGAGCCGCGACACCACCTGCTCGGGCTTCAGCGAATCATATTCGGCGGCGGTCTGGCGGATCAGCGCGAGGTCGCGGAACTCCTGCGGCACCTTGGTATCCGCGGCGATTGCCGCCAGAATCGCGGCGCCGCCCTTGAGGTCGTTCTTGGTCAGCAGCACATCGGCCTGGGCGAAGCGCGCCGCCGCGCTGAATCCCGAAGAGCTCGATGCCGCCAGTTCCTTGAGCGGGGCCTCGGCCTCCTGCGCCTTGTTCTGGCTAAGCGACCTGATCGCCGCCTTGAACTTCTCGCCCTCCTCGCCCCGGCGCTCCTGGCTATGGCTCTGCCAGTAGAGCCAGCCGCCGAACGCGATCAGGCCGGCGACAATCGCGGCGATGATCCAGCGGCCGTAATTCTGCCAGATGTGCAACGCCTGATCCTTGCGGAGCTCTTCATCGACCTCACGCAGAAAGGCTTCGTTGCTTTGCGGGCTCAGCGCCAAGGGTAACTCCATCGGGGAAAACAGGACGTGCGGGCGCGGACCTTAACCGCGGTCACCACGAAACGAAAGCAGATCAGTCCTTGGGCTTATAGACTTGTTCGTCGCCCGGGAAGCTCCGGTCGCGTACCGCCGCCGCATAGGTCTCAACCGCGGCGGAAATGCGGCCGGCCATGTCGTCGAACTTGCGCACGAAACGCGGCGTCCGTTCGAACATGCCGAGCATGTCCTCGGTTACCAGAACCTGCCCGTCACACTGGTTCGACGCGCCGATCCCGATCACCGGGCACGACACCGCCGCGACGATTTCGTTGGCGAGGGTCTCGACCACGCCCTCGGCGACGATCGAGAAGGCGCCCGCCTCAGCCACCGCCTTCGCATCGCCGATGATCTTGGCATATTCGGCATTGCCGCGGCCGCGCGCGCCATAGCCGCCGAGCGCGTTCACTGCCTGCGGCGTCAGGCCGATATGCCCCATCACGGGAATGCCGCGGCGGGTGAGGAACGCAACCGTCTCGGCCATCGCCTCGCCGCCTTCGAGCTTGACCCCGGCCGCGCCGGTCTCGGCGAGGATGCGCGAAGCCGAGGCGAAGGCCTGTTCCGGACTCCCCTCGTAGGTGCCGAACGGCATGTCGACGATCACCACCGCGTGATAGCTGCCCCGCACCACCGCGGCGCCATGTGCACACATCATGTCGAGCGTCACCGCGAGCGTCGACGGCAGGCCGTAGATCACCTGCCCCAGGCTGTCGCCGACCAGCAGCAGGTCGCAATGCGGATCGAGCAGCTGCGCCATGCGCGCGGTGTAGGCGGTCAGCATCACCACCGGGTCCTTACCCTTGCGTCCCTGGATCGCGGGCACCGTCAGCCGCTTCATCGGCGCGGGAGTCGGGGTGACGCGGCTGGTGGCGGTGTCGATCGTGAAGGTCGTGGACATGGCGCGCGCTTTACCGCCGCTCTCGAGGGCGCGCCAGTGGCTCGCTGTCAGATGAACATGAAACTTGACTCCGTGTAATATATTTCCAACATCAAGTCACATTGCACGAACACGGAGTCGGCTTATGGCCTTTCGGGAAAAGATCGCCTGGGCGGCGTTTCTCACCACCGTCCTCATCTGGGGCGGGTTCCTCATACTCGCTCTGTCCGGGGCGGGCGGCCATGGCATGGCATTGCTCGGTCCGTTCATCGCGGCGACGATCGCTCAGGCGGTGATGATGGTGGCGGCCACGGCGATCTGGGCGATCCGCTCGCCCGGCGAAGCCAATGCGCCGGCCGACGAGCGTGATCGCGCAGTGGGGCGGCGCGCCACCGGGGTGGCCTATCTGGTCGTCGTGCTCGGCATCGTCGGGGTGATCGTCTGGCTCCATCTCGGGCTGCACGGCGCCGGCACCGTCTTCGCGCTGATCGGCGTGTTCATCCTGGGCGAGGCGGCGCGGTTCGGCGCCACCGCGATCGGTTACCGGCTGGAGAACTGACATGGCCTATCGCGAGAAGCTCGCCTGGCTGACCCTCGTCGCCATGCTCGCCGCCTATACGATCTACTTCACCTGGCTGCTGCTCGCGCTTCGGCAAGGGGAGCCGAGCCTGCTCGGCATTCTGCTTCCGTTCGGCATCATCGCCGGAACCCAAGGCATCATCGTCGCCGTCACCAGCGCGGTCCTCTCGATCCGCGCCCGCCGCGAGGGCCAAGCGAGGGCCGACGAGCGCGACCGCGCCATCGCGCGGCGCGGCGCGACCGCGGGCTATTACACGTTGATGGCCGGCATGATCCTGGCCGGGGTGGTGATGCCGTTCACCGAGCCGGCATGGAAGATCGTCAACACCGCGCTGCTCGCGATCGTCGTCGCCGAGACCGTCAGCACAGCCCTGATCATCCTCAGCTACCGGCGGGGCTGGCATGGCTAAGCCGCGCATCGTCAACCAGATCCGCACCCTGCGCTTCCTGGCGGGGGAGATGACTCAGGCCGAGCTCGGCGAGTGCGTCGGGGTCACCCGCCAGACGATCGCGGCGATCGAGCAGGGCAAATATTCCCCCACCCTCGAGACCGCGTTCCGCATCGCGCAGGTCTTCGACAAGCCGCTCGAAGACGTCTTCCAGTGGCAGCAGGACGAGACCTGACACACGACTTCGCGCCGGTCCTCCGCCGCGGAGCCCGGGATCGCGGCCCCTAAACGCGATCCCGGGTCCTTTTCCGCTTAGCGCAGCCAGCCGCGCTTCGTCGCCATGCCTGAGAACCACACCTCGAACAGCGCGATCGCGAAGACGAAGGCCGGGAACAGCGTGGCCAATGCGCCCTTCACCGCGATGACATCGGTCGCGAGGAACATGTAGCCGAACTGGATCACCACCGCGATCAACGAGATCCAGTAGAGCGTCACGGCCCATTTGGATCGCAACAGCAACGCGATCGAACCGAGCGCGCCGGCGCCCACAGCAACGGCGAAATCGATCGCGAACCAGCTCGGCAGCGCGGCGTAATAGGCTCGGTCCCAGTCGGTCGCCTGGGGATTCGCCGCTGCACCCAGCGTAACGTGCATGTAGAAGGCCCAGCACCCCGCGAGGCCCCAAAGAAGCAGAACGATGCCGGCGATATAGAGCCAGACGGGCGGCTTTTGCGCGAAACTGCTTGCCATCGGAACCTCTCCCCCTTGGGCCGTTCGATGGCAGCACCCTACCCTAAATGGTGATTTTGCCAATCATTTCGTCAGAGCAACGCTCCGGCCCATTCCTCGGCCTTGAACCCGACCAGCACGCCGCCGCGATACTCGACCACAGGCCGCTTGATCACTGACGGATGCGCGGCCATCAGCCGCAGCGCCTTGGCCTCGTCGATATCGATCTTGTCCGCCTCGTCGAGCTTGCGGAAGGTGGTGCCGGCACGGTTGAGCAGCTTCTCCCATCCCACCGCCTCGGCCCATTTGGCGAGCCGCGCGGGATCGGCGCCCTCTTTCTTGTAGTCGTGGAAATCGTAGGCGACACCATTGGCGTCGAGCCAGGTCCGCGCCTTCTTCACCGTGTCGCAATTGGGAATGCCGTAAAAGGAAACGCTCATCGCAAGTTGCATACCTGTCCTGACCAGATCGCCGTCACCTTGGCAGTTGGCTCCGTCCCGCTCAACAGTCCCGAAAGGTCGCCCGCGGTGAATTCCTCGCCCAGCGAGCTCTCGGAGATCTCGGCATCATAGGCACCAGTCAGCTCCTTGCGGGTCGAGCCGATGCCGATGCCCGACGCCGTGGTGAGCGTCGCGTCGCCCCGGTCGAGGAACCAGCCGACGAACCGATCGTCCTGGAACAGGATAAGCAGGCCGCCCGGCATTCGTGCGAAGTCCATAGGCCCCTCGCCGCATTCCCGGCTCGTGCCGCGCTCGGCCCGCCCGCCGAGCGCCGCCTGCACCGCGCGCTCGGCCGTCGTGCGGTCGACTCCGAACCTCAGCTCGCGCGCACGACCGTTGTTGGGATCGACCAGGCTCAGCGCCCCCGGCGCGAGATTGACCAGTGGCCGCGCATCCGCTGGCGCCGCGTCGGCGGCATTCTCCGGCTCGATCACGTTCGCCGCCTCGAGCGCGTTCCCGGTCGCAAGGCCATTTTCCGGCGCCCCGGCAATGCCGGACTCCGCCGAATTGGTCGTCTCGCCCGCCCCGCCGCACGCCGCGAGCAGCAACAGTCCGGTCATGGCCGAAAGAGTTCGCATCCACGCCTCCAGCTTTATGCGAATCGCGACCGCAGTGGCCGCGAGCAGCGCCCCAGTGGTCGGCCCTCGTCCGGCACGAGCCTTTGCCGGTCGCACCCAAAACGCGTGACCCGTGGCAGCGCGGCGGCGGTTCGTCAAGCAGGGCCCCGCCCGGCGCCGGCCCGCTTTCAATCACCCAGCATATGGTCCGCCACGCTGTAGCTGTGGCTGGCCTGATAGGCGT
>NZ_JBCNMA010000054.1:0-20632 GCF_039595165.1 Sphingomonas sp.
CGGTCATGCTGCGCCGCACCAGCGGGTCGGACCCTGTTCCATCGCGTCGAGGAACGGCTTGACGGCTCCCCCTCGATCATCGTGGTCGACGAGGGCTGGAAGGCGCTCGACGACGAGGTGTTCGTGCGGCGTATCAAGGATTGGGAAAAGACGATCCGCAAGCGCAACGGCATCGTCGGCTTCGCCACGCAGAGCGCGCAGGACGCGCTCGAGAGCCGCATCGCCAGCGCGATCATCGAGCAGGCCGCGACCCAGATCTTCATGGCCAATCCCAAGGCGCGGGCGGCGGACTATATCGACGGCTTCGGACTCAGCGAGCACGAGTTCGAGCTGGTGCGCAACCTGCCGGACAGCGCGCACTGCTTCCTGATCAAGCACGGCAATCACAGCGTCGTCGCACGGCTCAACCTGACCGGCGAGCGCGATCTGCTGACGATCCTGTCGGGCCGCGAGCGCACCGTGCGGCTGCTCGACGAAATCCGCAGCACCAGCGGCGACGACCCGGCCGACTGGATGCCCAAGCTGCTGGAGCTCGCATGAGTTGCCCCGCGCTTCCGGTCGATGGCGGCTATCTCAGCGCGATCCTCGCGTTCGTCGATTGCCAGGCGCAGCTGCTGGGCGCGAGCGGCTATCAAGCGCTGGCGGCGCCGGGCTCTACTTTCTCGCTGATCCTCACTGCCCTCATCACGATCTTCGTGGCGCTGTTCGGCTATCGCATGATGCTGGGGCAGGTGCCGAGCGTGCGCGAGGGGGTGCTGGCCTTCGTCAAGATCGGCGTCGTGCTGGTGCTGGCGACGAGCTGGCCGCCCTATCAGACACTCGTCTACGACACCGTATTCAAGGGCCCCGCGGAGCTGACCGCTTCGATCGGCGGCGCGAGCGGCCTGCCCGGCGCGCAGGGCGGCATGGTCGCTCGGCTCGAGGCGACCGACCGGATACTCGCATCGCTGGCATCGGACGGGGCCGGCTATCCGCAGACCCCGGAGCAGGCGGCGCAACGGACTCCGCCGGTCCTGCCGGGATTCGACGCGCTCGCGCTTTCCCGGATCTTCTATCTCGGCGGCGTCGTGGGCGCCTTCGCATCGGTGCGGATCATCGCCGGACTCCTGCTCGCGCTGGCGCCGTTCTTCTTCGCCTTCCTGCTGTTCGGCGCGACGCGCGGCTTGTTCGAGGGGTGGCTGCGCGCCTTGCTCGGTGCCGCGCTCGGCGCGCTCGGCGTGTCGATCGTGCTCGGGATCGAGCTCGCGTTGCTCGAATCCTGGCTGGCGCGGATTCTCGCGATCCGCGCGGCGAACGTATCGGTACCGAACGCGCCGGTCGAACTGCTCGTGACCACGGGGATCTTCGCGCTGGTATTGGCGGCGATGCTCTGGGCGCTCGCCCGGCTCGCCATGGGCTTCCGCTTTCCGGAGGTCTGGCAATGGGCCACGAATGCGCTCGCGCCGCGATCCGCGGGCGCGACGGCGGAGCCGCGTTCGCCCGGCGCTGAAGCGAGCGAGCCTGCGGTGGCGCGCTCCCGCGCCATCGCGATCGCAGATGCCGTCGCGGCTAGCCAGCGGCGCGAAGCCGACGGCCCGGGCAACGCCGCCCAGGCTGCGATGCGGGTACCGGTCCAGGCCGTCTCGCGTGAGAGCGCTGCAGCCGCCGCAGCACCGTTGGGGCAGACGTTCCGGCGACGCACCATCAACCGCGTGTCGGCGAGCGCCGGCCGGAGAGATCAGCAATGAAGTCCGATCACCCCAAAGCGCGCGAAAGCTATTTCCGCGAAGCCTCGAGCTGGGCGCATGATCAGGCGGAGTCGCTGCGCGCGTCGCGGCGGGTGGCCTGGATCGTCGCCGCGGTCGCGGCGGTGATCGCGGTGTGCGAGGCGATCGCGCTGATCTTCCTGACCCCGCTCAAGACGGTCGAGCCCTATACGCTGATGGTCGACAAGCACACCGGCTTCGTACAGGCGCTCAAGCCGCTCGAAGCCCCGAAAATCGCCGGCGACACCGCGCTCACCCAATCCTTCCTGGTGCAATATGTGATCGCCAGAGAAAGCTTCGAAATCAATACATTGCAGGCCAACTACCGCAAGGTGGCGCTGTGGTCCGCGGACAGCGCGCGCAGCCGTTACATCGCGGCGATGCAGCCGAGCTTTCCGGACAGTCCGCTCAACCGCTATCCGCGCTCGACCGTGATCGAGACCCAGGTGAAGAGCGTGTCGCCGCTGGGGCCGGAGGCGGCGATGGTCCGCTTCGACACGCGCCGCATCGACCAGCAAGGCGGGCAGGCACAGTTGCTCGGCTCGTGGGTGGCGGTGATCCGTTACCGCTTCTCGGGCGAGCCGATGCGAGTCGAGGATCGCTACGTCAATCCGCTCGGTTTCCAGGTCATCCGCTACCGCCGCGACGCCGAGGCGTTGCCGCCGGAGCCGACGCCCGCGCCGCCGCCCGCTCCGCCGCCCTCGGCATTGCCGTCGCAGCTCCCGGCAACCGCCACCGTCATACCCCAGGGAGCCCGGCCATGAAGCTCGGCGCTTGGGCGGCGTATCTCGCACTGACGATCGCGGCACCGGCGCTCGGGCAATATCGCCCGCAGCCTTCGGAGGGCGATCCGCGCCTTCAGATCGTCGAATATCGCAACAATCAGGTGGTGACGCTCGAGGTGGCGCCGGGCTACCAGCTCAGCCTCGAATTCGCCGCCGACGAGCGGATCGAGAGCGTCGGGCTGGGCGACAGCGCGGCATGGATGGTGACTCCGACCAAGCGCGGCGACCATCTCTTCATCAAGCCGGTCCAAGGCGGAGTTTCGACCAACATGACGGTCGTGACCGACATCCGGACCTATGCCTTCGACCTCCACCCGCTGCCCGGTCCCTCCCCGACGATGGCCTACACCGTGCGCTTCGCGTACCCCGCCGCGCCGGAAGCGCGCACCGAGGCAACGGCCACCGCCTCGCCGCTCGAGACGCGCTATCGCGTGAGCGGGGACCGCAAGCTGCGCCCATCGGGAATCAGTGACGACGGCGTCAGGACCTATATCGAGTGGCCCGCAAATGCCGCGATGCCCGCCGTCTACGCGATCAACGACCAGGGCCGCGAGACGCTGGCGAACGGCGTCGTCCAGGACGGGCTCTACGTCATCGACGGCGTGGCCAGAGAGCTCGTCTTCCGGATCGACAAGCAGCGTGCCAAGGCGGTCCGGATCCAGCGGAAGGTCAAGCGATGAGCGCCTCCGAGCAACCCGCCGCCCCCACCGAACCCAGGGACATCCGGCCGCACGTCGGTTCGACGGCCCGCCCGCTTCCCATGTGGGTCTTCGTCGCCGCGGCCGGCATCGCCGCGGTGATCCTGTTCGCCATTCTGGAGACGCGGCGGCAGTCGCTCTCCACGCCCGCGGTGACTGCGCGAAGCGCTGACGCCGGCACCTTCGCGCCGCCACCCGCGCTCGTCATCCCGCCGGCCTATACGCCGCCGCCCCTGCCTGCGCCGCAGCCCGTGCGAGCGGTGCCGGCGACCCTTCCGCCGCCGCCGACAGCGCCGGTGCGCGCGGCGCCGCCGCCCGAGCCGCAGATCGTCTATGCGCCGGCCCCCCAGCCCCAGCCGGCCCCACCGCCCGAGCCGGCGCGCGAATATTCCTCGACCATGCTGGTGATCGACCAGGGCGCCCAAACTCGCCGCGAGGCCGCTGACCGCAACGAGGGCAGCGACGGCCCCGCCGCGAGGGGACAGGCCGCGCTCGCACGCGACACGAGCCGCGCCCGCGCCGGCGCGCTCGCCAATCGTTCGACGACGATCGTGCAGGGGACGCTGATCCAGGCGGTGCTCGAATCGGGCCTCGATTCGACCCGGGCCGGCTTCGCACGCGCGATCGTCTCGCGCGACGTGCGCGGCTTCGACAATTCGCGCGTGCTGATCCCGCGTGGCAGCCGCTTGATCGGCGAATATGGCGCCGAGAATTCCGCCGGGCAGAAGCGCGCGCTGGTCAACTGGACGCGGCTGATCCGCCCGGACGGAGTCACGATCGCGATCGGATCGCCGGTCGCCGACACTGTAGGCCGGACCGGCGTCCGTGCGCGCGTCAACTCACATTTCTTCGAGCGGTTCGGCGGCGCGATCCTCCAGTCGATCCTCGATATCGGCGTCAACATCGCGTCGAAGGAAGCGGGCGCGCCGACGATCTACGCCTTTCCCGGCTCCTCGGTGACCGGGCAGGCTATCCAGCCGCAGCAGATCACCCCGACGCTCACCGTCAAGCCGGGCACCAGCGTCAGCGTTTTCGTCGCACGCGACCTCGATTTCACCGGAGCCGGCACCACGCGATGAGCAGGCCAGTGCGTAGGCAAGTCTATCTGCACGCCTATCTGCGGCCGTTCGCCCACCTCCTCGCGCGCCCGGACGTGACCGACGTCTATGTCAACCAGCCGCACGAGATGTGGGCCGAGAGCACCGGCGGCACGATCGAGCGGTTCGAGAGCCCCGAGCTCGACGAAGCGACGCTCGAGCGGCTCGCGCGGCAGATCGCGGCGCTCGCGCACCAGGGGATCAGCCGCGAGCACCCGCTCCTCTCGGCGACCTTGCCCGACGGCGCGCGCGTGCAGGTCGTCGGGCCGCCGGCGACGCGCGGCGGCATCGCACTCGCGATCCGCAAGCATGTGTCGCCCAACCTGCGGCTGGCGGACTATGTCGAGCGCGGCGCCTTCGCCACGACGCGGACCGGCGCCACCGGCGCATCGGACGCCGAGAAGGGGATCGATCACGCGCTTGCCGCGGGCGACATCGCAGACGCCCTCGCGACCGCCGTGCGGGCGCGCAAGAACATCCTCGTCGCGGGCGGAACCTCGACCGGCAAGACAACCTTCCTCAACGCGCTGATGGCCGAGATCCCGGCAGACGAGCGGCTGCTCTTCATCGAGGACACGCCCGAGCTGCAGATCCAGCACGCCAACGCGGTCGGCTTGCTCGCGGCGCGCAGCGAGCTCGGCGAGGCGCGCGTGACCGCCAACGATCTCGTCGCCGCCGCGTTGCGCATGCGGCCTGATCGCATCATCCTTGGCGAGCTGCGCGGCGACGAGGCGCTCGCCTTCCTGCGCGCGGTCAATACCGGGCATCCGGGCTCGATGACCACCGTCCATGCCGACAGCCCGATGGGCGCGATCGAGCAGATCACCTTGCTCGCGCTGCAGGGCGGGACTCAGCTCAGCCGCGCCGACGTGCATCACTATGTTCGCTCGACCATCGATCTCTATGTGCAGCTCGGTCGCGCGGGCGGGCGGCGCTATGTGGCGCAGGTCGTCACCGGCAAGATGCTCGGCGCGGGGAGCTGACATGGCCGATGCGCTCTCGGGCCCCGCTGGCACCAGCCTGCTGGTCGATGCGGCCCATTGGGTTCAGGGAACGCTGCTGGGGACGCTGGCGACGACGCTCGCGGTGATCGCGGTCGCGTGGATCGGGTTCGGCATGCTGAACGGCCGCATCAACTTGCAGCGGGGTGCGATCGTGATCCTGGGCTGCTTCATCGTCTTCGGGGCGCCGGTCATTGCGGCAGGGCTGATGCGGGCCGGCGAGGCGGGCAGCGGCGGAGGCGTCGCGGTTGCCCCGCCCCCAGCGCCGCCGCCACCATCGGCCCCCGCGCCGAAACCGAGTCCGGCGTACGACCCCTATGCCGGCGCATCCGTGCCGGTTCGGTAGTAACGTCGCTCTTAGTCCGAGATCGCGATCCGGAACGGACTGACCGGCAAACCCCTCTGCGCATAGAGGTTGAGCGGCGGTGAGCCCTGCCATGCGTAGCGGATCTCGGTGGCCGGTCGGCCGTCGTCCAGGACCAGCAGCTTCATCCAATCCTCGATTGTCGATTCGCCCCATGACGCCTGGATCAGGCCGACCGGTACCTTGACCCCGCCCGCCACGATCTGGCGTGCCATGTGCCAGCAGGCGGCGCAGAAGCCGCCGAGATTGTCGGGCGCTGCGCGCGACCAGGGGATCTCCGGCACGACGTGGGGTGCCATGACTCAGCCGTAACGAACCTGCAGGATCGGGGCCGGATGGCAAGCCGAATCGGAGGTACGCGCGATGCGCATCTGGCGCGCAACCGGATAGTGGCGGAGAGGGTGGGATTCGAACCCACGTTACGGTTCCCCGTAAACCGCATTTCGAGTGCGGCGCGATCGACCACTCTGCCACCTCTCCGCGAGGGGATCCGGGCGCGTCATATGCCGGTCCGGTCAGTCGAGCGGGCGCCTCTAGACCAAAGAATCGCATGGCACAAGCGCTCATCCCGCGCGTTCTTGTGCAACGTGCAGGCGTCACTAGATTGAGAACATGAATCGCGATTCCGTCCCCTTCGACCTGTCCACGTCCGGCGTCCCGGTGCCGCCGGTCGCGCATGCCCGCTTCAACGTCGGCGACGTGGTGCGGCACCGGTTGTTCGATTTCCGCGGCGTGATCTTCGACGTCGACCCGGTCTTCGCCAACACCGACGAGTGGTACGAGGCGATCCCCGAGGACGTGCGCCCCCGCAAGGACCAGCCCTTCTACCATCTGCTCGCCGAGAATGCAGAGTCGAGCTACGTCGCCTATGTCAGCCAGCAGAACCTGGTCAGCGACGACAGCGACGAGCCGGTCAATCACCCGGCGATCGGCGGCCTGTTCGAACGCTACAGCGGCGGCCGCTACCAGCTCAAGCGCGAGCACCGGCACTGATTGCTTGATGCGCCTCACGACGCGTGGCGGCACCAGACCGCTCCCCACCCGGCCACCCACGCCAGCATATCTTGATGGGTGGCCGGGTGGGGGGAGCGGTCTGGTGCCGCATTCCGGGCGAAAAGCCCGGCATAAAGGTTGACTTGGAGCGTCGATTCGCATAACCGCGCCGTTCCTCCCGCCGGGCTTGCCCCGCGCGGGCACAAGCATTTGGAATTGAGAAAGAGCCATGTTCGCTATCGTGCGCACGGGCGGCAAGCAGTATCGCGTCGCCGCCGGAGACAAGATCGTCGTCGAGAAGCTCGACGGTGAAGCCGGTTCGACCATCACGCTGGGCGACGTCCTGCTCGCCGGCGAGGGTTCGGAGCTGAAGCCCACCGACGGCCTCACCGTCTCGGCCGAGATCGTCGCGCAGGCGAAGGGCGAGAAGGTCATCGTCTTCAAGAAGCGCCGTCGGCACAACTACCGCCGCAAGAACGGCCATCGCCAGAACCACACGATCCTGAAGATCACCGCGATCGGTGCGCAGGAGAAGAAGAAGGCCGCGACCAAGGCCAAGAAGACCGAGGCCGAGGGCGAGACCGCCGCGGCTGCGGAAGCGTAAGAGGAGCACCCAACCATGGCACATAAGAAGGCAGGCGGCTCTTCGCGTAACGGCCGCGATTCGGAAGCAAAGCGCCTCGGCGTGAAGAAGTTCGGCGGCCAGCTGGCCATTGCCGGCAACATTCTCGTGCGCCAGCGCGGGACCAAGTTCTATCCGGGCGTCAATGTGGGCATCGGCAAGGACCATACCCTCTTCGCGCTCACCGACGGCCGCGTACGATTCCACGACGGCAAGCTCGGCCGCAAATTCTGCTCGATCGAGATGATTGCGGAAGCAGCCGAATAACATAGGGTAACCAGCCGGGTTGCCCGCCAGGGCGATCCGGGTCTCCGCTTCAGGAGACCGCAAAAGGGAGACGGGTCGCCCCGGTCTCCCTTTTTTCATGCTCCCTCCAACCGAAATCGTCGCAGGACCGTCATCAAACCGGGCCAGTGGCGACATGCGAGGAGAGTGTAGATGTTCGCGAGAACACAACGACTGATGCTGCGGCCCGGCTGGATCGAGGACGCGCCCGAGCTCGCCCATGCGATCGGCCATCACGAGGTGGTCCGCAATCTCGGCCGCGCGCCCTGGCCCTACACGCTCGGCGATGCCGAAGCGTTCCTGGGCGAAGAGCGGAAGCCGAGCGACACCAGCTTCCTGATCTGCGCGCTCGAGGACGGCACCAGCCGCATCGTCGGCGGCGTCGGCTTCGGCCCCTATGACGACGAGCCGTACGAGATGGGTTACTGGATCACGCCCGACGCCTGGGGCCGTGGTTACGCGACCGAGGCGGGCGCGGCGGTCGTCGCGATCGCCCGCACCCTCCGCGTTCCCCGGCTCGCCGCGGGCCATTATGTCGACAACCCCGGCTCGGGACGGGTCTTGCGCAAGCTCGGCTTCCGGCCGACCGGCCGCGTCGTTGCGCGCTACTCGCGCGGGCGCGGCGGCGAGGTGAAGTGCGTCGAGTACGAGCAGCGCCTGTCGGACGAGGGCCGCAGCGACGATCCGTGCGACCGAATGGCGGCCTGAACCCCCCGGTTCAGGCCGCCGGCACCGACGGCGCGCTGCGCGGGTGCGCGGCACGCCATTCGGCCGGGCGCTGGAAGCTACCGCGCCAGATGCCGCGGCGCGCGGCGCGCGCGGCTTGCTGCTCGGCGAGGTGGAGGCCTTCCCGTTCCCCGTCCCCGCTGACCGCCCAGCCCTGCGCGACCAGCACCGCGCCGACATCCGCCACACCCTTGACCGAGCAGGTCGATACCGCCCGACCGAAATTGTCGGTCGCATGAGTCTCGCACACCAGACCGCCCTTGCGCACCAGTGCTTGCAGCGCCTTGCGCGCCTCGATGCCGCACTTCCACTGCTTGCCCTCAGGCGTCGTGCAGGGTTGGTGCAGCTCGACCGCGTCGATCCCTTGCAGCCGTACCGTCCGCTCACCGATGCGCAGGCTGTCGCCGTCGGCCACATGGATCTTCGCGCCCTCGCCGGCGAGTCGCTCGGGCGGGCTGCGCAGCTCGGCGAAGGCGATCAAGATCAGCACGAGCGCCGCCAGCACGGCGAGCTGCCGCAGCCAGCGCCGCACCATCACGCCGCAACCTCTTCCCGTGCATAAGCCCCGGACAGCTGGCGATAGGCGCGCGAGCCGAACGCGACGATCGTCACCAGCACGCCGATCACGCCGGCGATCGTGAAGACCAGCGCCATGCCACGCTCGGGCCCGCGGCCATACCAGTCGCCGATCGCATCGGCCCCCGCCCCGTCGGTCATGAATGGGATGAACACGAACTGCGCGAGCGGCGCGATCAGGAAGGCGGTGAGCGGCGACGCCGCCTGCTCGACCGATTGCGCGAAGCCGAACACCCTGCCCTGCCGCTCGAACGGTACCACCTTCTGCAGCGTGGTCTGCTCCGCCGCCTCAGCATAGGGGCCGAGGAACAGCCAGATGAAACAACCGGCGGCGAGCAGCGGGATCGACGACTGGATGGTGAACACCGCCGCCACCGCCCACACCACGAGGTTGACCAGCAGCAATGTGCGCAGCGGGTTCTTGCCGAGCCCGGTGCGCGAGATCAGGAAGCCGCTGAGGATGAAGGCGCAGGAGACGAACGCCCACAGCAGGCCCCATGCCTCGACCTTCATCAGCGACAGGCCATAGGCGTCCATCAGCGCCATGAATACGCCGCCCAACAGGTTGTTGAACGCCGCGAAGAAGATCAGCGCGAACAGCCCGGGCACCGCACCGACGACACGGATCGTGCCCGCAAGGTCGACCCGCTTTGGCTCGTCATGCCCGCCTTCCGTACGCGGCTCGTCGACATGCACGAAGGCGAGGTGAAGCATCGCCAGCGCCGACAGCGCGATCGCGAAGCCCAGGGTCACGACCATCCCGCCCCACGCGACCAGGAAGCCGCTGATCGCCGAGGTGGTGAGGAAGCCGATCCCAGTGACCATGCCGACCAGGCCATTAGCCTTGTCGCGCCGGTCCTCGGGCACGAGCAACGTGACCAGCGTCGGCAATGCGATGTTGCGCAGATTGCCCGCGATCACGCCGAGCATCACCGCGAACAGGAAGAGCCACAGCGGCGCGGCTGCGATCCTGGTCATGCTTCCCGCGGGCGCGAGGAAATAGCCCGCGAACGAGATCGCGTAGAGCAGCAGCGACGCCGCGCTCGACACCATCATCACTCGCTTCTTGCGATGATGATCGACCAGGCTGCCGAACCAGATCGCCAACGCCGCGGTCAGCACCAGGTACAGGCCCGCGATCATGCCCGTCGCGAACACCGACTTGGTCTCGAGGAACACCCAGAAGGTCACCGCGAACCACACGGTGAAGTTGGTGATGCTGGCGATCAGATTGTTGACGAGCAGATGGTGAAAGGGGGTCATGCGGTCCTCGGCAGCCACGATGGCGGTTTCCGCACGCCAGCGCCACCCCAAGACGGAGCCGGACGCCCGCCACCGTCACGCAACACGGCGGGCGCCCGTCTCCTTTGATTCAGGCATCGCCCTAAGGGGTGGTGACCGCCGCCGCCGCTTCGCGTCGCACCGGTGCGGGGGCATCCTCCCAGCCGCCGCCGAGCGCCTTGAACAGCGCCACCTGTGCCTCGGCCAGCGCTGCGTTCGACTGAGCGAGCGAGGCCCGCGCCGCCGCACGCTCGCGCTCGGCATCGATGCGCTGGAGCAGGCTGTCGCGGCCGGCGTCGAAGCGCAGGATCGCGATCCGCGCGGCATTGGTCGCGGCGGTGTCGGCGCGGCGCAACGCGACGTTGCGCACGATCTCGCCCGAATATCGCGCCAGTGCCTGTTCGACCTCGCGCAGCGCGGTGAGCACCGCGCCGTCGAACGCCGCAAGCGAGCCCTCCGCCCCCGCCTCGGCCTGGCGGATCTGCGAACGCGCCGCGGTGACGTTGGGGAAGCTCCAGCTGAGCAGCGGCCCGAGCGAGAAATTGAACGACGAGCCCTTGCCCAGATCGTCCAGGCTCTGCGCGCCGAGCGACACCGATCCGAGCAGCCGAATCGAGGGATAGAGCGAAGCCGTCGCTACCCCGACCCGCGCGGTGTCGGCCGCCAAGCGACGCTCGGCCTCGCGCACGTCGGGCCGCCGCGCGAGCAGCGCCTGGCCGTCGCCGACCGGGATCAGCGCGGAGACGCCGGGGGGCGTCACGCACTGGCTCGCCTGCGTATCGAGTTCGGCCGGCGGCTTGCCGGTCAGCGTCGCCAGCGCATAGAGCGCGGCGCGCCGCTCGGCCTCGAATGCCGGCACCTGCGCGCGCGCATTCTCGGTCAGCACGCGCGCCTGGTCGATGTCGCGCGCGGTGCCGCGCCCGGCCTCGACCAGCCGCTGAGTCAGCTCGAGCGTGCGCGTCTGCAGCCGCACCGTCTCGCGCGCCACCTCGGCCTGCGCCGCGAAGCCGCAGGCGCTGGCATAGGTCCGCGCGGTCTCAGCCGCGATCGCCACGCGCGCGCCGTCAAGCGCTGCCTGCGCCGCCTCGGTGTCGCCGCGTGCGGCCTCGATCGAGCGGCTCACCCGTCCGAACAGGTCGACCTCGTACGAGGCGTCGAAACCGACCTGGAAGCTGTCGAACTCGAACCCGTCCACCCCGGGCGGCAGCTGAACCCCCGGCTGCCCGGCGGCGCCGATCCGCTGCCGCGTATAGCTGGCGTTCACATCGGTCGTGGGCAGCCGCTGGCCGCGCGCCTCCGACAGTATCGCGCGCGCGCGCTTCAAATTGGCCGAGGCCTGGCGGATGTCGGTGTTGTGCGTGAGCGCCTCGACCACCAACCGGTCGAGCACCGGATCCTTGAACAGGTGCCACCATTCGCCCTCGACCTCGCCCGGCGACACCTTGGTGATACCGGGATCGACGAACGCCCCCGCCGCGGCCTGCGGCGTCTCGGGCCGTTCATAGTTGGGCCCGACCGCGCAGCCCGCCAGCAGCGAACCCGCCAGCAACGTGATGACCAGGCGCTTCATTCTGCAGGCTCCAGAGCAGGGGCGTGGGGCGGCTCCTTCGGCTTGCCGCGCATCTTGTTGACCTGGTTACGCGTCCAGTCGCCGAACTGGCGGCTGATCACGTAGAAGGCCGGGGTGAAGATCAGGCCGAAGATAGTCACGCCGATCATGCCGAAGAACACCGCGACGCCCAGCGCCTGGCGAAGCTCCGCCGCCGCCCCGCTCGCGATCACCAGCGGCAGCACGCCGAGGATGAACGCGATCGAGGTCATGATGATCGGGCGCATGCGCTGGTGCGCGGCGTGCTCGGCCGCGGTGCGCATGTCCATGCCCTGCTCCTCGTTCTGGCGTGCGAATTCGACGATCAGGATCGCGTTCTTCGCGGCGAGGCCGATAAGCACCACCAGGCCGATCTGCGTCAGGATGTTATTGTCCATCCGCATCACGTTCACGCCCAGGATCGCCGCCAGCAGACACATCGGCACGATCAGGATCACCGCCAGCGGCAGCACCACGCTCTCGTACAACGCGGCGAGCAGCAGGAAGACGAACACCACCGCCAGCACGAAGGCGATGACGCCGGTGTTACCCGCCTGGCGCTGTTCGAACGCCAGCTCGGTCCATTCGTAACCCATGCCCTCGGGCAGCACCTGCCCGGCGAGCGCCTCCATCGAATCGAGCGCCTGGCCGGTCGAATAGCCGGGCTTGGTGTCACCCATCAGCTCGGCCGCCGGATAGAGGTTGTAACGCACCACGCGATACGGCCCGCTGTCGTTCTTGAGCGTCATCACCGAGCTCATCGGCACCATCTCGCCCGCCGCCGAGCGCGTCTTGAGCACCTGGATGTCAGATGCGTCGTCGCGATAGGGCGCGTCCGCCTGCGCGGTCACGCGATAGGTGCGGCCGAGATAGTTGAAGTCGTTGACGTAGGACGAGCCGAGATACGAGCCGAGCGTCGAGAAGATGTTCGCGACGGGTACGCCCATGCGCTCGGCCCGCTCGCGATCGACATCCGCGGTAAGGCGCGGGGTGCCGGTGTTGAACAGGCTGAACGCGCCGGCGACCGCCTCCTGCTGGTTCGCGCCCATCATCATCGCCATCGACGCCTGGGCCAGCGCATTATAGCCCTGCCCGCTGCGGTCCTGGACCATCATCTTGAACCCGCCGCCGGTGCCGATGCCCGGCACGGGCGGGGGCGCGATGACCAGCACGTTGCCGCCCTCGATCCCCGCGAGCGCGCCATAGAGCGCACCCTGGATCTCGTCGGCGCTCTGGTCGCGCTCGGCGTGCGGCTTGAAGCCGAAGAACACGACGCCGGCATTGGGCGCGGTCGAGAAGCTCGCGCCGTCGAGACCGGCGAAGCCGACCGAGAACTGCATGCCCGGCAGCTTGTTGGCGCGCGCGATCGTCTCGCGCACGACCGCGTCGGTGCGCTGGAGCGACGAGCCCGGCGGCAGCGACACGACGCCGATCAGATAGCCCTGATCCTGCGGCGGGATGAAGCCGCTCGGTGTCGAGGTGAAGCGCCAGCCCGCGACCAGGATCAGCGCGACATAGACCACGCCGACGATCGCCAGCATCCGCACCAGCCGCGAGGTGAGCTTGCCGTATTTCTCTGACAGCCAGCTGAAGCCTTCGTTGAACTTGCGCCCGGCGCGCGTCGGCAGGCCGAGCAGGCCGGCCGGCGCGGGCTTGTCGTGCTCGGGCCGCTTGAGCACCAGCGCGCACAGCGCCGGCGACAGCGTCAGCGAGACGAACGCCGAGATGACCGTCGCCGAGGCGATGGTGATCGCGAACTGCTGGTAGAAGGCACCCGAGATGCCCGGGATGAACATGGTCGGGATGAACACGCCGACCAGCACCGCCGAGATCGCGATGATCGCGCCCGACACCTCGTCCATCGTCTCGTGCGCGGCCTCGCGCGGCGAGATTCCCTTCTCCTCCATCAAGCGCTCGACATTCTCCACCACGACGATCGCGTCGTCGACGACGATGCCGATGGCGAGCACGAGCCCGAACAGCGAGAGGGTGTTGAGCGAGTAACCGAAGGCGAGCAGCACCGCGAAGGCGCCGACCAGCGAGACCGGGATCGCGATGATCGGGATGATCGCCGCGCGCCAGCTCTGCAGGAACACGATGACCACCAGCACCACCAGCACCAGCGCCTCGATCAGCGTGTGCTCGACCGCGGTGATCGATTCCGCGACATATTCGGTGGGGTTGTAGTCGATCGAATAGCGCATTCCCGACGGGAAGTCCTTCGACAGCGTCTCGAGTTCCTTCTTCACCGCCTCCGCGGTGGCCAGCGCGTTGGAGCCGGGCAGCTGGAAGATGCCCATGCCGACCGCGCGCTTGTCGTTGAGATAGCCGTTGAAATTATAGTCCTGCGCGCCGAGCTCGATCCGCGCCACGTCGCGCAGGTGCGTCAGCCGCCCCTCCGCATCGCGCTTGATTACGATCCCGCCGAACTCCTCCGTCGAAGTGAGGCGGCCCTTCGCCTGCACGCCCAGCTCGAACGAGGGGCTCGCCTTGCCGTAGGGCGGCTGGCCGACCGACCCCGCGGCGACCTGCACGTTCTGCCCGCGGATCGCGTTGACCACCTCGTCGACGGTCATGTCGCGCGCGGCGGCGAGGCCCGGATCGATCCAGATGCGCATGTTGTAGTCGCGCCCGCCGAACGCCTGCGCCTGGCCGACGCCCGGAATACGCGCGATGCGATCCTGGACCTGTAGCGTCACATAGTTCGAGATATACTGCACATCGAGGCTGTTGTCGGGCGAGGTGAAGAACGCGACCATCAGGAAGTCGGGCGAGTTCTTGTTCACCGTGATGCCGATGCGCCGCACTTCCTCGGGCAGGCGCGGCTCGGCCTGCGCCACCTTGTTCTGCACAAGCACCTGCGCCTGGTCGACATCGGTGCCCTGGCGGAAGGTGACCGTGATCTGCGTCTGGCCGTTACCGGTCGACGACGACGTCATGTACATCATGTTGTCGACGCCGTTGATCGCCTGCTCGATCGGCGCGGCGACCGTCTCGGCCAGCGTCTCCGCGCTCGCGCCCGGATAGGTGGCGGTGACCACCACCGTCGGCGGCGCGATGCTCGGATACTGAGCGATCGGCAGCGACGGATAGGCGATGGCGCCGACGATCACGATCAGGATCGAGAGCACCGCCGCGAAGATCGGCCGCTCGATGAAGAAATGGGGGAATTTCATCGCTGCGCCCTTCTTAGCGGACGGTTGCCTGGCCCGACGCCGGCTCGGCCGTCGGCGCGGTCGGCGCGGCCTGCTTGGTAGCGTCCGGCTTGATCACGCCCTTCTTGGGCTTGACCGGCGCACCCGGCTGGAGCTGGCCGTGCCCGGTGATGATCACCTTGTCGGTCGGGGCGAGCCCGTCGCGGACGATGCGCAGCCCCTCGACCTTCGCACCGATCTCCACGACGCGCGGCGTCGCCTTGTTATCCTTGCTCAGGACATAGACGAGACGGCGGGTCTGGTCGGTGACGATCGCCTCGTCGGGGATCAGCATCGCGCGATAGGTGCCCGAGCCGAGGAGGCGCGCGCGGCCGAACATGCCCGGCGTCAGGAAGCGCGTCGGGTTGGGCACCAGCGCATAGGCGCGGATCGTGCCCGAGTTCGGGTCGACCGCGCTGTCGAGGAACTGCATGCGGCCGTTCCAGCGATATTCGCTCTCGTCGGCGAGCTGGATCTGCACCGGATTGGCGGTGTTGCGCGAGGAGCCGCGCTCGCCACGCTCATCCTGGCGCAGGTTCTTGAGGTAGAAGCTCTCGGCACCCTCGAACTCGAAGCGGATCGGATCGATCGAGACGATCCGGGTGAGCACCGTCTGGCCGTCGGCGACCGAATCGCCCAGGCTCACCTTGCGATCCGACATGCGGCCGCTGAACGGGGCGCGGACGGTGGTGAAGCTCAAGTTGAGCTGCGCGGCGTTCGCCGAGGCGCGGCCCGCCGCGAGGTCGGCGGCGGCGCTGCGCTCGGCGGCGATGTTGGTCTCGAGCTCCTCCTTGCTCACCGCCTGCGCGCTGGCGAGCGCGCGGCTGCGCGCGGTCACCTGGCGGGCGTTGGTCAGCGCCGCCTGGGCGCGCGCGATCTGCGCCTGCGCCTGGGCGAGCTGTGCCTGGTAGGGGCGCGGATCGATCGTAAAGAGCGGCTGACCCTGGCGCACGTCCTGGCCGTCGCGGAAGTGGATCGCGGTGATGACACCGTTGACGCGAGCACGAATCTCGACGTCCTGCGGGGCGACGAAGCGACCGGTATAATCGTCCCAATCGACGACTTCGCGCTGAAGCGGCGTGGCGACGGTGACCTCGGGCGGCGGCGGCGCTTGCGGGGGCTGCGCGCCTCCGCACGCCGAAAGCAGAGCCAGACCGAGGATGGCGATTGCAGACCGCATTGTTCTTCTACCCCTTTGCTGCGTCGCGGCAATTGGGGGGACGTAGCAGGGGTTTCAACCCCGCAACGAATAATTTCTGAATTTTTCCGTTCAGTAATTCGGGTATGGAGTCAGGCTGCTGCCACCACGGTGGGCATAACCGCCGCTTCATACTCGCTTTCAACCCGTTGAATCAGCGCACGATCATCGTGATTCCAGGGGTGGAAGCCGGGCAGGAAGTAGCTCAGCCACGCCGGGATCATACGGGTGACGAGCCCGGGCGAGACCAGCAGATACCTGGCGAGCGCCGCCCTGGCGCGCCAGCCGGTGAGGCCATCCTGGGCCATCAGGTCGAGCGTACCCTCGATTCGATGCGCCCAGAACGTGCCACTGATCAGCAGCATCGTCAGCGCCTTGATCTTCCACCGCTTCCAACGGCTCAGCTTGCGGGTGGCGTGGAGCCAGGTGTCGTAGGCGACCCCCTTGTGCTCGATCTCCTCGAGCGCGTGCCAGCGCCACAGCTCGCGGCTCTCGGCGTCCGCGCCCTCGAGATGCCTCGGGTTGCGTAGCAGCTCCGCGGCGAGGATCGCGGTGTAGTGCTCGAGCGCCATCGTCGCGGCGAGCTGGACCAGCGCCGGCCGCGCCTTGGCGATCTCGATCACCTGGTCGACCCGCGCCTCGAGCCGGCTGACGTCATAGCCATGATCGAGCACGCGCCTGTTGAACGCGACATGCTCGCGGCTGTGCACCACTTCCTGGATGGTGAACGCCTTGATCTCGCGCGCGAGCTTCTCCCCCACCCCGGCGCGAAACGCCTTGACGCTGTCGATGAAGAAGGCCTCGCCCTTGGGGAAGGTCACCGACAGCGCATTGTAGAAGGCCGTCGCCGCGCGATCGCCGCCTAGCCACAGCCGGTCCTGGCGCTGTCCGCGCCCGAAGCGGCGGTCGCGTGGGTTGATCGTCAGATCGGCGGGAGTCTTTGCGTTCCCCACGGTTTTCCTCCAAGGACTTGGCGTCTACAACTATGCCTTACTTACATTTATGTCAATAGCACATCTACCCGAACGCAGGCGTCTGAGCCCCGAGGAGTCGCGCGACGCCGCGCTCGAAGCGGCACGCACGATCCTGATCGAGGCGGGGCCGCAGGCGGTGACGCTCAAGGCCGTCGCCGCGCGCATCGGCCGCACCCATGCCAACCTGCTCCACCATTTCGGCTCGGCCGCCGGGCTCCAACGCGCGCTGGCGCGCAGCCTGGCCGAGAATGTCTGCAGCCAGATCGTTGGGCTGATCCAGGAGGCCCATGCCAGCGAGGAGGCGCGGACCGAGGCCAAGCCGCGCGAGGTGGTCGATCTCGCCTTCGACGCGTTCGACAAGAGCGGCGCCGGCGCGCTCGCCAGCTGGATGATCCTCTCGGGCAACGAGGATGCGCTCGACCCGATCCTCGAGGTCATTCACCAGCTGGTCGACCAGATCGCCGCGGTCGAGGGCGAGGAAAGCAGCGTCGCGCTGCGGGAAGACACGCTCAGCCTCGTCCTGATGGCGATGGGCGATGCGTTGCTCGGCGAGCCACTCGCCAAATCGCTCGACCTTCCGCGCGGTGCGGCGCGCGAGATCGCGCTGCGTCAGCTCACCGCGTCGCCGCGCTTCCAGAAGATGTGGGGCTGAACCATGTTGCTTACCGCTGCTCTCGCCGCCCAGGCGGCCGCCGTGCCCGTTGCCGCGCCGTGCCAGCCGGGCGCCTATTCGGGTCCCGAGGGCCGCTTCCTCGTCATCATGGAACGTCCCGATACCGCGCAGACCGGCGCGTGGCGCTGGTGGGCCGATGACGGCCGCTTCGGCCTGACCAACGACGGCAGCGTCGCCTGCCGCGGCGACACGCTCGACGTTAAGACCGTGACCTACAACAGGATTCCTGTTCGCCTCACGCCGACCAAGTTCAAGAGCGGCGACTTGACCCTCAACGGCATGCTGATCGAGCCGCCAGCGACCGCCGGCGCCAAGCCGTCGCTGGTCGTCACCGTCCATGGCTCGGAGCGCACGCCCGCGGTCAAATACGCCCAGTACCCCTGGATCCTCGCCGCCCAAGGCATTTCCGCCTTCGTCTACGACAAGCGCGGCACGGGCGAGTCCCAAGGCAGCTACAACCAGAATTTCCACGCGCTCGCCGCCGACGCCGCCGCCGCGTCCAAGGAAGCCAAGCGCCTCGCCGCCGGCCGCTATTCGCGTTTCGGCCTGCTCGGCGGCAGCCAGGGCGGCTGGGTCGCGCCGCGCGGGGCCAACGACGCCGGCGCCGATTTCGTCGCGGTCGGCTTCGGCCTGCTGATCGACCCGCTCGAGGAGGACGCCTCGCAGGTCGCGACCGAGCTGACGGAAGCCGGCTATGGCGCAGACGTGCTCAAGCAGGCGCGTGAGGTCACCGATGCGACCGGCAACCTCATGGCCGAGCATTTCCTCAAGGGCTACGAGCAGCTCGCCGCGGTCAAGGCGCGCCATGGCAAGGCGCCGTGGTTCGCCAGAATCAAGGGCGAGTTCACCGGCGAGATACTCGCGCTCGACGAAGCCACATTGCGCCGCGAGGGCCGCGCCAAGTTCGACAATCTCGAGCTCGACTGGCGCTACGACGCGATGGGCTGGATGCGCAAGGTCAAGGCGCCTCAACTCTGGGTCATCGCCGCCGAGGACCGCGAGGCTCCGCCGCAGACCACCGTCGACCGCCTCCAGACGCTCCGTCGCGAGGGCCAGGAGATCGCCATCGTGCGCTTTCCCGCGACCGACCACGGCATGGTCGAGTTCACGCAGGCCCCAGACGGCGCCCGCACCACCACCCGCGTCACCGACGGCTATTTCCGGCTGCTCGGCGACTGGATCAAGGGACGCACCACGCCGCCCTATGGCCGCGGCGAATTCCTCACTAAGTAGAGTCCGATGCATTTTCTCGACCAGGCCAAGATCTATGTCCGCTCCGGCTGGGGCGGCGGAGGCGCCGTCTCCTTCCGGCGCGAGAAGTTCGTCGAATATGGCGGCCCCGACGGCGGCAATGGCGGCAAGGGCGGCGACATCGTGTTCGAGGCGGTGGCCGGGCTCAACACCCTGATCGATTTCCGCTACACGCAGCATTTCCGCGCCCAGCGCGGTATGGGCGGCATGGGCACCAACAAGACCGGCGCGAGCGGCGAGGATCTCGTCATCCAGCTCCCGGTGGGTACTCAGATCCTCGCCGATGACGACGAGCGCACTCTGCTCGCCGATCTCACGGAGGTCGGCCAGCGCATCGTCTTCCTGCGCGGCGGCGACGGCGGCCGCGGCAATGCCAGCTACAAGACCAGCACCAACCGCGCCCCGCGCCAGCACGGCACCGGCTGGCCCGGGGAGGAAGCCTGGGTATGGCTCCGCCTCAAATTGCTCGCCGATGCCGGGCTGGTCGGCCTGCCGAACGCCGGCAAGTCGACCTTCATCAACGCCGTCACCAACGCCCAGGCCAAGGTCGGCGAATATGCCTTCACCACCACCCGTCCCCAGCTCGGCGTGGTGCGCCACAAGCAGCGCGAGTTCGTCATCGCCGACATCCCCGGCCTGATCGCCGGCGCGGCCGAGGGCGCCGGGATCGGCGACCGCTTCCTCGGCCATATCGAGCGCTGCAAGGTCCTGCTCCACCTCGTCGACGCCAATGACGAGGATGTCGCCACCAGCTACCGCATCGTCCGCGACGAGCTGGAGGCGTATGGCGCCGGCCTCACCGACAAGCAGGTCGTGATCGCGCTCAACAAGATCGACACGCTCGACGACGAGCTGATCGCCGCGCTCTCGGCCGAGCTCGAGGACGCGAGCGGCGCCCCGGTCATCCCGGTCAGCGGCGCGAGCGGCGTCGGCGTCGACTGGGTGCTGGACAAATTGCTCGAGGCGATCGGACCCGAACGTGGCCAGGTCGATGAGGACGATGAGGGCGAGGAACCGGTGGAATGGTCGCCGATCTGAGGGAACGAAAGCGCGACCGGCGGTTTCATCGCTGATTTTCAGGGAGTTGCTCATGTTTGCGTATCGTCTCGCCGCTCCCCTGATGCTGATCCCCCTCGCGCTACCGGCGCACGCCGCCCAGGAAGAGCCCGAGCGCGAGCCGCTGCGTACCCGCGTGACGCTCGGCCCGCAGTTCGTCCCCAGCCATCCCGGCTCCGACAAGGTCTCGTTGCGCCCCTTCGTCGACATCTCGCGCGCCCGCGGCAATGACGAATTCGAGTTCGAGGCCCCGGACGAAAGCTTCGGCTTCCCGGTTCTGCGCACCACCGGCTTCGCGATCGGTCCCGCGCTCGGATTCGAAGGCAAACGCGACGGCGGCGATGTCGGCGCGCCGATTCACAAGGTCGGCTTCGCGTTCGAGGCGGGCGCCTTCGTCCAGACCCAGATCGCCGACAAGCTGCGCCTGCGGGTCGAGGGCCGCAAAGGCCTGTCCGGCCATCGCGGCTGGGTGGGCAGCGTCAGCGCCGATTATGTCATGCGCAATGCCGATGACTGGCTGTTCTC
>NZ_JBCNMA010000055.1:0-20567 GCF_039595165.1 Sphingomonas sp.
TCTTCGCCGGCAGCTTGGTCGCGATCGTCAGCGCCGCCTTGGTCTGGCCAAGGCCCGAAATATCGTCGCGCTCGCCCTCGATCGCGAGCAGCGCGGTGTCGGTGATCGCCGCCGGATCGACCGTCCGCCCGCGATGCGTCATCTCGCCCTTGGGCAGCGCATGCGCCTGGAACACGACGTCGATCGTCTGGAGGTAGAATTCGGCGGTCATGTCGCACACCGCGCGATACTCGTCATAGAAGCGCATCGTCGATTCCGCGCTCTCGTCGTCGCCCTTGACCAGATGCTTGAACATCTCCCAGTGCGAGATCATGTGGTTGCCGAGGTTCATCGTCATGAACCCGGCGAGCTGCAGGAAGCCCGGATAGACTCGCCGCCCGGCGCCCGGATAGGTCGCCGGCACCGTCGCGATCACGTTCTGCGCGAACCAGGCGTGCGGCCGCTCGGTCGCCAGCGTGTTGACCGCGGTCGGCGCCTCGCGCGTGTCGATCGGGCCGCCCATCAGCGTCAGCGTCCTGGGGCGATTGGGATGCTTGTCCGCGTTCATCAGCGCGACCGCGGCATAGACCGGCACCGAGGGCTGGCACACCGCGAGCACGTGCGGCCGCTTGTCGCCTTCCGCCCCGATCGCCTCGATGAACTCGATCACGTAATCGACATAGTCGTCGAGATCGAAGCGCCCGTCGGCGAGCGGCACCTGCCGCGCGTCGCGCCAGTCGGTGATGTAGACGTCGGCGGTCGGCAGCATCCGCTCGACCGTGCCGCGCAGCAGCGTGGCATAATGGCCGCTCATCGGCGCGACGATCAGCAGCTTGGGGCCGCCCGCCACGCCTTCGCGGACGAATCGCTTGAGCTGCCCGAACGGCTTGCGCAGCACGATCTCCTCGCGAACCGCGACCTGCTTGCCGTCCACCGTGGTCGATTCGAGCCCGAACGCCGGCTTGCCGCGCGGCGCCGCGGCGTGCGCGAACACTTCCAGCGCCGACGCCAGGATCGGCCCGCCGCCGAAATAAGCGAAGGGATTTGCCGGATTATTCAGCAGGCCCGCGCTGAAATTGGCCAGCGCGCTCGCGCCGGCCAGCATCGAGCGCTGCATCTCATAAGCATCGTACAACATCGGTCGTTACTGTCCCCGCCCCACGCGAACCGTCTGACAACGGTGGCAGCGGGTTATAGCGGCCGGGTGCTGCGGTGCAATGTTCATCCATACCCAATGTTCGAGGTGGGAATGATGTTCCCTTGCGCGGCGCTTCCCGCTAGGCGGCGCCATGGCCGAGCCCGAAACGAAGCCCGCGAGTCCCGCCGCGCCCCGCAAGCTGTCCAGCCTCCGCATCGTGTGGCGCTATACCAGCCGCTACCCGCTCCAGCTCGGCCTGGCGGTCGTCGCGCTGCTGCTCGCCGCGGGCGCCACCCTGTGGATCCCGCGCACCTTCAAGGAAGTGGTCGACAAGGGCTTCGCGCAGGGCGCCGATCCGTCGCAGATCGGCGCCTATTTCCAGGGCCTGCTGCTGGTCGTCGTGGTGCTCGCCTTCGCCACCGCGATGCGCTTCTACTTCGTCTCCTGGCTCGGCGAGCGCACCGTCGCCGACATGCGCGCCGCGGTGCACCGCAACCTGCTGCGCCTGCCGCCCAAATGGTTCGAGGAGAACCGCCCGTCGGAGATCGCCAGCCGCCTCACCGCCGACACCGCGGTGGTCGAGCAGATCGTCGGCACCACCGTCTCGGTCGCGCTGCGCAACCTGCTGATCGCGATCGGCGGCACGATCTATCTCTTCGTCCTCGCGCCCAAGATCGCCGCCTACCTCATCATCGGCCTGCCGATCATCGTGCTGCCGATCATGTGGCTCGGAGGGCGCGTGCGCCGCTTCTCGCGCACCAGCCAGGACCGCGTCGCCGACATCGGCGCGATCGCCTCGGAGACGCTCGGCGCGATGCGCATCGTCCAGGCCTTCGGACAGGAGCGGCGCGAGGGCGAGCGCTTCCAGACCGCGGTCGACGCCGGCTTCGCGACGGCGCGCAAGCGCTTCGCCACCCGCGCGCTGATGACCGCGCTCGTCATCTTCGCGCTGTTCACCGCCATCACGCTGATCATGTGGGACGCCGTCTATGGCGTCGCGGAGGGGCGCATTTCGGGCGGCTCGATCACCGCCTTCGTGATCACGGCGGGCCTCGTCACCGGCGCGTTCGGCGCGCTGACCGAAGTCTATGGCGACTTGCTGCGCGCGTCGGGCGCTGCCAGCCGCCTCGCCGAGCTGCTCGCGCAGGAGCCCGACATCGCCGCGCCCGCCGATCCCATCCCGCTCCCCGTCCCGCCGCAAGGCGCGATCGAGTTCGACAACGTCACCTTCCGCTATCCCACCCGCCCCGAGATCTCGGCGCTGCAGGACTTCACCCTGTCGGTTGCCCCGGGCGAGACGATCGCGGTGGTCGGCCCCTCGGGCGCTGGCAAGTCGACGCTGTTCCAGCTGGTCCAGCGCTTCTACGATCCCGATGCCGGCGAGGTGCGCGTCGACGGCGTCCCCGTCCGCCGGGCCGATCCGGGCGAGGTTCGCGCGCGCATGGCGATGGTGCCGCAGGAGACGGTGATCTTCGCCGCCACCGCGCGCGACAATCTCCGCTACGGCGCCTGGGACGCGAGCGAGGAGGCGATCTGGCAGGCGGCCGAGGCCGCCAACGCCGCCGAATTCCTGCGCGAGCTGCCCGAGGGTCTCGACACCTTCCTCGGCGAGGACGGCGCGCGCCTCTCGGGTGGCCAGCGCCAGCGCATCGCCATCGCCCGCGCGCTGCTGCGCGACGCCCCGATCCTGCTGCTCGACGAGGCGACCAGCGCGCTCGACGCGGAGAGCGAGCGCCTCGTCCAGGACGCGCTCGAGCGTCTCATGCAGGGCCGCACCACGCTCGTCATTGCCCACCGCCTCGCCACCGTCCGCGCCGCCAAGCGCATCATCGTGATGGACGAGGGCCGCATCGTCGAGAGCGGCACGCATGCCGAGCTGGTCGCACATGGCGGCCTCTACGCCCGCCTCGCCAGCCTGCAGTTCAGCGAGACCGCCTAACCCTGGTAGAGCATGTAGGCGAGGCAGGCGAGGACGACCGCCAGCGCGATCGCGACATAGGTCTTGGGATTGCGCCGGCGCGGCGCGCGCCCCATGCGGTCGAGGTCGAACCAGTAATAGGCCGGCTGCGCCTCGCGGATCACGCCCGAGGCGCGCAGCCGCTCGAACGCCTTGCGCTCGACGGGGCTCGCCGGGGCGTATTCGATCGCATCGCGCGGGGTGACCGCCTGATGATCGGCAAAGTGCCGCTGGACCCGGTATTGCGCCAGATCCGACGATCCGGCGCCGTTCGAAATGTGCATGTTCCCCGCCATAGCGCCGCCGATAGTCGGAGCCTGCCCCTCCGGTTTCAAGAGCGCGCAGACATCGTCACCCCGGGCTTGACCCGGGCCGGCTTCTTCTTGCCCCAGGCAGCTGGACTCTGGTTCGAGGCCGGGATGACGAAGTAGGGAGCGGCGCCTACATACCGAACATGTCCGATCTGTTCGGCACCTCGATCCTCCCCGGCCTCGCCCTGCGCGAAGCCATCGTCGACCCGGCCGAGGAAGCGGACCTCATCGCCCGCATCGACGCGACGGGCCTCGAGCCCTTCCGCTTCCAGGGCTGGCTCGGCAAGCGCCTGACGCGGTCGTTCGGCTGGACCTATGATTTCGACCGCGGCAGCTTCGCCCCGTCCGAGCCGTTTCCCGCCTGGCTCGAACCGCTGCGCCGGCGCGCGGCGTCCTTCGCCGGGATCGACTCCGATGCGCTCGTCCAGGCGCTGCTGATCCGCTACGATCCGGGCGCCGGGATCGGCTGGCACCGGGACCGGCCGGTGTTCGAGCATGTCGTCGGCATCTCGCTCGGCAACGAGGCGGTGATGCGCTTCCGCCGCCGCGCCGGCAGTCGGTTCGAGCGCCGCCAGCTCCCGCTCGCGCCGCGCTCGATCTATCACCTCTCGGGCGAGGCGCGGAACGAATGGGAGCACAGCATCGCGCCGATGGACGTGCCGCGCTGGTCGATCACCTTCCGCAGCCTGCGCTAGTCCGGACACAATCCTCCCCCGCCAGGGGGAGGATTGGGCGACGCCACAGCCTATGCCTTGGCCCCTCGTCCCGTGCGCTTCGGCTTGTCCGCCAGTTCGATCCACACCGGCGCATGGTCGCTGGTCTTCTCCCAGCCCCGCACATGGCTGTCGACCTGCGCGTCGACCAGCCGCTTCGCCAGCGGCTTGCTCAGCAGCAGATGATCGATTCGCAGCCCGGCATCGCGCGCATAGGCGTTCCGGAAATAGTCCCAGAAGGTGTAGATCGTCTCGCCCGGATGCAGGCTGCGCAGCGCGTCGGTCCAGCCCTGGTCGAGCAGCCGGAAATAGGCCGCCTTGACCTCCGGCGCGAACAGCGCGTCGTCGAGCCAGCGCTCCGGCTTGTAGACGTCGAGGTCGGTCGGCATCACGTTGAAGTCGCCCGCCAGCATCACCGGCGCGCCCGATGCGAGCAGCTCGCCAGCGTGCGCGATCAGCCGCTCGAACCACCGCAGCTTGTAGTCGAACTTGGGTCCCGGCCGCGGATTGCCGTTGGGGAGGTACAGCCCGCCGATCAGGATGCCGTTCACCGCCGCCTCGATATAGCGGCTGTGGCTGTCGTCCGGGTCGCCGGGCAGCCCGCGCCGCGTCTCGTGGAGCTCGCCCGCCCGGCTCAGGATCGCGACGCCGTTCCAGCTCTTCTGCCCGTGCCAGATCGCGTCATAGCCGAGGTCGCGGATCGCCGCCTCGGGGAATTTCTCGTCCGGCGCCTTGAGCTCCTGCAGGCACACGATGTCGGGCTGCGCCTCGGCGAGCCAGCGCAACAGCACCGGCAGCCGGCCGTTGACCCCGTTCACATTGTAGGTGGCGATCTTCATGCCCGCGACAAGCGAGCGAGCGGCGCTGCGGTTCCGCGTATCCGGCAAGCCACTGATGACTCAGCTTTGCCCCGCCCAAGAATCGCCATTCCCTCGCGGCGCGCAACGCGGCTAGAGCGGCCGCCCGGCCTTACTTCCAGCAATCGACGGACATGCGCTTCTTCAAACCCCTCCTCGCCGGTGCGCGGTTCGCCGATCGTCTCGTCGCCTGTTTCGGCGCGACCATCTGCCTCGCGCTCACCATGTTCGTCTGCGCGCAACTCGAGCTCAGCGCCGCCGACCTGCCGCTGATCGTCGCGCCGATGGGCGCCTCCGCGGTCCTGATCTTCGCCGTTCCCGCGAGCCCGCTCGCTCAGCCCTGGCCGGTGGTCGGCGGCAACACCATCTCCGCGCTGGCCGGCGTCGCGGTGTTCCAGCACGTCCGCGATCCGATGCTTGCCGCGGGCCTTGCCGTGGGGCTCGCGATCCTGCTCATGTCGCTGTGCCGCTGCCTGCACCCGCCGGGCGGTGCCGCCGCGCTGACCGCGGTGATCGGCAGCCAGGGCATCCATGAGGCAGGCTATGCCTTCGCCTTCGCGCCGGTCGCGCTCAACTCGATCGCGCTCGTGTCGCTGGCGATGTTCTTCCACCGCATGTCCGGCCACAGCTATCCGCACGTCCCCGTGCCCGCCGGTCCCGCGGCCGAGGCCGCCGGCCTCCATCTCGAGGATATCGACAACGCCCTCGCCGAGCTGCCCGACAGCTTCGACATCAGCCGCGAGGATCTCGACGTGCTGCTGTCCAAGGCCGAAGCGCACGCCCTCGCCCGCCGCCGCCGGCGCTGACTCCGTTGCTATATCGGGTATGGATACCCACAGACAGCCGTGCCATAGCCTTTGCAAGCCAAGGTACGCCGCACGGGAGAGATGAATGGCACGCGAGCTCGATCTGATCGTCTATGGCGCCACCGGCTTCACCGGCCGCCTCGTCGCCGAGTATCTCGCCCAGCGCTATGGCGACGGCGGCGTCAACTGGGCGATGGCCGGCCGCTCGCTGACCAAGCTCGAGCAGGTGCGCGACGAGATCGGCGCACCGGCGGACACGCCGCTCCTCGCCGCCAATGCCGACGATCCCGCCGCATTGCGCGCGATGACCGCCCGGGCGCGCGTCGTCATCTCCACCGTCGGTCCCTACCAGCTCTACGGCAGCGACCTCGTCGCCGCCTGCGTCGAGACCGGCACCGCCTATGTCGATCTGTGCGGCGAGCCCAACTGGATGCACGACATGATCGCGCAGCACGACGCCGCGGCCAGGGCGAGCGGCGCGTGCATCGTCTTCTCCGGCGGCTTTGACTCGATCCCGTTCGACTTCGGCGTGTGGACCGTCCAGCAGGCGGCGATCGCGAAGTTCGGCCGCCCCGCGCCGCGCGTGAAGGGGCGCGTGCGCAAGATGCAGGGCACCTTCTCCGGTGGCACCTTCGCCAGCGGCAAGGCGACCGCCGCGGCGGCGGCGAAGAATCCGGCGGTGTTCAAGACGCTGCTCGACCCCTTCGCGCTGACCCCCGGCTTCACCGGCCCCGATCAGCCGAAAGGCATCATCCCCGAATATGACGAGGCGGTCGGCGGCTGGGTCGCGCCGTTCATGATGGCGGTGATCAACACGAAGAACATCCACCGCACCAACTTCCTCGCCGGCCACCCCTATGGCACCGACTTCCGCTACGACGAGATGCTGGTCGCGCCCGGCCTCGGCGACATCGGCAAGGCCGCGGCGGAGGCGATCGCCAGGATGAACCCGATGAGCTCGGACAAGGGCCCCGCCCCCGGCGAAGGCCCGTCGAAGGAAGAGCGCGAGGCCGGCTTCTACGAGATCGACTTCATCGCCGAGATGCCCTCGGGCGAGCGCCTCACCGCCACCGTCACCGGCGACCGCGACCCGGGCTATGGCTCGACCTGCAAGATCATCACCGAAACCGCGCTCTGCCTGCTGCGCGACGTCGAGCCAAAGGGCGGCATCTGGACCCCCGCCGCGCTGATGGCCGAACCGCTCCGCAAAAGGCTCGAAGCCAATGCCGGCCTGACGTTTAGCGTCGCCTAGCCTTCGCAATCCTCCCCTGCCAGGGGGAGGATTGAAGCGACCGATGCGCTAGCCCGCATAGAAGAAGGTCGCGACCACCGCGAGCAGCACCGCCACGGCGATCGCCACCGGCACCAGCTTGCGCCGCCGCAGCTCGACCGCCGCCTCATAGGCGCGCAGGTCGAGCCAGTAATAGGCATGCCCCTCCTTGCGGATCAGCCGCTCGGCGAGCAGCGCATCGAACGCCGCCTTGAGCTCCGCCGGCGGGGTGTAGAGGATCGTGTCGTACGGCGTCACCGCATGCTGCGCGCAGAAGTGATCCACCACCTTGCGGCGCGCGCGCGCCGCCAGCGTGATCGCAACCGACTCAACCGCCATCAGCGCTTGCGCCCCTGGTGCTTGATGTTCGCTGGCCGCCCGCGCCGCTTGAGCACCCGCGGCGGTCCCGGCTTGCGCGGCCGCGCGCCCTCGGTTCTCGGGCCCGAACCCGACCCCTTGCCGTCGGGCAGCTCGAAGCGCAACGCGCCCGACACCGGGTTCGCCTCGACCAGCTTGAGCTTGAGCCGCTGCCCCAGCGCGAATTCCGCGCCGGTCTCCTCGCCGACCAGCTTCTGCGCCGCCTCGTCATAGCGGAAATATTCCCGCCCGAGGTCGCGCGCCGGCACGAGACCGTCGCCGCCGACCCCGTCGACCGTGGCGAAGAAGCCGAAATTCTGCACCCCGGTGATCCGCGCCTTCATCACCTCGCCGACATGCGCGGAGAGGTACGCGGCGACATAACGGTCGATCGTCTCGCGCTCGGCCTCCATCGCGCGCCGCTCGAGCTGGCTGATGACCTCGCCGGTCTTCTCCATCTCGGGATCGGTCGGCAGCTCGCCGCCCGGCCCGAGCTTGAACGCCTCGGTCAGCGCGCGGTGCACCACCAGGTCGGCATAGCGCCGGATCGGCGAAGTGAAATGCGCGTAGCTGCCGAGGCCAAGCCCGAAATGCCCCGCATTCTGGGGTCCGTAATAAGCCTGGGTCTGCGTCCGCAGCACCTGGATCATCACTTCCTCGCGGAACTCGGCTTCGCTCACCCGCGCGATGACATGGTTGAAGGTGCTCGGCCGCACCACCTGCCCCAGCGCGAACTCGACGTCGAGCGTCTTCAGATATTCCTTGAGCGCGACCAGCTTCTCGCGGCTCGGCGGTTCGTGGACGCGGTACATCACCGGCGCCTTGCGGCCCTCCAGCGCCTTGGCCGCCGCGACGTTCGCCGCGATCATGTAATCCTCGATCAGCTTGTGCGCATCGAGCCGCTCGCGCGGCGCGACCGAGAGGATGCGCCCCTTCTCGTCGAGCACGATGCGCCGCTCGGGCAAGTCGAGATCGAGCGGCTCGCGCTTCTCGCGCGCCTTGTTGAGCGCGCGCCAACATGCCCAGAGCGGCCGCAGCGTCGAATCGACCAGGGCCGGATCGACCCCCGCCAGCTCCTCCGCCGGCATCGAACAGGGCGAGGAGGAAACCTCCACCTTCTCCCCCGCCGCGTCGATCGCGGCCTGCGCGTCCTCGTACGCGATGTTCGCCGCAAGCTTCACCACCGCCCGGCTGAACCGCCAGCTCTTGAGCTCGCCCTTCGCCGAAATCCGCAAATGGCACGCCAGCGCCGCGCGCTCGACGCCTTCCTTGAGCGAGCACACGTCCGCCGACAGCACTTCGGGCAGCATCGGCACCACCCGGTCGGGGAAGTACACGCTGTTGCCGCGCTTGCGCGCCTCGCGGTCGAGCAGCGATCCGGGGCGGACGTAGAAACTCACATCGGCGATCGCGACGATCGCCTTCCACCCGCCCTCGTTCCCGGGATCGTCGTCGGGTGCAGCCCACACCGCATCGTCATGATCGCGCGCATCGACCGGGTCGATCGCCACGATCGGAATGGCGCGCAGATCCTCGCGCCCCTTCCCAAGGTCCTGCTTCGCGACGCGCTCGGCCTCGCCCAGCAGCTCCTCCGAAAACACATTCGGGATGCCATGCTTGTGGATCGCGATCAGCGAGAAGCTGCGCGGCGCGAACGGATCGCCCAGGATCTCGCTCACCTTCGCGAAGATGCGCGGCCCCTTGCCGCTCTTCTCCGCCAGCACCAGGTCGCCCGGCTCGGCGCCGTTGCGCTCGGAAATGACGTAGCTGTTGCGCTCCTTCTTCTCCACGCCGTGGAGATAGAGCCGCCCGCCTTCTTCCTTGACGACGCCCAGCATCGTCTCCTCGCCCCTGGCGAGCTTCTTCATGGGGTGCGCGATCCAGCCCTTGCCGGCCTCCTCGGTGCGCGCGAGGATGCGGTCGCCGACGCCCAGCGCGCCGCTGCGGCTCCGCTCGCGCACGCGCAGCCGCGGCACGGGCACGCCCTCGGCCTCCCAGCGCTCGGGCACCGCCCACACGGTATCGCCATCGGCGTCGGTCACGCGCAGCACCGTCACCTTGGGCACGCCGCCCATCTTGTGGAACGCGCGGCCCGGGGCGCTGTCGATCAGCCCTTCGTCGGCCATGTCGCGCAGCAGCGCCTTGAGCGCGATCTTCTCCTGCCCGGAAAGCCCGAAGGCACGCGCGATCTCGCGCTTGCCCGCTGGCTGGTCTGCAGATGTGATGAAATCTAGAATCTGTTGCCGCGTCGGCATGCCGGGCGCGGGCTTCTTCGTTTTGTTCTGTTTTGCCATTGGCCCTGAATATAGGGGCGAGGAGGCAAATTCCCAACACTCCCCTTCTTCGTCATCCCCGCCCTTCGGCTGCCTGCAAGGCAGGCGCTCAGGGTAAACTTCGGCCAAAGGCCGAAGGCGGGGATCCATTCCGGCTGGCCTTTCGACAGAACCGCGACGGCAGCTGTAATGGATTCCCGCCTGCGCGGGAATGACGTAGGTCTGTTGGGTGACCTACGACCTCCTCATCGCCGGCGGCGGCATCAACGGCTGCGCGATCGCGCGCGAGGCGTCGCTGCTCGGGCTCAAGGCGCTGCTGGTCGAGCGCGACGATCTCGCCGCGCACACCTCCTCGGCGTCGAGCAAGCTCATCCATGGCGGCCTGCGCTATCTCGAAAGCTACGACTTCCGCCTCGTCCGCGAGGGGCTGCACGAACGCGAGCATCTCCTCGCCGCCGCTCCGCACCTCATCCGCCCGATGGCGTTCGTCCTGCCGCACGCGCACAGCGTCCGCCCATGGTGGATGGTCCGCGCCGGGCTCTGGCTCTACGACCTGCTCGCCGGCCGGACCAGGCTGGCGAAATCGCGCGGCCTCGCCGCGAACGACACCGCCTACACCGCGCCGCTCAAGGGCGCGCATCGCGGCTTCGTCTATACCGACGCCTTCGTCGACGATTCGCGCCTGACCCTCGCCAACGCGCAGGACGCCGAGCTGAACGGCGCCGAGATCGCCACCCGCACCGCGCTCACCGCCGCGCGCCGCGAGGGCGAAGGCTGGCACGCCACTTTATCCGACGGCCGCACCGTCGCCGCCCGCGCGCTGGTCAACGCCGCCGGGCCTTGGGTGCGCGAGCTGCTCGGCGACCTGGATATCGAGACCCGCTCGGGCATCCGCCTGGTCAAGGGCAGCCATATCGTCGTCCCCGCGCTGCACGACGGCGACCATGCCTATATCCTCCAGCAGCCCGACCGCCGCATCGTCTTCGCCATCCCGTGGCAAGGCCATACCGCGATCGGCACCACTGACGTGCCCGTCGAGAACCCCGGCGCCGCCGGCATCGACGAAGCCGAGACCGATTATCTCCTCGCCGCCGCCAACCGTTACTTCACCCGCCAGCTCACTCGCGCCGACATCGTGACCAGCTGGTCGGGCATCCGCGCGCTCTACGACGATGGCGAGGCGGCGGCGCAGGCGGTGACGCGCGACTATCACCTCGACCTCGACCTGTCGGGCCCGCCGCTGCTCTCGGTGTTCGGCGGCAAGATCACCACCGCTCGCGCCCTCGCCGAGGAAGCGATGAAGAAGCTCGCGCAGCCGCTCGGCTTCCCCTGGCGCACCATCACCCCCGCGCGCGTCCTGCCGGGCGGCATGATCGCCGATTTCGACAAGTTCCTCGCCGAGGTCCGCCAGCGCTGGCCCTTCCTCGGCGACGCGCGCTCGGCGCGCATGGCGCACGCTTACGGCACGCTGCTGCTCGACATGCTGGCGCAGGTGAAGGACGAGGCCGGCCTGGGCCGCGATCTCGGCGCCGGCCTCACCGAGATCGAGCTGCGCTGGATGCGCGACCGCGAATGGGCCCGCACCGCGCAGGACGTGCTCTGGCGCCGCAGCAAGCTCGGACTCGATCCCGCGGCCGACCCCGAAACCGTCACCGCCGCGCTGGCTCAGCCATAGGCGATCCACCGCCCCAGCGTCCCGATCGCCAGCCACAGCCCGATCGACGCCAGCGCCATCAGCCGCGCGCTCCCCGACACGCGGTGCCGCCACTCGCGAACCCGGTCGCCCCAGCGCCACCGGAACGCCACCGCATTGGCCAGCGCCACCGCGATCAGCGCCAGCTTGACGTGGAAGATGCCCGATCCCGCCAGCGACCGCCCGTCCGCCGCGAACAGCACGATCCCGCTCGGCAGCATGATCAGCAGCCCCAGGATCGCCACCGGCGTCAGCGCGCGCGACAGCGCCTCGATCGGCAGCCCGCGCCACAGTCCCGCGATGCGCAGGTCGACCACCCCGATCCCGCCCACCAGCATCACCAGCCCGAGCAGGTGGAAGCTGTTGGCCACCGGATAGACGATGCCCGATCCGCGCGCCCATGGCCCCACGCCGGCCGCGTCGAGCCACTGCGCCGCGGCGAGAAGCAGTCCCTCCAAGTCCGCGCCTCAGCGCAGCTCGACGGTCTTGCCGTTCACCGTGACTCGCTCGATCCGCATCTCGGCGGTGCCGTCGCGGCGGGCATAGCCGGTGAGTGCCACCTTCTTGCCCGGCGCGACCTCGGCCTGGGTCAGCCCGCGCGCTTCCATCCGCCCGGTCGGCGCGAGGATGATGTCCCAGCTCTTGCCCTTCCACCGCATCTTGGCGGTGCCGTGCGGGTTGCCCCAGTTGAGTTCGGTGAAGGTGCCGTTGAGCGTGATCGGCTTGGTCTCGTCATAGGACGACCAGCCATGATGCGCCGCGGCCGGCAGCGCGATGGCGACGGCCGCGGCGGCGAACAGCGTGAGCGAACGCATGTCGATATCTCCCGGTGAGGATGCCGGAGAATAGGCACGAACGCCCGCGCAGTTCAATCAATAGGCGCGCGCCACCAGGATGCGCTCGACCGCCGGCCGGCCGGTGAACACGCACGCCCCCTCCGCCGGCGCCGCGTCGAGCGGCACGTTGCGGAAGGTGAGCTTCAGGCCCTTGATCCGCTCGACCACCGCGTCGAGCTCGGCCCCGCTCGGCCTGGCCCATTGCACCTCGACCCAGCCCGGATATTTGTTCGGCGCCTCGAAATGGGCCTGCAGCGCCTCGAAGCTCTCCACGCCGCGCACGATGTTGGCGTCCATCCGCGCGCGCGCCTCGGTATGCAGTCCGGTCTGGATCTCCTCCAGCAGCCCCGCCGCCTGCGCCACGAAGTCGCCCTTCGCCACGATCGCGCTGTCGAGCTTGCCGTCCTCGCGATACAGCCGGTCGCGGCGGATCACCGAGACATTGCCACCCGCCATATCGCGCCCGCCGACCTCGATCACCACCGGCGCGCCCTTCTTGACCCAGCCCCAGCGCTTGGTCGCCGCCTTGGTCGCGCGCGTGTCGAGCAGCGCGCGCACCGGCTCGCCGAACGCGGACAGCTTCGCCAGCTCGGCCTTCAGGGCCTCGCAATAATCGAGCAGCGCCGCGTCCTCGTCATTGTCGCGCAGCATCGGCACGATCACCACCTGCCACGGCGCCAGCCGCGGCGGCACGCGCAGGCCGTCATCGTCGCCATGCGTCATGATCAGCCCGCCGATCATCCGCGTCGACATCCCCCAGCTGATCGTGTTGGCCAGCTCGAACTCGCCGCTCGCATTCTGGAAGCGGATGTTCTGGGCATGCGCGAAATTGGTGCCGAGGAAGTGGCTGGTGCCGGCCTGCAACGCCTTGCCGTCCTGCATCATCGCTTCGATCGAGTAGGTCGCGACGGCGCCGGGGAAGCGCTCATTCTCCGGCTTCTCGCCCGCGATCACGGGGATCGCCGCGACGTCCTCGGAAAAGGCGCGATACAGCTCGAGCGCCTTCAGCGTCTCCTCGCGCGCCTGCTCGGCGCTGGCATAGGCGGCATGGCCTTCCTGCCACAGGAACTCGGCGGTGCGCAGGAACATGCGCGTGCGCATCTCCCAGCGCACCACGTTGGCCCATTGGTTGACCTGCACCGGCAGGTCGCGCCACGACTGGATCCAGCGTGCGAAGGCGGTGCCGATCACCGTCTCCGACGTCGGCCGCACCACCAGCGGTTCCTCCAGCTTCGCCTCGGGGTCGGGGGTCAGCCCGCCCTTGCCGTCGCCGATCAGCCGGTGGTGCGTGACCACCGCCATCTCCTTGGCGAAGCCCTCGACATGCTCCGCTTCCTTCTCGAAATAGGACAGCGGGATGAACAGCGGGAAATAGGCGTTGTCGTAACCGCCGGCCTTGATGCGGTCGTCGAGCAGCCGCTGGATGCGCTCCCAGATGCCATAGCCCCACGGCCGCATCACCATGCAGCCGCGCACCCCCGATTCCTCGGCCATGTCGGCTTCCGAGATGACGGCCTGGTACCAGGCGGCGAAGTCCGCTTCGCGGGTGACGTTGAGCGCATGCTTGATCATGGGCGCGGCGGATAGCGCGTCGCGTGGCGCTCGTCACCCCGGTTCGCGGCGCAGGGCTTAGCTATCAATCCTCCCCCGCCAGGGGGAGGTGGCGCCGAAGGCGGCGGAGGGGGAGGACTCCTGCCGCTTGTTGGTCGCTGTCCGCCCCCTCCGTCAGGCTACGCCTGCCACCTCCCCCTGGCGGGGGAGGATTCCTACGAACCACTTTCGCTAGCCACCGATCCGGCCTAGGCGGTCCCCATGCCCGGTGATCGCATCATGCTCGGCCTCGGCCTGCGCCTGCTTGCGATCCTGATGCTCTCGTCGATGGGCGCGCTGATCAAGCTGGTCGAGACGCGCGGCGCGCATCTGGTCGAGATCATGCTGTTCCGCCAGTTCTTCGCGATTCCCTTCGTCCTCGCCTGGGTCGCGCTCGGGCCCGGCCTCGGCTCGCTGCGCACCAGGCATTTCGGGATGCACGTCACGCGGTCGGCGGTCGGCCTCACCGGCATGGTGTTCAACTTCGGCGCGGTGCTGCTGCTCCCGCTGGCCGAGGCGACCACCTTCGGCTTCACCGTTCCGATCTTCGCCACGATCCTCGGCGCGCTGGTGCTCAAGGAGCGGACCGGCTGGCACCGCTGGGGCGCGGTGCTCGCCGGTTTCGTCGGGGTGCTGATCGTGACTCAGCCGGGCAGCGGCCATATCCCGCTCGGCGGCGCGCTGGTCGGGCTCACCGCGGCGCTGTTCGTCGCGATCGTCGCGATCCAGCTGCGCCAGATGGGCCGTACCGAGAGTCCCGCCACCACCGTCTTCTGGTTCTCGACCCTCTCGGTCCCGCCGCTCGCGATCGGCTATCTCTTCGTCGCCGCGCCGCACGACTGGCAGACCTTCGCGCTGCTGATCGCGATCGGCCTGGTCGGAGGCGCGGCCCAGCTCGCGCTCACCGCCGCGCTGCGCGCCGCCCCGGTCTCGGTGGTGGTGCCGATGGACTATTCGAGCCTGATCTGGGCGACGCTCTACGGCTATCTGCTGTTCGGCGTGCTGCCGGGGCAATGGACCTGGGTCGGCGCGCCGATCATCATCGCCAGCGGCCTCTACATCGTGTGGCGCGAGCGGCGGCGCGGTCTCCCGCGCGCCTCGCCGGTCACCAGCGCGGACGAGCCCTCGGCTAGCGTCGATAGACCAGGATGAGATTGTTGGCGGGCATCTCGACCAGCCGCTCGAACCGCAACCCGCGCGCCGCCGCCGCCTCGCTCACCTCGGCCACATCGAGCAACCCCCAGCGCGGATCGCGCGCCTTGAGCGAGGCGTCGAACGCCGCGTTCGACGGCGCCGTCTCGACCTCCGCCCGGAGATAGGGCCCGTAGAGAATCAGCGGCCCGCCCGCCGGCAGCACCCGCACCGCGCCGTCGAGCAACCCCAGCGTCGCCTCCCACGGGCTGATATGCACCATGTTGACGCACAGCAGCGCATCGGCGCGTGCCACCGGCCAGTCCGCCGCCGAGGCGTCGATCGCCAGCGGCGGCGCGACGTTCCCCAGCCCCGCGCACCACGAAGCGATCGACGCCAACGCCGACGGCTCGGGATCGCTCGGCTGCCAGCGCAGCGCCGGAAAGCGTTCGGCGAAGAAGGCGCAATGCTCCCCGCTCCCGCTGGCGATCTCCAGCACCGCGCCCGTCGCCGGCAGTACCTCCGCCAGCACCGCCGCGATCGCCTCGCGGTTGCGCGCCGTCGCCGGTGCATGCTTGCGCACCGCACCGCTATCGTCGGCGGCGATCCAGGGAGTCGGGTCGGCCATCGTCAGTCCGCCGCGAACAGCTCGAGGAACTTGAGCGCCAGCGGGCTCTTCTCGACCTCGGCCACCTGGGTGCGATTGCCCCAGTGCAACCCGTCGGTATTGCCCAGCGCCACCAAAGTCAGCCCCTTGCCCGGCACCTTGAGCAGCAGCCCGGCATAGGCGTCGGGCCACCAGCCGCCGTGCCACACCAGCCGCTGTCCGCGCCAGCTCTGCGTCCACCAGCCATAGGCATAGCCCGCGGGCTTGCCGTCGGGATCGGTCGGCGGCGTCCACATCACCTCGCGCACCGCAGGGGAAAGGATCCGCCCCCGGTCGAGCGCCAGCGAATATTCCGCCAGGCTGCGCGCGCTGGCGATGATCCCGCTCGACGCGTTCATCTCGGGATTGGGCAAAGGCGTCGGCTCAAGGCCGTCCCACCCCTTCTTGCCGCTGGTGAAGGGCGGCGCGAGGTTGCGCAGCGCCGCGCCGCCCTTGGGATCGCGCCATCCCGCCGCGATGTCCTTCAACCCCGCCTTGTCGAGCACGTAGAGCCGCACCCAATGATCGAACGGCTTGCCCGTCTTCTCCTCGACCCAGTTCGCCAGCCGCCCGAACACCACCGGATTGTACATGAAGTTGCTGCCCGGCGTTCCCAGCACGCGCATCTGCAGCACCTGCCGCACGCTGATCTTCGCGGTACAGTCGAGCCTGGGCGGGACATAGCCGTCCTCCAGCTTCACCCCGCCGCCGAACATGTTGCCGCTTCTGGTCAGCCGCTCGCAGCGCTCCTTCCAGTCGGACAAGGTGGTGAAATCGTCGTCGAGATCGATCACCTTGTCGGCGTCCATCGCCAGCAAGGTCGCGGCGGTGAAGGTCTTGGTGATCGACGCCACCAGATAGCTGGTGTCCCCGGTCGTCCGCTCCTCGGCGTCATGGTCCTGCCAGCCGATCCCCTCGGCCGCGACGATCCTGCCGTCCTTGACGATCGCATAGGACAGGCTGAGCACCGCATTCTGCTTGCGGAACTCGGTGGCGTACGCCTTGAACTCGGCGAGCTTGGCCGCGTCGTCCGCCGGCTGCGCGTGCGACGGCGTGGCGAAGGCAAGCGCGGTCAGCGCGAGGATGCGACGAATCATAGGAGCCCTCCCTGCTTCGCGAGGAGGCTAGGACAGATCAAACCCCAAGGGCAGTGGGCCAGGAAGAATCCTCCCCCGCCAGGGGGAGGTGGCGCCGAAGGCGTCGGAGGGGGAGGACGGCGGCGTCCTCGCCATTGGCCTCCTCGCATCCACCCCCTCCGTCAGGCTGCGCCTGCCACCTCCCCCTGGCGGGGGAGGATTAGTACTGCCCTACTCCGCCGCCTCGGCCTGGCCCGGCTCGCGCCACACCAGCACCGGCTTGCGCGCGGCCTGGGTCTCGTCGAGCCGGCGGCGCGGGGCGAAGTGCGGCGCCGACTTGAGCGCGGCGTCGCCCGCCTTCGCCCGCTCGGCGACCGAGCGGAACGCGCCGATGAACTGGTCCAGCGCCGCCTTGCTCTCGGTCTCGGTCGGCTCGACCAGCATCGCGCCATGCACCACCAGCGGGAAATAGACCGTCATCGGGTGGAAGCCCTCGTCGATCAGCCCCTTGGCGATGTCGAGCGTCGAGAAGCCCTCGGGCAGGCCCTTGTCGCTGAAGATCGCCTCATGCATGCACGGCCCGCTCTTGGCGAAGGGCGCGTCGAGCACATTCTCCAGCGCTCGCAGCACATAATTGGCGTTGAGCACCGAATCCTCGGACACCTGCTTCAGGCCGTCCGCGCCGTGGCTGAGGATATAGGTCAGCGCGCGCGTGAACATGCCCATCTGGCCGTGGAACGACACCATCCGGCCAAAGGTCGATGCATGATGCTCGCCCGCGGTCTCTTCCTCGATCAGCTCGAAGCGGTCGCCCTGCTTCTCGACGAAGGGCAGCGGCGCATAGGGTGCCAGCGCCGCCGACAGCACCACTGGCCCCGAACCCGGCCCGCCGCCGCCATGCGGGGTCGAGAAGGTCTTGTGCAGGTTGATGTGCATCGCGTCGATGCCGAGGTCGCCGGGGCGGACCCGGCCGACGATGGCGTTGAAGTTGGCGCCGTCGCAATAGACGTAGCCGCCCGCGGCGTGGACCGCGTCGCTGATCGCCTTCATGTCCGGCTCGAACAGGCCGCAGGTGTTGGGGTTGGTGATCATCACCCCCGCAACGTCCGGCCCCAGCCGCGCCTTGAGCGCCTCCAGGTCGACGCGCCCGGCCTCGGTCGCCGGGATATCCTCGACGGTGAAGCCCGCGAACGCCGCGGTCGCCGGGTTGGTGCCATGCGCGCTCTCGGGCACCAGCAGCACCTTGCGTGCCTGCTCGCCCTTGGCGTCGAGCGCCGCGCGGATCGCCAGCACGCCGCACAGCTCGCCATGCGCGCCTGCCTTGGGCGACATCGCGACCGAATGCATGCCGGTCAGCGTCGTCAGCCAGTGGGCGAGCTGGTGGATCACCTCGAACGCGCCCTGCACCGTGTCGACCGGCTGCAGCGGGTGGACGTCCGCGAACCCCGGAAGCCGCGCCATCCGCTCGTTGAGGCGCGGATTGTGCTTCATCGTGCAGCTGCCGAGCGGGAACAGGCCCAGGTCGATCGCATAATTCTGGCGGCTCAGGCGCGTATAATGGCGCACCGCCTCCGGCTCGGACAGGCCCGGCAGGCCGATATCCTTGTTGCGGGCAAGGCCGCCGATCCGCGACGCCGCCTTGGGCGCCTCGGCGAAGTCGACGCCGGTGGTGTCGAGTGAGCCGATCTCGAAGATCAACGCCTCGTCGAGCATCAGCGCGCGGTTGCCGGTAAAGGTCGCGCCGTCGCTGCGCTCGCCGGCGTTCATCTCGGGGCGCCAGCCGGACTGGTTGATGCTCATGCCAGCACCTCCTGAAGCGCGGCGGCAAGCGTCTCGACGTCCTCCGCGGTGGTGGTTTCGGTGACTGCGACGACCAGCCCATTGGCCAGCGCGTCCTCACCCGGATAGAGACGGCCGAGCGACACACCCGCAAGAATGCCCTTGTCGGCCAGCTCGCGAACGATCGGGCGCGCTTCCTTGCTCAGCTTCAACGTGAACTCGTTGAAGAAGGTTGGCGTCACCAGCTCGACCCCCGGCACCTTGGCCAGACGGTCCGCCGCGGCGCTCGCCCCGGCATGGTTGAGTGCGGCAAGCTGCCGCAGCCCCTTCTCGCCCAGCAGCGTCATGTGGATCGACCAGGCGAGCGCGCACAGCACCGAGCTGGTGCAGATGTTCGACGTCGCCTTCTCACGGCGGATATGCTGCTCGCGCGTCGACAGCGTCAGCACGAAACCGCGCTTGCCCTCGGCATCGACCGTCTCGCCGGTGAGGCGCCCCGGCATCTGGCGGACGTACTTCTCCTTGCACCCGAACAGGCCGACATAGGGCCCGCCGAACTGCAGCCCGACGCCGATCGACTGGCCTTCGCCGACGACGATGTCCGCACCCATCTCGCCCGGTGACTTGATCGCCCCCAGCGCCACCGGCTCGGTCACCACCGCGATCAGCAGCGCCTTCTTGGCCTGGCACGCGGCGGCGAGGTCGGACAGGTCCGAGATGCGGCCGAGGATGTCGGGATACTGGACGACGACGCACGAAGTGTCGTCGTCGATCATCCCGATCAGCTTGTCGGTGTCCGGCTCGGCGGTCAGCTCGGGCAGCGCGGTCACCAGCCGGTCGCCGGTATATTTCGCCATCGTGTTGGCGACCGACACGTAATGCGGGTGCAGCCCGCCCGACAGGATCGCCTTGGCGCGCTTGGTGATGCGCCGCGCCATGCCGATCGCCTCCCAGCACGCGGTCGAGCCGTCGTACATCGAAGCATTGGCGACGTCGGTCCCCAGCAGGCGCGCGACCTGGGTCTGGAACTCGAACATCACCTGCAGCGTGCCCTGCGCGATCTCGGGCTGGTAGGGCGTGTAGGCGGTGAGGAACTCGCCGCGCTGGATGATATGGTCGACGCTCGCCGGCACATGGTGGCGATACGCCCCGCAGCCGAGGAAGAAGGGCGCTTCCCCCGCCGACAGGTTCTTGCGGGCGAGCGCGGTCATGTGCCGCTCGACGGCCAGCTCGCTGGCATGCGGCGGCAGCCCGGCGATCGGGCCGCTCAGGCGCGCGCTCTCGGGCACATCGACGAACAGATCGTCGATCGCCGCCGCGCCGACCGCCGCGAGCATCGCCTGCCGGTCGTTGGGAGTCAGGGGAAGATAGCGCATGACGTTTCCTGAAAACGCCACCCCAGCGAAAGCTGGGGTCTCGACCGGCGGGCGCGAAGGTCGAAAGGTCGCGCCTGCCGCGGGAGATCCCGGCTTTCGCCGGGATGACGGTTGATTGTTAGAGCTTGCTCACGAAATCCGCGTACTTGGCCTCGTCCATCAGGCCGTCGAGCTCGCTGGTGTCGCTCAGCGTCATCTTGAAGAACCAGCCCTCGCCCTCGGGGTCCTCGTTGACCAGCGCGGGCTCCGACTCCAGCGCCGGATTGCCCTCGATCACCGTGCCGCTGACCGGCGCATAGACGTCGCTCGCCGCCTTGACGCTCTCGACCACCGCGGCGTCGTCGCCCTTGGCGACCTGGCGGCCTTCCTCGGGCACCTCGACGAACACGATGTCGCCGAGCTGGCCCTGCGCATAATCGGTGATGCCGACCGTCGCGACATCGCCGTCCAGCTCGATCCACTCATGGTCTTCGGTGAAGTAACGGCTCATTTCGCTGCTCCCTGACGAACGTAACGATGCGGGACGAAGGGCATCTGCACCACTTCGCCATGATGAACTTTGCCGCGCTGGCTTAGTGTCAACCGAGTGCCAACTTCCGCCATCGCGGTCGGGACATAGGCCATCGCGATCGGCTTCTGCACGCTCGGCGCGAAGCCGCCGCTGGTGACGCGGCCGACCTCGTTGCCCTCGTCGTCGAGCACCAGCGCGCCCTCGCGCACCGGCTGGCGTCCCTCGACGATCAGGCCGACGCGGCGCTGGATCGGGCCCTGCTCGCGCT
>NZ_JBCNMA010000056.1:0-20008 GCF_039595165.1 Sphingomonas sp.
GGCCTTGGCGATGCCCTGGCGCAGCGCCATGCGCTTGGCCTTGGCGACCATGTCCTCGAACGAATCGACGTCCTTGGTGTGGACGGCATGCGTGCCCCACAGCAGGCCCATGCGGCGTGCGGTCTCGACCTTGGGGGTCAGCACCAGGATCGGCACCGAGGGTCGCTCGCGTGCGATGCGGCGCGCGGTGGAGCCGGACATGGTGAAGCAGATGATCGCCGTCGCCGACACCGTCGCCGCGATCGACTTGGCCGCCTCGGCCAGCGCGTCGGCGGTGGTCGGATCGGGCCGGGTCACCGTGAAGTGCACGCGGTCGCCATGCGCCGGGTCGCGCTCCACCGCATCGGCGATGGCGTCCATCATCGTCACCGATTCGATCGGCCACTGGCCCGCCGCGCTCTCCGCCGAGAGCATGATCGCATCGGCGCCGTCATACACCGCGGTCGCCACGTCCGAGACTTCGGCGCGGGTCGGGGAGGGTGAGGTGATCATCGATTCGAGCATCTGAGTCGCGACGATCACGGGGCGGCCCATGCGGCGCGCGGTCTCGACGATGCGCTTCTGCATCGGCGGCACGGTCTGCGGCGGCAGCTCGACGCCCAGGTCGCCGCGCGCCACCATCACGCCGTCGCACGACTCGACAATCTCCTCCAGCCGGGTGACCGCGCTCGGTTTCTCGATCTTGGCGAGCAAAGCCGCGCCACCGCCGATCAACCGCCGCGCTTCGGCGAGATCCTCGGGCCGCTGGACGAACGACAGTGCGATCCAGTCGACCTTCTGCTCGACCGCGAAGGCGAGGTCGCTGCGGTCCTTCTCGGTCAGCGCCGCCAGCGGCAGGATCATGTCGGGCACGTTCAAGCCCTTCGAGTTCGACAGCACGCCGCCCACCTCGACGCGGGTCTCGATCCAGTCCATGCCGTAACGCGTCACGCGCAGCACCATCTTGCCGTCGTCGAGCAGCAGGCGCGCGCCCTCGGTCACCGCCTCGAAGATCTCGCGGTGCGGCAACTCGACGCGCGTCTCGTCGCCCGGGGTCTTGTCGCGGTCGAGCCGGAAGGTCGCGCCGGTCTCGAGCGTCACCCTGCCCTCGGCGAACTTGCCGACGCGCAGCTTCGGACCCTGCAGATCGGCGAGGATCGTCGTCGGGCGCCCGGTGCTCTTCTCGAGCGCGCGGATCGCCTCGATCACCGGGATCTTCGACTCCTGGTCGCCATGGCTCATGTTGATGCGGAAGGCGTCAGCGCCCGCGGCGTGGAGCGCGGCGATCATCTCGGGCGAGTTGCTCGCCGGGCCGAGCGTCGCAAGCACGCGCACCTTTCGCGACCGCGGGTGCATTGCCTTCGTCATCGCCGATATCTCCAAGCTTGTGCGCGCCGTTCCCTAACGGCAAATGCCGATGATACAACCGTGGAGGCGAACAATGACAACGCCAGACATCACTAGGCTGGACCGAATCGACGACCGCATCGCCGCCGAAGCCTTTCGCCGCCTCGTCCGCCATCTGCGCCACCGCACCGATGCCGAGAATATCGAGCTGATGGGTCTCGCCGGCTTCTGCCGCAATTGCCTCGCCGACTGGCTCGAGGAAGCGAGCCGCGGCCAGCTCGACAAGGAGGCCGCGCGCCAGGCGATCTACGGCATGCCCTATGCGCAGTGGAAGGCGCAGCACCAGGGCGAGGCGACGCCCGAGCAGATCGCCCGGATGAACGCCAGCATCGCTCGCAACAAGCGCGAGGCCGAGCTCGACGAAGCGCTCGACGAGAGTTTCCCGGCGAGTGACCCGCCCTCGATGACGGGTCCTCGCAGGTAAGGGAGGGGCCGGAGCCCTCCCGGTTCAGAAAATGTGTGCGAGCAGCGCGTCGTCCGGCGCGATGCCGAGCAGCACGAGGTCGGGCGCCGCATCGTCGGAAGGCGCGAAGTCCGTCCCCGCATCCGCAAGCGTAAGGGCCGCGGCTGCCCCGCCGCCTCCGCCCACCATCACGTCGCCCGCCGTCAGCTGCGCCTTGGCCACGCCAGTCAGCACAACCTGGTTGCCGCCGCCGAGATGGATGACGCTGTTGCCGCTGCCATCATCCTCGGTCGCCGCGAGCACTGCGTCGAAATTGGCGAAACCCAGCGCCGAGAGGTCGAGCTTGTCGATCCCGGTGCGGAAATCGGCGATTGTATCCGCGCCCGAACCGGTACCGAACACGAACGTGTCCGCCCCGCCATCGCCATAGAGCACGTCGTCCCCGCCCATGCCGTTGAGGCGGTCGTCGCCGCCGCCGCCCATCAGCCAGTTGGTCGACGCGCTGCCCGTCAGCTGGTTGTCGAGTTCGTTGCCCACGCCGTAGAAGGTCGTCCCGAACAGCGTCAGATTCTCCACATTGTCGTCGAGGATGTACATCTGGCCCGCCATGTCGGCGAACACCCAGTCGATCCCTTCGCCGGCATTCTCGAACACCTCGCCCGCGCGATCGACATAATAGTCATCGTTGCCGCTGCCGCCGCGCAGCACGTCGAGCCCGCTGCCCCCGTTCAGCGAGTCGGTGCCCGTACCGCCGAAGAGCTGGTCGTCACCACTGCCGCCCTCGAGCCTGTTGCCTACGTCGTCGCCACCATAGAGTATGTCGTCGCCGCCATAGCCGAGGATCCAGTCCGAGCCGCCGCCGCCATGGATCACATTGGCGCCATCGGTCGCCTCGATGCGCTGCCCGAACTCGTTGCCGGTGAAGTCGATCGGCAGGTCGTTGGGCGCGTGATTCACCGGGCGCAGGCTCATGTTCACGAACTCGATCGATTGGTCCGCCGCCAGCGTGTAGGAGACGCCCACGATCAGCGTGTCGCTGCCTTCGCCTTCGATCTCGGTCAGCTGCGCGCCCGCGTCGCTCACCCAATATTCGTCATTGCCGGTGCCGCCGATCATGATGTCGGCGCCTTCGCCACTCAGCAGCCGGTCATTGCCGTCGCCGCCGACCAGCGTATCGACGCCGCCGCCGCCGATCAGCGTGTCGTTGCCGGCGCCGCCCTCGAGCAGATTCTCGTGCTGCGTGCCGGTGATGACATTGTCGAGCCAGTTGCCGGTACCGCGCGTGGCGGCGCCGATCAGGGTCAGTCGTTCGACATTGGCGTCGAGCGCATAGTCGAAGCCGGCGACCACCGTGTCGATGCCTTCGTTCGCGCTCTCGAACACTTCGCCGGCGCGGTCGACATGATAAGTGTCGTCGCCGGACATGCCGAGCAGGATGTCGGCATCCGCGCCGCCCTGCAGCAGGTCGTTGCCGCCGCCGGCATAGATCACGTCGGCACCGTCGTCGCCATAGAGCGCATCGTCGCCATCGCCCGAGGTGATGCCGTCGTCGCCGCCCATGCCGTAAATGGTGTGGCCGGCACCCGCCGTGGCGATGATGTTGTTGCCCTGGTCGTTGCCGATCGCGAAGAAGCTGCCGGTGCCGGCATAGGTCAGCATCTCGACATGATCGCCCAGCCGCATGCTAGAGAGGTTGGAACGGACCTCGTCGCGGTTGCCGCCATTGGCTTGCTCGACCACCTGGTCGCCGGCATCGTCGACATAATAGATGTCGTCCTCGGTGCCGCCGGTCATCAGGTCCGCGCCGGTGCCGCCGTCGAGCACGTCCGCCCCGCCGTTTCCGGTCAGCGTGTCGTTGCCCCCGCCGCCGAGCAGCGTGTTCGCGACTTCGTTGCCGGTCAGCACGTCCCAATAGATCGAGCCGGTGAGGTTCTCGATGCCGGTCAACTGATCGCCTTCGCTCGAGGTCACCGTCTCGTTGAGCGCCGCCGAACCCAACGCCACAGTCACGCCCAGCGCCGCGCCTGCGAAGTCGACCGTGTCGATCCCTGCACCGCCATTGAGTATGTCGACGCCCGTGCCGCCGATCAGCGTGTCGTTGCCGTCGCCGCCCAGCAGCGTATCGTCCCCCGGGCCGGCATTCAGCACATCGTTGCCGGCACCACCGTCGAGCAGGTTTGCGACCGCGGACCCGGTCAGCACGTCGTCGAACGCCGATCCTTCGAGATTCTCGATCGAGCTGAAGCGGATGCGCGGCACGCCGTCGGTGAAGATCGCGCCCTGCATCAGGTTGGCGGTGACGCCCGCGGACGCATTGGCGAAGCTCGCCGTGTCGATCCCCGCGCCGCCGTTGAAGATGTCAAAGCCCTCGCCGGCGACGAAGCGGTCGTTGCCGTTGCCGCCCAGCATGCTCTCGTGGTCGGCCGTGCCGGTGAACACATCGTCATTGGCGGTGCCGTTGACGGTCGTGCGGATCGCGCCCGCCGACAGCATGTCCTCGCGGTAGTCGTCCAGGATCTCGACGACGCGCACCTGGGCCGTGCCGTTGCCGCCGTTGACGGCGATATAATAGGTGCCGCTGGTCGGCGCGAAGAAATGTTCGTCGCCCAGCTCGGGACGCGTCAGCTGATTGCCGGCCGCATCGTACGCGTTGAGACCGTAAAAGCCTCCTTCCCTGACGAGCCGATAGCTCTTGCCGCCGACCAGCTCGATCGCGAACCAGTCGGTGTCGGCCTGTGATTCGAAGGTGACCGTGCGGTCGATGCCGACCTGCATCGTGCCGGTGGTCGAGATATTGTTCGGCAGATCGTCGGCATAGCGGCTGACGGCGACAGTGTAGCCCCCGCCGGCGAGGTTGCCGTTGGCCGACAGATAATATTTGCCCGTCGTGGCAGCGGTATAGGAAAACAGCGCCATGTTGCCGATCAGGTTGACCGGCGTGCCGGCGAGCAGCTTGCCGTCGGGCCCGATCAGGTCGACCGTGGTCGAAAAATTTCCGCCCGTCTGCTGGAAGACGTAAGATTGGCCGGCGGTCAGCTCCACGCCGATCCAATCCGAGTCGGCCAGACCTTCCCAGATGCCATTGGTCCAGCTGCCCACGACCACCGTCCGTGTCGTATTGGCGTTATCGGGCACGTCGTTCGGTAGTGCGGTCGCGGTTACGGTATAGGCCGCGTTGCCGTTGTTGGTTCCGCCCTGCGCTGCGATATAATAGGTGCCGGCCGTCCTCGCCGAGAAGATGAGCGACGAAATGTCCGTAGCTGCCTCGAGCAGATTGCCCGATGCATCGTAGATTCGGATCGGCCCCGAAGAGACGCCGCTGCCCACGCCGACGTTGAACAGATAGCTCCCTTCGGACAGCGTGATGGTATGCCAGTCGACATCCTGGCTCGCTTCCCAGGTGCCCGTCGCAGGCGATCCGATGGCGAAGCTCCCGGCGGTCGCTGCCGTCTCGCCGCGATCATCGGCGACCGCGTTCAGCGAAACCGTATACGAGCTGGTCGACAGTGTGCTCAGATAGTAGGTCCCGGTGGTGGCAGCGGTGAAATGCAGGCTGGTCGAGCCGAATTCGACGAGTTTCCCGGTCGCGTCGGCGATATACATCTGATTCACGAAGCCGGTGGTCGACATGACATAGCTTTGTCCCGCGGTCAGCTCGACGCGGTGCCAATCCCGGTTGAAGGCGCTTGATTGGGAGATCGATGCCGTCTGGCCGACCGCGAGCGTCAGATTGGTCGTGATATCGGCGGGCGTCGCGTCGTTCATGTCGGTGACATTGACCGAGTATGGGCGTGCACCCTGGAAATCCGTCGCCGAAACCCAATAGTCGCCCGTGGTCGGCGCGACGACGTTGAGGAGATTCGAAAACTGGCCCGGCGCGGTGAACGGCGTTCCATCTGGCAGGAACAGCTTCAGCACGATGTTGGGGATATTGCTGACGTCGATTTGGTAGGTTTTCCCGGCTTCGAGCCGCACCCGCAGATAGTCCGAGTCCCCCCGATACTCGAACTGACCCGTACCCGTCGCAACCATATCTTCCCCCTCGAAACCACGCACGTCGCGTGGACGGACCTCGCGTGCTCAACCGCCTGGGCTGAAACCGGAATTCCCCCACGCCAAAGCTTAGTCGCGATTGTGACGGCGACAAGTCTTTAGCATGATATTCATCGTCGCACGCGCCCGGTTGTCCCGGTCTCCGCGCTCACGCCGGCGCCGACGCCGGATCGCGTACCTCGACACCAAGTTCGCGCAGCTCCGCCAGCGTCGTGTCGACATCGCGGTGATGCACGAACGTCCCGCCGGCTTCCTCCCATAGATGCCGGTGCTTGAGCGTGTCGTCGACCAGCACGTCGCCGGCATTGGCGTGACGGCGCTTGTCGCGCGCCATGCAGGTGATGATGCGCGTGCCGGGGAAATGCGCGGCCGCCCAGCGCACCTTCTGGGCCTCGGCCCAGCCGCCCATCGGGCAGCCGGTGAGGATCACCGGATCGAGATGCGCCACCGCGTCGAACAACCGCTGTGCGCCAGGCATCAGGGGCAGCGTGCCGTAGAAGTCGGGCGCCCTCGCCAGCCGCTTCCAGAAGGCGGGCAGCCCGTGGCGCTTCTCGAACACACGCGGCGGCGCGCCGAGCACGGCCTGCGCCCCGCGGTCGAAATCGGCGAGCACGCCGTCGCAGTCGAGGAACAGCTGCATCTAGACGATCGCCGGGATCAGGCGGATCGGCACGGGATCGTCGAGCGGGCGATAACCGCGTTCCGCGATCACCTCGTTGCTGTCGATCGGCTCGCGGCCGCGCGCGCGATCGAGCGACCAGGTGATGTGGTAGGTGCTGCCGTCGGGCCGGTCGATGGTGCCGTCGATCGCCACCACCAGCGCCTGCAACCCTTCGCCGTCGTTGATCCCGCCGACGATCTCGCCCTGCGTTGCGGTCGGCAACGGCGTGTCGTCGCGCGCACGTGCATCGAGCGTGACGTGGTGGGCGATGACGTCCGGCCATTCGGGCGGGAAACGTTCGAGCAGCGTCTCGCGTTCGCCCGGGTCGAGCAGCCAGCCGGTCACCGCCATGCGTCAGCGATCCAGCGGCGCCGCGTGATCGGCGTCCGATGTTTCGCCGCGCTCGCGATCGTCGGGGGAGGGATCCTCGCCCCGCTCGGACGCGTTGCCCGCGATCTTGGCATCCTCGCCCGGTTGGGGCAGCGGCGCGCGGTGGCCGGCCTCCGCCTCATGTTCCTTGAGCGTGGGATCGTGCAGGTTGTTGTTGGACTTACCCTGGCCGCTATTGTCGCGCATGGTTCGGCTCCTCTCGCAACCTCAACGCGCGAGCCGGCGGAAGGTGTCAGTCCTCCACGGGCGCGAGCGGCGCCTTGGGATCGCCGGTCCAGCGCACCAATGTCAGGTCCGCGGTCTGCGCGCCTTTGCCGCCCCCGTTGCGCGCGAGGTAGAAGCGCCCGCCGCCGACCGGCTGCAGCCCCACATCGGCCTTCTGGTTCCACCCGCGAATGCCGCTTGCCGGATCCCTGAGCCCATCCTCGGCCAGCGCGAGCAGCGCGCCCTGTTCCCAGCCCTTGCCGCCCGCGCCGGGCACGCCGACCAGGTCGCCGCGCACCGGCCGGGTCTTCGCCTCGACCGCAAACAGCAGATAGTTGGGGAAGGCCGTCTTCTTGCCCTGGTACACGCCCATCAGCCAGCGCTGCGACGCCGCGTCATAGGCGAGGTTCTGCACGCCATAGGTCGTGTTGCCGGTGCGCACGAAATATTTGCCGTTCACCGCCGCCGGACCGCCGCGGTGCGGCGCCGTCTCGACCAGCGGGCGCGCGAGCTTGGCCCAGTCGCTGACGTCGTATTGCAGCAGCACCTGATGGTCGTTGTCGGTCCGCGTAGTGTTGCCATAGATGCCGTAGGCGACGGTGAGCAGCTGCGGCCCGTCGCTGCGCCCGAACGCAGTGCCGAACGCCACCCCGTCGATTCCCGAGCAGCCGTAGCGGTGATCGGGCGAGGCGGCGGCATCGTCGCGGAACTTGCCGTCGTCGCCATCGAAGCGGCCGTCGCCATTGACGTCGGCGGCATAGTCCTTCGCGACCTCGGGCAGATAGACGGTGCGCAGCACGTCGCTCGCGCCGGCGTCGATCCCCACGCGGTCGATCTTCGCGACGTCGATCACCGCGATGTAGAAGGCCTTGTCCTTCTTGTACTCGAGCGAGCCGTAGACCTTGCCGTCGGCGCTGTTGAAATCGAGGTCGCCGAGATGTCCGGTCCAGCCGGTCAGCGTGCCGATCAGCTTGCCGCTGAAGTCGTATTTCACGAGCAGGTTGGTGAACGAGTAATAGATGTACCCGCGATGCATATCGACCGCGATGCCCTGGACATGGCCCGAAGCCCAGGTCCCGCCATTCTGGGTCAGCGGCAGCGTCGGGGGAGGGGCGTGCTGCCCCTCCACCCCCGGGGCAGCGCCGAGCAGCAGGAGCAGCAGCGCCGGCGCCTTCACGCGAACACCCTCCGCCCACGCTGGACCTGCATGCGGTGCGTGCCCGCGAGCTTGGTCGAGCGTTCCTTGATCGTATCGAGGAACAGCCACTCGCCGGTCACGCGCTGCGGGGTGACCTCGACCATCAGATAGCCGCGACGGCTGGTGTCGGCCCATTTGAGCTCGGGATTGGCCGCCATGAAGCCTTGTGCCACGATCCGGGGATCGGCCGCCATGCCGCCTTCCATCCCGCCCGAGGTGACCGCCTGTCCGGCGAACTCGACGCCCGCGGGCTCGCCGTCCTCGGCGAGCGCATAGGCCCAGGCATTATGGCTGTCGCCCGACAGCATCACCAGGTCGGCGTCGGCGCGCTGCGCCGCGCGCAGCAGCCGCGAGCGCGCCGACGGATAGCCGTCCCAGCGGTCCATCCACATCGGCACGCCGTGCTTCGCCGCGCGGATATGGTTGCGGAACTTGGCGACGGTGCCCGCGCTCGCATCGGGCTTGAGCCAGTCGGCCGCCGCCGCCGGCATCACGGTCCGCCCGAGGATCGTGCCCATGCCGACCAGCTGCCACGCGGTGGTCCGCGCATTGGCCTTGAACGCATGCGCCAGCCAGATCTCCTGCGTCGTGCCCAGCATCGTCGCCGACGGATCCTGCCACTCGCCGTCGCGGAACGCGGTCAGCGCGGCATCGGGGTTCGCGGCCTTGAACGCCGCATTGAGATCGGCCGGCCTGGTCCGCGCGAGCAGGCGCGATTCGGTGCGGTAGAGCGTCGCCAGCGTCCCGATCGGATAGGCCTTCCACGGCTCGTCCGACACCGGCAGCCACTCGCGATAAGCCTGCATGGCGGCGGCTTTCCGCACGTTCCACTCGCCTTCCCGGGCCGGCTGGTGGTTCTGCGCGCCGGACTCGTAGCTGTCGTTGGTCGATTCATGATCGTCCCACAGCGCGAGCATCGGCGCCATCTGGTGCAGCTTCTGCAGGTCCGGATCGGCGCGGTAGCAGGCGAAGCGCAGGCGATAGTCGGCCAGCGCGACCATCTCGTGGTCGGGCAGCAGCGGCAGCCGTTCCGCGATCCGCTTCCCTTCGTACGAGGCGTTGCCATATTCGTAGACATAGTCGCCGACGTGCAGCCACAGGTCGAGATCGTCGCGCGCCGCGGCATGGGCATAGGCGTTGAACCAGCCATTGGGCAGGTTGGAGCAGGAGAAGACGCCGAGCCCGAAGCGCGCGGCATCGTCGCCGGGCAGCGTTTTGGTCCGCCCGACCGGCGACTTGCTGCCGTCCGGCGCGACGAAGCGGTACCAATAGACCGTGCCCGGCGCGAGCCCGTCGACGGTGACCTTCGCGGTCCAGTCGCGGAACGCGCCGGTGCGTACCGTGCCGCCCGATACCTTGCGCGTGAATTCGCGGTCGAGCGCGATCTCGGCATCGAGCCGCACGATGCTCTCGCCGTCCGCGGGGACGTAGCGAGTCCACAGCAGCATCGAATCCTGCCCGGGCTCGCCGCTCGCCACATTGTGCGTGAAGCCGCGCGCGCCGCCCAGCTCCGCCGCCAGCCCGCGCCCGGCGGGCAGCAGCAGCGCGCCGAGGCCGAGGCCGCCGCCAAGAACCAGCTGCCGGCGATCGATGTTCAGGACCATGTCGTTACTCCGAAATCACGCTTTTGCCGCGGGGGAGGTCAGAAGCTGCCCTTGATCCCGAGATTCCACATCGATCCGTAGATGCTGTACTGCTGCACGCGGCTGCGCACGTTCGAATAGACGATGTCGGGCGCGTTGAAGATGTTGCGGCCGGCCAGCATCACCTCGAAATTCTTGTTGATCTTGTAGCTCGCGCTGACGTTCCACAGCTCGCGCGCGGCGCGATAGAGGATGCCGTTGTTGGCGGTGGTCGGCGTATTGCCGAGCGCGCTGGTGCGATAGCTCGACTGCCAGTTGCCGGTCAGCTGGAAGTCGAAGCCGCTGCGGCTGTAGCGCACGCCCCAGTTCGCCGCCCGCTCGGGCAGGTTCTGGCGCTCGCCGTCCGGGTCGACCAGCGTGAACGACCCGCGCAGGCCGAAACCCTTGAGCGCGCCCGGCAGGAAGGTCAGCTGCTGGTCATATTCCAGCGTCAGGCCGTTGTTGGTGCTGGTGCCCGGCGCGTTCTGCGCGCTGCGGAAGGTGTAGCCGAGATAGTCGTTCGGATCGAAGCCGACATCCTCCGGGTTCACCTCGATCCCGGTGATCTGCATGTCCTTGATGTCGAGCTTGAAGCCCGACACCGCGATGATCCCCGACGGCTCGAGGAAATACTGCAGCCGCGCGTAATATTTGGTCGAATGCTCGGGCTTGAGCAGCGGGTTGGGCACCGACACGATCATCGTGGTGTCGTTGACCGAGACGACGCCGCCGAGATTGCCGTAGTCGGGACGCAGGATCGAGTCGCTGAAGGCGATCTGGCCGACCAGCTTGTCGGTGAAGTCGTACTTGATCCCGCCGCTCAGGAACCAGTCGTCATACTCGCCGTGGCGGGTCGAATAGGTGCCGCCGTTATACTGGTAGAGCAGGCCCTCGACCGTGTTGAGCGAATAGCCGGCATCGGCGACCTCGTCCGCGGTGCGGATGTTCGCCACGCGCGCCGCGGTCTTGGTCTTCTCGTAGCGCAGGCCGAGGTCGAACGCAGCCCGCCCGGCGCGCGCCTGCACCTCGAAATAGCCGGCGTAGATGTCTTCCTTGACGCGCTTGTCGTTGTCGAGGTCGCGCTTCAGATTGCCCAGCGTGTCCGGCACGAAATATTCGGGGTGCTCGCGATAGATGTCGTACATTGCGTAGTTGCTGTCGGCGCGCCAGCCCTGCGCATTCATGTTGCCGGCGTCGAAGCCATGGATCTGGAACTGGTAGAATTGCGTCCAGGGGATCACCGCCTCGGGCGCCTTCTGGGTCAGGTCGCCGGTCGGGCCGACATATTGGAACTGGTCGTACGAGCCCTCGTTGGTGCGCCAGTCATTGGTGCGCACCAGCCCGCCCGCCATCAGCGTGACCGGCACCTCGCCCAGCTCGAACTTCTTCTTGAGGTCGAGATTGACGCCGTACATCTCGTTGACCGCGTCGGATTCGGCGGTGCGGATGTTGTTGCCGATATCGTCGTCACGATTGAAGCTGCGCGGGTCGTCCCACGGCCGGCCCGCGGTCTGAGTCAGCGTCCAGGCGTTGGAGTCCTCCGACGCGCGGTCGAGCGTGAAGCCGATCCGCGTCAGGTAGCTGTCGGTTCGCTGGAAGAAGCCCTTGCTGTTGTCGCGGAAGTTGAACTCGGAGCTCGAATAGCTCCCGCGCAGCGTCGCCTCGAACGTGTCGCCGCGATATTCCAGCTTGGGGGCGACGAGATAGGCGGGCGTGCCGGCATAGCGGTGCGAATATTGCGTGTGCAGGCGGGTGTTGGTGCCGTTCGGATTGACCACGATGTGGGTCGGGGTCGAGTCCGCGGTCGCGCGGGACACCGTCGTCGTGCCGAAGATCAGGTAGGTATACTGGTTGAAATACTCGACGTCATAGAAGGAATAGGTGCTGCGCAGCGAGAAGGCGAGCTTGTCGCTGAACTTGTAGTCGAGCGCGAGGTTAGCGGCGGTGCGGCTGGTGAACTTGGGGCCCGGGCGCCACATCACCTGGTACGGCATCACCCGTCCGTCGGGCAAATAGGACCAGTCGGTCTGGATGCGGTCCTGCTGGACGTAGTTGGCGTTGTAGCTCGCATTGAACGCGATGCCGAGCCGCCCGCCGAGCAGCACGTCGTTATAACCGATCTGCGCCGAGGGGTAGATGCGCGGATGCTTGCGGTCGTCGGGGAAATAGGCCGCGGTGAACGCGGAATCGGAAGTGCCGACGCCGCCGACCTGGAAGCGCAGCTGGCGGCCCTTGCGCTGGAAGGCGTATTTGCTGCGCAGGTTGATGCTGCCACCCGGTGAATCCGCATCCATGCTCGCGGTCAGCGTGTTGTTGAGCTCGATCGATTCGATGCCGGTGATCGACATCTGCTCGAACGAGTTCTGGCGGCCATTGTTGTTGTTCGAGGTCGCCGTCGCCATGCGCGCGCCGTCGGTGGTGAAGGTCGAGTATTTGGGGTCGAGCCCGCCGATGCGCACCGCGGTCGCGTCGACCTCGGTATAGTCGAGCGACAGGCCCGGCATGTTCTTCATGAACTCGCCGACATCGCCCATGGTAAGGCCGCCATAATTGTCGGCGGCGACCACGGTCTTGGCGTTGGGGGCGGCGCGGCGCTCCATGATCGCGGCGGCCTGGCCGTCGCGCGCCGCGGTGATCGTCACCGACTCGATCTCGTCGTTCGCGGCGAAGGACTGCGCGTTGAGGTCGATGTTGAGCGTCGCCACCTCGCCCGCGGCGACGGTCGCGGTCGTGCGCACTTCCTGCAGGCCGGCGTAGCGCACCACCAAGGTCACCTGGCCGGCGGGGAGCCCCGCAAGGCGGAAATTACCGCCCTCGTCCGAATAGACCACCATCGTCGTGCCCTCGACGCGGATCTCGGCGTTGCGCACATATTCGCCGGTCGCGGTGTTGAGTACGCGCCCTGCCAGCGTGCCCTGGCCGATCGCGCGGCCCGACTGCGGCGAGGCCGACGCGCGGGTCGAGCGCAGCGTCACGATCTGGCCGTCGTCGCTGGCGATCTGCAGCGGCGTTCCCGCGATCAACCGGCGCAGCGCCGCACGCACGTCGAAGCGTCCCTTGATCGCGGGGGTGCGCACGTCCTCCAGGTCGCGCGCCGAGGCGACGATCTGGATGTGCGCCTGGCGCGCGAATTCCGGGATCGCCTTGATCGCGGGCTGAGCCGGAAGGTCGAACGCGCGGTTCTGCGCGTGCGCCGGCGCCGCGGCGGCCAGCGCGATGACGGCCGTGCCGGACAGGATCGAAGTGCGGAAATACATGTTTGGCCCCTTTGCTCGCGGCAAGCGCCGCCCCGTTCGGAGCCTGAGAGTCCCGGCGCGGCGATTACCGCCCTTGGGTCCGCAAAAATTTGTTGGGATGTCGGTCCGACTAATCCTCCCCCTGGCGGGGGAGGGTTCAACGAGCGTCGATCGCCTATCGCGTCAGGATCACGGCGCCGTCGCGCTGCTCGACTTTGGCGTCGAACACGCTGGCCACCGCGCGGCCGAAACCCGCCGGGTCGCTCGCCGCGAACAGCCCGGTGACCGGCTCGCCCGCCAGCGCGGGGTCGCGGATCTCGATCCGCGTGCGGCTGTAGCGCGCGAATTCCGCCGCCGCCTGGTCGAGCCGATCGCCTTCGAACGCGATCTTGCCCTCACGCCACGCCAGCGCGCGCGACACATGGTCGGTGGAGATCGTCTCCGGAACGGGAAGGGGGGTGCCCGCCGCGTCGGGCAGCACCAGCCGCGTGTTGGCGCGCAGCAGCACCGCATCCGCCGTCCCCGCCTCGCCCAGCCACACGCCGCCCTGGTCGACCAGGATGTCGACCGGCTTGCCCTCGAGCTTGCGCACGCGGAACGTCCCACGCGCGGCGCGCAGCGGCTTGCCGGGCAGGTCGACCACGAACGGGCGCCGCTGGTCGGGCACCACCGTGAAATAGGCCTCGCCATAGAGCAGCTCGACGCGGCGGACCGTGTCGCCATAGCGTACGCGCATGCCGCTCTGCGTGTTGAGCATCACCGTCGACCCGTCGTCGAGCGTGACCAGCCGCACCTCGCCCAGGCCCGTGGTGATCGCCGCAGCTGGCTGAGTGGTGATCGCCAGCACGCCGAGCGACGCCGCCGCGAGCCCGCCGACACCGGTCCAGGCGAGCATCCGCCGCCGCGAGACCCCGGGCGGCGGGGGCGCGGCGGGGGGCGCGAACGGAGTCGGCTCGAACTGCGGTGCCAATGCCCCGGCGGACTCGCTCAGCAGCGACAGCGCATCGGCGCGCAGCATCGCCCCGCGACGCCGCGGGTCGCCCGCCAGCCACGCCTCGAGCGCTTGTGCTTCCTCGTTCGTCAGCGGCCCGCGATCGAGCCGCGCAATCCAGTCGGCAGCGGTCGCGTCAATGTACCGACTGGATTCGCGCTCGGTCATCTAGGGAAACAATCTCCGAATCTCTCACCCTAGAGGTATCTGCCAGAGCATTTCCGCCATGGCCAAACCAATCGATGAGAAAACGAAGCCCGCGGGAGATATGTTTTTCCACGGTATTCTCGGAAATCGCCATGCGCGTGGCGATCTCGCGCTGGGCGAGGCCGTCGACGCGGCGCAGGATGAACGCCTCCTGCGTGCGCTCGGGCATCGCGCCGATCGCCTCGGCCACGCGGCGCAGCTGGTCGCGGTCGATCGCGATATGCTCGGGCGAGGGCGCGTCGTCGGCGTGCTCGAAATCGGCCAGGTCGTCGATCGTGCGGATCGACACGACGCGCGCGCGGCGCACGTGCTTGGTGATCACCGACCGCACGACCTGGAACAGGTACGCGCGCGGGAAGCGGATGTCCTCGACGCTCTCGAGATCGGCGAGGATGGCATAGGCCTCCTGGATGATGTCGTCGATCTCGAGGCCGTGCGGCTGGCGGCGCGTCAGCCAGCCGCGCAGCGCCTGCTCGTGCGGCAGCACGTTGCGGAGGAACCACCGCGTCCGTTCCCGATCGATCGCGCGCATCACCTGTCCCCGCATGGCGCCGCCGCTCACGGTCCGCAGGGGAGCGCTAACGGCGAGTCGAGGGCCGGTTAGTCGGCGAATGTGACAGTGATTGTGCAGCGGGCCCGCGCTTGCGACGGCAGGAGCCGTGCGACCGGCGCGATTTCTTGGCCACCCTATAACCGCCGTCTATTGCCGTCCCATGCTTGCGGCATGGACACCGCTCGTGCGCGACGCCAGTTTTCGCGGCCAGGCCGGGGGCAGTGGGGGATTTGCCGATGTTCAACCGTCGTTGGTTCCTGCTAGGTTCGGCTGCCACATTGGCCGCGGTTCCGGCCGCCGGCGCACCGATACGGGTTCGTCCGATGACCGTTGCACGCAACCGGACCGTCGCCGGCCTCAACGCCCCCATCGAGATCGTCGACGACAGCTTCGGCATTCCGCACATCCGCGCGGCGACGATCCCCGACGCGTTCTTCGGGCAGGGCTATGTCGTCGCGCGCGACCGGCTGTTCCAGATCGACCTCGCCTATCGCCGCGATCTCGGCCGCCTCGCCGAGGCGTTCGGCCCGAAATTCGCCAGGCACGACGCGGTCGCACGCCTGTTCCGCTTCCGCGGCGACCTCGACGCCGAGCTGGCGCGCATCCCCGCCGACGTCCTCGCCTGCGCCCGCGCCTATGTCGCCGGGGTCAACGCGCGCATCGACGAGGTGACCGCCGACCCCGCCTTGCTCCCGCTCGAATACGGCATCCTCGGCATCGCCCCGCTCAAGTGGACCCTCGACGATCTGGTGCGCCAGCGCGAGGCGTCGGAGGGCAATACCGACGACAGCGTCCGCCGCGCGCAGCTCGCCGCGCTCGGCCTGCTCGATCTCGACGCAATCGTCGCGCCGTTGCGCCCCGCCTGGACGATGACCGTGCCCGAGGGGCTCGACGCCGCCGCGGTCACCGACGCCGATCTCGGCGTGCTGCGCATCGGCCGGCTGCCCTTTGGCGGGGAGCCGCCCGCAGCCGATCCCGCCGCGCCCGCGCCCCGCGTCTCCTCGCTCGATCACGCGACCTCCGCGGATCGCGGCAACGCCGGCAGCAACGCCTGGACGATCGCGCCGTCGCGCAGCGCCACCGGCCGTCCGATCCTCGCCAACGACCCCCATCTCGGCATCGGCGGGTTCAGCCCGCGCCACGTCGCGCACTTGACCGCGCCCGGCCTCGACGTGATCGGCGGCGGCTCGCCCGGCCTGCCTGGCATCATGCAAGGGCATACCGACCGCTTCGCTTTCGGCCGCACCAATTTCCATATCGACCAGAGCGACCTGTTCATCCTCGAGCTCCACCCCGAGGATCCCGAGCAGTACCGCCACGGTGGCGGCTGGAAGCGCTTCGAGACGGTCACCGAGACGATCCCGGTCAAGGACGGCGCGGCCGAGACGGTGACGCATCGCTACGCGGTGCAGGGCCCGGTGATCGCGCACGATCCCGCCCGCCGCCGCGCCAGCGTGCTCACCACCGTCGCGATGCAGCCGGGCGCCGCCGATTGCTTCGCGATGATCGCGATCAACCTGGCGAAGGACTGGGCGAGCCTGCGCAAGGCGTTCGCCTTCCACCCGTCGCCGACCAACTTCCACTATGCCGATGTCGATGGCCACACCGGCTGGCAGGTGATCGGCTTCGTGCCGGTGCGCAAGGCCGGCGACGGCCTGCTCCCGGTGCCCGGCGACGGCAGCCACGACTGGACCGGCATGCGCAATTTCAGCTCGCTGCCCAGCGAGTACAACCCGGCCAAGGGCTGGTTCGCCTCGGCCAACCAGAACAACCTGCCCGATAACTGGCCGCGCGACCGCATTCCCGCCTTCTCGTTCCGCGATCCCTATCGCTACGAACGCATCGCCGATGTGCTGAAGAAGCAGCGCAGGCACAGTATCGCCGACAGCATCGCGCTCCAGCACGACACGCTCTCCACCCCCGCGCGCCAGTTCCTCGCGCAGCTGCCCGCCAATCCCTCGGCCTCCGCCAGGCCCGCGGTCGATCTGCTGCGCGGCTGGGACGCCCGGCTCGACGCCGATAGCGCCCCCGCTGCCCTGTTCGAGATCGTCTGGCGCGACCTCGGCAAGCGCATGCTCGCGGCGATCGTGCCCGCGCAGGCGAAGAACCTCGTCACCGAGATCGCGCCCTCGATCCTGCTCGGCCTGCTCGCCAGGCCCGACGCCCGCCTCGGTGCCGATCCTCAAGGCGCGCGCGACGCGATCCTCGATGCCGCGCTCGCCGCTGGCTGGGTCTCGGCGCAGCAGCTGCTCGGCGCCGATCCCGCCGCGTGGCGCTGGGGCACGCTGCACCAGGTGCGCCTGCGCCATCCGCTCTCGGCGATCCCGGCCATCGCCAAGGCGTTCCCGGCGATCGAGGGGCAGGGTTCGGGCGGCGACGGCTACACCGTCATGGCGCGCTGGCTCGGCTCCGGCCCGGGCTGGAACGTCGGCGGCGGATCGAGTTACCAGCAGGTGATCGACGTCGGCGCGTGGGACAATTCGCGGATCCTGATCCTCCCCGGCCAGTCGATCGACCCGCGCTCGCCGCACTATCGCGACCAGTACGGTTCGTGGATCGCCGGCGACACGCTCCCCTTGCTCTACAGCGGCGCCGCGGTGGACAAGGCCGCAGCCGCGCGCACCATACTCAAACCGTCCTGAAGGGAAGGGGCCCATGCTCCGCCACATCGCCGCCTGCTTCCTGCTCGCCACGCCCGCCGCAGCGCAGGACGCGCCATTCGATCGCGCCCTTGCCGACTTCCGCAAGCTCCACCGCGCCGAGGTCGAGCGCGCCGACATCGCGGGCAGCAGCTTCTACCTTATCCGCAATGGCCGCACGGTCGCCGCCGAACATCTCGGCGAGCAGGACGCCGACGCGCATGTCCCGGTCGATGCGCAGACGATCTATCACTGGGCGTCGATCACCAAGACGATGACCGGCATCGCGATCATGCAGTTGCGCGATCGCGGGCTGCTGTCGCTCGACGATCCGATCGTGAAGTACGTCCCCGAGCTCGCCCGCGTCCACAATCCCCATGGCGACACCGGCGCGATCACGATCCGCCAGCTGATGAGCCACAGCGCCGGCTTCCGCAACGGCACCTGGCCGTGGCGCGACCAGGACTGGCAGCCGTTCGAGCCGCCGAGCTGGAAGCAGCTCGAGGCGATGCTCCCCTATACCGAGGTCCAGTTCAAGCCCGGCAGCCGCTTCAGCTATTCCAACCCCGGCATCGTCTATCTCGGCCAGGTGATCGAGCGCCTCTCGGGCGAGGATTACGAAGTCTATGTCGACAAGAACATCCTGCGCCCGCTCGGCATGCACGCCAGCTATTTCGACCGCACGCCGCCGCACCTGTTGAAGCACCGCTCGCACAGCTATCATATCCGCGGCGGCAAGCGCGTCGCCGCGCCGTTCGACGCCGACACGGGCGTGACCGTCTCCAACGGCGGCCTCAACGCCCCGCTGCCCGACATGGCGAAATACGTCGCCTTCCTGCTCGGCGACCCCGCGCGCCAGGCGGATTACGACCTCATCCTCAAACGCGCGTCGCTGGAGGCGATGTGGCGCCCCCAGCTCCCCGCCGGCGAGGATTTCAGCCAGGGCCGCATGGCGAGCACCACCCAGGTCGGCTTGAGCTTCTTCATCGACCGCATCGACGGCATCCGCGTCATCGGCCACAATGGCGACCAGAACGGCTTCCGCGCCTATCTTAGCCTCTGCCCGGAGCAGCATCTCGGTACGCTGCTCGCCTTCAACACCGAGACGCGCGGCGTGCGCAACGATCCCGGCAACCGCAACACCGCGGAATCGCGCGTGGCGCTGGCGACGGACGCGCTGTGCAAGGCGGCGCGATAGGGGAGGGGCCGAAGCCCCTCCCGGCTCAGAAAATGTAGGCGAGCAGCGCGTCGTCCGGCGCGATGCCGAGCAGCACGAGGTCGGGTGCCGCATCCTCGGCAGGCGCGAAGTCCGCCCCGGCCTCCGCGAGCGTGAACCCCGCTGCGGCGCCGCTGCCGGTGAGCATCACGTCGCCGCTGGTCAGCTGCGCCTTGGTCACCCCGGTCAGCGTCACGCGATTGCCGCCGCCCAGCTCGATGAAGCTGTTGCCGCTGCCGTCGTCCTGGGTCGCCGCGAGCACCGCGTCGAAATTGGCGAAGCCCAGCGCGGAGAGGTCGAGCTTGTCGATCCCCACCCGGAAATCGGCGATCCGGTCCACGCCCGACCCGGTACCGAACACGAAGGTGTCGGCCCCGCCATCGCCATAGAGCACATCGTCCCCGCCCATGCCGTTGAGCCGGTCGTCGCCATTGCCGCCCATCAGCCAGTTGGTCGACGCGCTGCCCGTCAGCACGTTCGCCGCGTCGTTGCCGACCGCGTAGAGAGTCGTGCCGACCAGCGTCAGGTTCTCCACATTCGCGTCGAGGAGGTACATCTGCCCGGCCATGTCGGCGAACACCGTGTCGGTACCTTGGCCCGCACTCTCCAGCACCTCGCCCGCGCGGTCGACATGATAGCTGTCGTCGCCGGTCATGCCGATCAGGAGATCGGCCCCGGCGCCGCCGGTCAGGCTGTCATTGCCCCCGCCAGCGAAGATCACGTCATTGCCGTCGTCGCCATGGAGCGTGTCGTTGCCGTCGCCGCTGGTGATGCCGTCGTCGCCGCCCCAGCCATGGATGGTGTGGCCGCTCCCCGCGGTGGCGACGATGTTGTTGCCTTGGTCGTTGCCGGCCCCGACGAAGCTGCCGGTGCCGATATAGGTCAGGATCTCGACATGGCTGCTGAGCTGCATGCTCGACAGCGCCGTGCGCACCTCGTCGCGATTGCCCTCGCCGGCCGCCTCGGCGACGATGTCGCTGGCGTCGTCGATAAAATAGACATCGTCGCCGGTCATGCCGAGCAGGATGTCGGTCCCGGCGCCGCCGGTCAGGCTGTCGTTGCCGCCGCCGGCATAGATCACGTCGGCACCGTCGTCGCCATAGAGCGTGTCGTTGCCGTCGCCGCTGGTGATGCCGTCGTCGCCACCCATGCCGTAAATGGTGTGGCCGGCACCCGCCGTGGCGATGATGTTGTTGCCCTGGTCGTTGCCGATCGCGAAGAAGCTGCCGGTGCCGGCATAGGTCAGCAT
>NZ_JBCNMA010000057.1:0-19047 GCF_039595165.1 Sphingomonas sp.
CGAACCGCCGCCGAAGCCGCCACCGCCGCCGCCGCGGCTGCTCGACTGGCCGGCGAAGTCATCATTGCCGCCGCCCCAGTCGTCGCGGCCACCGCCGCCACCGCCGCCCTGGCCGCCGCCGGGTCCGTCGAGCATCACCAGCTTGGCGTCGAAGCCCTGCAGCACGATCTCGGTCGAATAGCGGTCGGCGCCCGACTGATCCTGCCACTTGCGGGTCTGCAACTGGCCCTCGAGATAGACTTTCGAACCCTTGCGCAGATAGCGCTCGGCGACATTGGCGAGGCCTTCGGAGAAGAGCTTCACCGTATGCCATTCGGTGCGCTCCTTGCGCTCGCCCGAATTGCGATCCTTCCACGTCTCGCTGGTGGCGACGCGCAGTTCGACCACCTTGCCGCCGTTCGAGAAGGACCGGCTTTCGGGATCACGCCCGAGATTGCCGACCAGGATCACCTTGTTGACGCTGCCCGCCATGGAAACTCCGCCTTGAAATCGATAGTGTGGCCGCAGGAATGGCCGAGATCATCAACCTGAACAAGGCCCGCAAGGCCAAAGCCAGGGCGGCCCAAGCCGCAAAGGCTGTGGAGAACCGCGCCAGCTTCGGCCGGACCAGGGCCGAGAAGGCGCGCGACGACGCCGAACGCGCCCGGATCGACGCGGCGCTGGACCAGTCGAAGCTGGACTGAACGCCGCCGCCGCGCGCGGAAGTATACACTCAGTTGACACTATCGCGCCGATTCGGCGCCGCCCCGCCCGGGGCAGTCGAGACATAGCGGGCGAGTCGCGCGGAGCATCCGGGAACAAAAGCAGAAAATGCCGATGTAGGAAAGCGCAATCCGCCCCGCCTCGCAGGGGATGAGTCAGAGTCCCAGCGCCGTGGCGCTCCAGAAGGTGATGCCCGCCGCGGCATAGGCCAGCGCGAACAGGTAGACGATCATCACCACCGGCCATTTCCAGCCATTGGTCTCGCGCCGGGCGACCGCGATGGTCGACAGGCACTGCGGCGCGAACACGAACCAGGCGAGGAAGGCGAGCGCGGTGGGCAGCGACCAGCGCGTCGAGAGCTGGCTGCCCAGCGCCTGCGCGCCGGCCTCCTCGTCCTCGGCATCGATCGCATAGACGGTCTGCAGCGCCGACACCGCGACCTCGCGCGCCGCCATCGCCGGGATCACCGCGAGGCTCATCTCGTGGTTGAAGCCGATCGGCCGCAGCACGACCTCGAGCCCCGAGGCGATTCGGCCGGCGATCGAATATTCGCTCTGCTTCTGCCCTTCGGGCGCGACCGGATAGGAGGCGAGCAGCCACAAGGCGATGGTGACGCCCATGATGATCGTGCCGGCACGGCGCAGGAACACATAGGCGCGCTGCCACAAGCCGATCAGCAGGTCGCGGACCGAGGGCAGCTGGTAGCGCGGCAGCTCCATCATGAAGCCGCCGGTACGTCCCTTTGTGGCGGTGAGGCGGAGCACGAACGCCGCGGCGACCGCGCCGACGATGCCGAAGAGATAGAGGCCGAGCAGCACCAGCCCCTGCAGCCCGATCCCCCAGCCGACGCTGGTCGCCGGGATGAACGCGCCGATGATCACGGCATAGACCGGCAGCCGCGCCGAGCAGGTCATCATCGGCGCGATCAGGATCGTGGTCAGCCGCTCCTTGGGATCGTCGATCGAGCGCGTCGCCATGATCCCGGGAATCGCGCAGGCGAAGGACGAGAGCAACGGGATGAACGCGCGGCCCGAAAGCCCGACCCCGGCCATCAGCCGATCCATCAGGAAGGCGGCGCGGACCATATAGCCCGACGCCTCGAGCAGCAGGATGAAGAAGAACAGGATCAGGATCTGCGGCAGGAACACGACGACCGAGCCGACGCCGTTGATGATGCCCTCGACCAGCAGGTTGCGCAGGAAGCTTTCGGGCAGGCCGGCGGTGGCGCTCTCGGCGAGCCAGGCCTGCAGCCCCTCGATCCAGCCGATCGGCGCCTCCGACCAGGCATAGACCGCCTGGAACATGACGAACAGCACGGCGAGCAGGATCAGCGGCCCGGCGACCGGGTGCAGCGCGACGGCATCGACGGCGCGGGTGAAGGCGCGGCCGCGCGGCTGATCGGTGATCGCGACGCGGGCGATGCGGCGTGCCTCGCGCTGGAAATGCGTGATGTCGGCATCGGGCACCGCCGGCACCTCGCGCCGCGTGCCGAGCAGCGCGTCGCCGAGCGCCGCGCGCAGATCGTCGAGCCCGCGCTTGCGCACCGCCACCGTCGTCACCACCGGCACGCCGAGCTCGGCCGACAGCGCGGCGGTGTCGATCGTCAACCCGTCCCGCGTCGCCATGTCGATCATGTTGAGCGCGACCACCATCGGTCGCCTGAGCTCACGCAGCTGGAGCACGAAGCGCAGGTGATTCTCGAGGTTCGACGCGTCGGCGACCACCATCAGCGCATCGGGCAGCCGTTCGCCGTCCTGCTTGCCGAGCACGACGTCGCGCGTCACCTGCTCGTCGGGGCTCGATGGATCGAGGCTGTAGGTGCCGGGCAAGTCGACCAGCTCGACCGGCCGCCCGTCGTCGAGCGCCATGCGCCCGGCATGCCGCTCGACCGTGACCCCGGGATAGTTGCCGACCTTCTGCCGCGCGCCGGTGAGCGCGTTGAACAATGCGGTCTTTCCGGCATTGGGATTGCCGACCAGGGCGACGAGCGGGGACTGGTTCATTCGGCGGGGACGGCGATCCGGATCGCCTCCGCCACATGCCGGCGCAGCGCCACCGTCATCCGCCCGATACGCACCGCTGCCGGGCCGCCCGCCCAGCCGCCGGGGCGCACCAGCTCGACCTCGACGCCCTCGTCGAGCCCGAACTCGCGCAGGCGGCGCGCCTCGGACGGGGCGAGCGAACTCCAATCGACCGATGCAACCGTGGCAGGGACGTTGCGCGCCGCGCGCGCCAGCGAGAGACTCATAATGCGAGCGATTATCAACTGCGGCAACGAAAAGCCAGCGGCTTTAGAAGCCCGACCTGACTGGCGTTCGAAGACATCGCCATCCTCCCTCCTCCGTCAGGCTGCGCCCGCCACCTCCTCCTGGCGTGGGAGGATTGTATGGTTGCAAAAACGGCACCGATCGCGCACCGGCACCCCATCATGACCGATCCCGCACTCCGCGACGCCGCCCTCGTCTCCAAGGCCTGGCCCTATGAGGAAGCGCGCAAGCTGCTCAAGCGCTATCCGGAGGGGAAGCCGGGCGGCGAGCCCGTGCTGTTCGAGACCGGCTACGGCCCGTCGGGGCTGCCGCATATCGGCACCTTCAACGAGGTACTGCGCACGACGATGGTGCGCCGCGCGTTCGAGGAACTTTCGGACCAGCCGACCCGCTTGGTCGCGTTCAGCGACGACATGGACGGGCTGCGCAAGGTGCCCGACAACGTCCCCAATGGCGACATGCTGGCGCGCTATATCGGCCATCCGCTGACGCGCGTGCCCGATCCGTTCGGCAAGTATGAGAGCTTCGCGCATCACAACAACGCGATGCTGCGCGAATTCCTCGACCGGTTCGGGTTCGAGTACGAGTTCCTCTCCTCGACCGACTGCTACGCCTCGGGCCGGTTCGACGACACGCTGCGCGCGATCCTGCGCAACTATCGCAAGATCATGGACATCATGCTGCCGACCCTGGGGGCGGAGCGGCAGGCGACCTATTCGCCGGTGCTCCCGGTCAGCCCCAAGAGCGGGGTGGTGCTGCAGGTGCCGGTCGAGGTGATCGACGCCGAGACCGGCATGATCGCGTTCATGGACGAGGGCGAGCGGATCGAGCAGACGATCTTCGGCGGGCAGGCCAAGCTGCAATGGAAGGTCGACTGGGCGATGCGCTGGGTCGCGCTCGGCGTCGACTACGAGATGTCGGGCAAGGACCTGATCAGCTCGGTCGAGCAGAGCTCGAAGATCGCGCGCGCGCTCGGCGCCCGCCCGCCCGAGGGGTTCAACTACGAGCTGTTCCTCGACGCCAAGGGCGAGAAGATCTCCAAGACCAAGGGCAACGGCCTGTCGATCGAGGAGTGGCTGACCTATGGCCCCGACGAGAGCCTCGCCTTCTACATCTATCGCGAGCCCAAGAAGGCCAAGTCGCTGCACCTGGGCCTGATCCCGCGCGCGGTCGACGATTACTGGCAGTTCCGCGCCAACTACCCGAACCAGCCGGTCGAGCAGCAGCTCGGCAACCCGGTGCACCATATCCATAACGGCCCGCCCCCGGCGGAGACGCTGCCGGTGACGTTCGGGCTGCTGCTCAACCTGGTCGGGGTGATGGGCGAGGCGACCAAGGAGCAGGTCTGGGGCTATCTCGCGAACTATGTGCCCGATGCGACGCCCGCGGCGTGGCCGGCGCTCGACGCGCTGATCGACTATGCCATCGCCTATGTCCGCGACGTCGCCGAGAAGCCGGTGCGCCGCGCGCCCGAGGGGGTCGAGGTCGCGGCGCTGCAGCGGCTCGACGACGAGCTCGCCGCGCTCCCCGCGGACGCCAGGGCCGAGGACATCCAGAACATCGTCTACGAGATCGGCAAGACGGCCGGCTTCGCCGAGCTGCGCGACTGGTTCAGGGCGCTGTACGAGACGCTGCTGGGATCGAGCCAGGGGCCGCGCATGGGCAGCTTCATCGCGCTCTACGGGATCGGGAACAGCCGCAAGCTGATCGCCGAGGCGCTGGCCAAGGCCGGCTAGTCCTGCGCACCCGGCGCGAGCCAGCGCAGCCGCGCCGCGCCGTCGGCACCGTTACCCGGCACGGCGCGCGCGCCGACGCCGGCGGCCCGCAGCGCTTCGACGATCGCTTCGGCACCGGGCCCTGACGCGCCGATCGGCAGGTTGAGCCGTTGCGCGCCCCAGATCGCTGCGGCGAGCGCATCGGGATCGGGCTTGCCGTCGCGCATCGCCACGTTTGGCAATGCTGCCGCGGGCGGCGTGAGCGTGATCGTCCAGTCCTGCGCGCTCGCCGCGACCCGCGCCTCGAGGGCGCGATAGACGCCGATCCCGGCGTCCGGCAGCGGCGCGGCGGTCGCCACGGCGCGGCGCGCATCGCGATCGATCAGCACGGCATCCGGCGTGACGCCGGCGACCAGCGCGAGCTGCTCGGCAGCGTGAGTCGCCATCCGGTCGGCGGCCGCCGCGCGCGAGTTCTGCGCGGCGGCGACCTGCGCCGCCTCGGCCTGGGCGCCGGTGCCGACGCGAACCTGCTCGAGCGACACCTCGACCTCACGGCCGAGCAGCCGTTCGAGCGTCGCGGCGGCGGCGCGCTCGGCTTGCGGGCGCAGCTGGCGCGTCATGACGGTCGCGCTGATGCGCAACGGGTCTTGCGCATAATCGAGGTCGAGCTGGCTCAATCGCACCGCGCCATCGAACTGGCTGGCGATCACCTCACGCGCCTGGCGCGAGGCGGCGGCTTCCCAGGCGATCTGCCGCAGCGCGAGCCCGAGCGGGATGGCGAAGGCGACCAGCGCGGCGAGCACGAGCACGGTCTGCAGCATGGTCTGCTGCGGGGAGAGGTGCGAGCCGAAGCCGTAAAGCCGCGCGATCACCGCCGCCGAGACGGCGATGGTGATGAGGTTGGTCAGGAACAGCAGCAGCGCGCCGCCGAACACGGTGCCGTTCCAGGTGGCGAGCCCGAAGCCGACGACGGCGAGCGGCGGCATCAGCGCGGTGGCGATGGCGACGCCCACCACCGTCCCCTCGCGCCCGCGGATCATCGCATAGGCGCCGGCGAGCGCGGAGAAGAGGGCGACGAGCAGGTCGAACAGGTTGGGGCGGGTTCGCGCCGCGATCTCCGACGTGACGTTCTGCAGTGGCGACGCGAGCACGAGCAGCGCGGTGAACAGCACCGCGATGACCGTGCCGAGCGCGAGCGCGAGCCCCGAGCGGCGGATCTCGTCCCAGTCGAAGGTGGCGAGGCCGAAGCCGAGGCCGATGATCGGCCCCATCAGCGGTGAGATCAGCATCGCGCCGATCACCACCGCGGGCGAGGAGAGCAGCAGGCCGAGCACGGCGATGCCCGCCGACATCAGCACCATGAAGACGTAGCGGCCGTTCCACGCCGCCTCGCCGCGTACCTTCTCCAGCACTTTGCCGTGATCGATCGAGGCTACGACGTGGCCGCGCCACCATGCCAGCAGCGGGTTTCGCGGCGTGCGTACGATGCTGTCCATGCCCGGCGGCTTAAGGGGTTTGCGCCCCACGTTCCAGCGGTTAGGCAAGGACTTCACGAACCGGGAGGAAGTTGTGGCAGGGGCGAGGCGACGCGCGTCTTCGGCGCTCAGGGCGTTCATGCAGAGCGAGGCGGCGGGCGGGATCATCCTGATCGGCGCCGCGGCGCTGGCGATGCTCGTCGCCAACCTGCCCGGGCTGTCCGCGGACTATTTCCACCTGCTCCACCTGGAGACCGGACCGGTGATCAGCCCCAAATACGGGCCGATGACGGTGCATCTGTGGATCAACGACGCGCTGATGGCGGTGTTCTTCCTGCTCGTCGGGCTCGAGATCAAGCGCGAGTTCGTCGACGGCGAATTGTCGAGCTGGTCGGCGCGGCGGCTGCCGGTCGTCGCCGCGGCGGCGGGGATGGCGGCGCCGGCGGCGGTCTATCTCGCGATCGCGGGGGGCGGCGAGCTGGCGGCCGGCTGGGCGGTCCCCGCCGCGACCGACATCGCCTTCGCCATCGGGGTGCTGGCGCTGCTCGGCAAGCGCGCGCCGGCGTCGCTCAAGCTGTTCCTGACGACTGTGGCGATCGTCGACGACATGGGCGCGGTGGCGATCATCGCGGTCGCCTATACCGCCAGCATCAGCGGCCTGTGGCTGGCGCTGGCCGGGCTGGTGCTCGGCGCGATGTACCTTCTCAACAAGGTGGGGGTGAAGCGGCTGTGGCCGTTTCTCGTCCTGGCGGCGGCGCTGTGGTATTGCGTGTTCCTGTCGGGCGTTCATGCGACGATCGCCGGCGTCGCGGCGGCGATGATGATCCCGATCACCAAATCGCCCGGCGCGCCCGACGACGTCGAATCGCCGCTTCACCGGCTCGAGCACGCGCTGGCGCCGTGGGTCGCCTATGCCATCGTTCCGCTGTTCGGCTTCGCCAACGCCGGGGTGAGCCTTGCCGGCATGTCGCCCGCGATCCTGCTCGCGCCGCTGCCGCTGGGCATCGCCGCCGGGCTGTTCCTCGGCAAGCAGCTCGGCATTTTCGGGAGCATCTGGATCGCCGACCGCACCGGCTTCGCGCCGCGGCCGGGCGGGGCGAGCTGGGCGCAGATCTATGGCGTGGCGATGCTGGCGGGGATCGGCTTCACCATGTCGCTGTTCATCGGCGGCCTCGCCTTCCCCGGCAACGAGGCGCTGGTCGACGAAGTCAAGATCGGCGTGCTCGCCGGGTCGCTGCTGTCGGCGGTGGCGGGGTTCCTCGTGCTCCGCTTCGCCCCGCGCGTGCGTCGGGGCTAGCGCCCGGTGCGTGGTGCCCCTACCGCACCGGACCTTGCCGGGCTGCTCGGAGCGGTCGCCAGTGGCAATCGCCAGGCGATGGCGGTGCTCTACGAAGCCACTGCGCCGGTCCTCTACGGCATCGTCGAGTCGATCGCGCGCGACCCCATCGCCGCGGCGCAGCTTACCGAAGGCGTGTATTTGCGTGTCTGGGACCGCGCGCCGCGCTTCGATCCGGCTGCGGGCGAGGCGCGTGCCTGGCTCGCCGCGGTCGCGCGCAACGCCGCGGTCGAGTGGCGCCGCCGCGTGCCCGGCGCGTCGGCGGTGGCCGCTGCCGAGATGGTGCTGTCGGACGAGACGCTGCTGACCGGCGAGGCGCCGATCGCCTGGGGCAACACCGCCGCGCTGCTCCACTACCAGCTGCGCGCGCTCCCGTTCGACGCGCAGGCCGCGATCCGCGCGGCGATGCTGACCGGCGCGAGCGAAGCCGAGATCGCGCAGGCCGGGCTGATGAACCAGGAGACGGCGGCGCGGCACATGCGCGACGGCCTGGCCGCGCTGGCGAGCGAGTTCGATCTCGACGCCTCGAGCGAGCCGCCGCTCGCGCGCGAGCTGGCGCTGGGCGCGGTCGAGGGCGAGCGGCGCGCGCAGGCGCTGCGCATGCAGCTCGCCAACCCCGCCTTCGCGGCCGAGGTCGAGGCCTGGCAGCAGCAGCTGGCGCCGGTGCTCGAGGCCCTGCCGGCGATCGATCCGCCCAGCGAGCTCTGGGCACGGATCGATGCGCTGATCGAGCTGCGCGAAGCCGATTCGCCGCGGCGGCTGCGGCGGCGGCAGGTGCGCTGGCCGATCGCCCGGACCACCGCGATCGGACTCGCCGCCGCGCTTGCCGGCGCGTTGGTGACGATCGCGATCTTCACCTTCGCCTTTGGGGGACTGACGCCGCGCCCGCCCGGTGATGCGCCGGTGCTGGTCGCGCAGGCCGCGGGGCCGGACCAACGCCCGGATATCGCGATCCGCTACGATCCCCGCGGCAACGCGCTGCGCGTGCGCATGCGGCGCTTCGACCCCGCCGCCGGGGCCGCCGATCTGTGGCTGCTCGGCGCCAACGGCACCCCCTTCTTCCTCGGCCGGCTGTCGAGCAACGGCGTGGCGCGCTTCGCCCTGCCGCGCCAGATCGAGGCAATGCTGCACGACGGCGCGACGGTGATGGTGACCGTGGCGCCGGCCGATCAGGCGCGCCGCTCCGAACCGGTCGGGCGGGTGGTGGCCTCGGCGCGTTTCGTGCTGGTGTGAAAAATTTTCGGACGGATGGAACCAATCGCGGAAGGGACGCGTTGTTCACCAGCTTGATCGATGAGAAAGAGCACTTCGACGAACCGAACCTCTCACTAGGGACGGATCGTCAAGGAAGGCCCGCCATGAGAATGGCGGGCCTTACCTTTTGGAGCTTCCGCCGAACGATTGCCCCTTGCGCGCTGCCTGCATAGACTGGCGGCGATTGACGGGAGCATCGCCGCCATGCGGATCATCGCCTTATCGCTCGCCTTGCTGCCGGCCGCTGGCCCGGCCGCGGCCCGCGACCAGTCCTTCGGCGTGTGGCGCAACCCCTCCAACTCCGTGCATGTCCGCGCCGAGCCGTGCGGCCAGCGGATGTGCGGGGTGGTGGTGTGGGCGAACGACAAGGCCAAGGCCGATGCGGCGCGCGGCGGCACTAAACAGCTGATCGGGGCGCGGCTGTTCCGCGATTTCCGTCAGGAGAAGCCCGGCGTGTGGCGCGGGCGGGTGTTCGTGCCCGACATCAACAAGACCTTCTCGGGCACGGTCAGCGTGCTCGACCCCAACCGGATCGAGGGCAAGGGCTGCCTGGTCGGGCGGATCGGCTGCAAGTCGCAGATCTGGACGCGGATCCGGCAGTAGGACGGGGCGGCGCGCGGCCGCCCCGCCACGTCGTTCAGAGCTTCTCGGTCAGCTCGGGCACGATCTTGAACAGGTCGCCGACCAGGCCGATGTCGGCAACCTGGAAGATCGGGGCGTCCTCGTCCTTGTTGATCGCGATGATCGTCTTGCTGTCCTTCATGCCGGCGAGATGCTGGATCGCGCCCGAGATGCCGATCGCGACATAGACTTCGGGGGCGACGATCTTGCCGGTCTGGCCGACCTGATAGTCGTTGGGGGCATAGCCCGCATCGACCGCCGCGCGGGATGCCCCGACCGCGGCGCCGAGCTTGTCGGCGAGCGGATCGATCAGGCCGTGGAACTGCTCCGACGAGCCCAATGCGCGGCCCCCCGAGACGATCACCTTGGCGCTGGTGAGCTCCGGACGCTCCGACCTGGCGATCTCGGCGCCGACGAAGCTCGAGATGCCGGCATCGCCCTTGCCCGAGACGGCCTCGACCGAGGCGCTACCGCCTTCGGCCGCGGCCTTCTCGAACGCGGTGCCGCGCACGGTGAGCACCTTCTTGGCGTCCGACGACTTGACCGTGGCGATCGCGTTGCCGGCATAGATCGGGCGGGTGAAGGTGTCGGCGCTCTCGACCGAGAGCACTTCGGAGACCTGCATCACGTCGAGCAGCGCGGCGACGCGCGGCGCGATGTTCTTGCCGGTGGTGGTGGCGGGCGCGACGAACGCGTCATAGCCGGACATCAGCTCGGCGATCAGCGGCGCGACATTCTCCGCCAGGGCATGGCCATAGGCGGCGTCATCGGCGAGCAGCACCTTGGACACGCCGGCGATCTTCGCCGCGGCGTCCGCCGCACCCCGCGCACCCTGCCCCGCGACCAGCGCGACGACATCGCCGAGCTTGCCCGCCGCGGTGACGGCGGCGAGCGTCGCGTCCTTGACCGACGCATTGTCGTGTTCGACCCAGACCAAAACGCTCATTTCGCGACTCCCAGCGCCTTGAGCTTGCCGACAAGCTCATCCACATCCGCAACCTTGACGCCCGCGGTCCGCTTGGGCGGCTCGGCGACGCTGACGACGGTCAGGCGCGGGGCCGTATCGACGCCGTAATCGGCCGGGGTCTTCTGTTCGAGCGGCTTCGACTTGGCCTTCATGATGTTGGGCAGCGAGGCGTAGCGCGGCTCGTTGAGGCGAAGGTCGGTGGTGACGATCGCCGGCAGCTTGAGCTTGACCGTCTCGAGCCCGCCATCGACCTCGCGCGTCACGTCGACGCTGTCGCCGGCGACCTCGACCTTGCTGGCGAAGGTGCCCTGGCCCCAGCCGAGCAACGCGCCGAGCATCTGGCCGGTCTGGTTGTTGTCGTCGTCGATCGCCTGCTTGCCGAGGATGACGAGGCCGGGCTGCTCCGCCTCGGCGACCTTGGCCAGCAGCTTGGCGACGCCGAGCGGCTCGACCAGGCCGTCGGACTGGATCAGGATCGCGCGGTCCGCGCCCATCGCCAGCGCCGTGCGCAGCGTCTCCTGCGCCTTGGCCTCGCCGATCGAGACCACGACGATCTCGGTCGCCACGCCCTTTTCCTTGAGGCGGATCGCCTCTTCCACGGCGATCTCGTCGAACGGGTTCATGCTCATCTTGACGTTGGCGAGGTCGACCCCCGTCCCATCCGCCTTCACCCGCGGCTTCACATTATAGTCAAGCACACGCTTGACCGGCACCAGCACTTTCATCGCGTCCTCCGCTTATCGCGTCGTTTTTGCAGTTTCGAGTCTGCAGTTTCCTTGGTCAATTAAAGCCGTTTTCGCAAGTCCGGTATGGAATCGTCGATTGCCGTAACGTCATTGCACAAACGCAAAAGGGGGCCGGGGTGGCGACCGCCCCGAACCCCCTTTCAATGGGCTTCGAATGCCGGGCGATCAAGCAGCCTGCTTGACCTCCGCGACGATCTTGCGCGCCGCATCGCCCAGGTCGTTGGCCGGGACGATGGCGAGGCCCGAATTGGCGAGGATGGCCTTGCCCTCCTCGACATTGGTGCCCTCGAGCCGGACGACGAGCGGAACCGACAGGTTCACTTCCTTCGCCGCGGCGACGATACCCTCGGCGATGATGTCGCACTTCATGATCCCGCCGAAGATGTTGACGAGGATGCCCTTCACCGCCGGATCGGCGAGGATGATCTTGAACGCCGCGGTCACCTTCTCCTTCGAGGCGCCGCCGCCGACGTCGAGGAAGTTGGCCGGGAACATGCCGTTGAGCTTGATGATGTCCATGGTGGCCATCGCCAGGCCGGCGCCGTTGACCATGCAGCCGATGTCGCCGTCGAGCTTGATATAGGCGAGGTCGTATTTCGACGCCTCGAGCTCGGCGGGGTCCTCCTCGCTCTCGTCGCGCAGCTCCATCAGGTCCTTGTGACGGAACATCGCGTTCGAATCGAAGCCGACCTTGGCGTCGAGCACGAGGAGGTTGCCCTGCTCGGTCAGCGCGAGCGGGTTGATCTCGATCTGCGAGGCGTCGGTGGCGAGGAACGCGTCGTAGAGCGACTTGGCGACCTTGGCCGCCTGCTTGCCCTGCTCCCCGGTGAGGCCGAGCGCCGCGGCGACGGTGCGGCCGTGATGCGGCATGAAGCCGGTCGCGGGATCGATCGAGAAGGTCTTGATCTTCTCCGGCGTCGAATGCGCCACTTCCTCGATGTCCATGCCGCCCTCGGTCGAGACGACGAAGGCGATCTCGCTCGACGCGCGGTCGACGAGGAGCGCGAGGTAGAATTCCCTGGCGATGTCGGCGCCGTCGGTGATGTAGAGGCGGTTGACCTGCTTGCCGGCCTCGCCGGTCTGGATCGTCACCAGCGTGTTGCCGAGCATGTCGGTGGCGTGCGCGCGGACCTCGTCGAGGCTGAAGGCGAGGCGGACGCCGCCCTTGGCGTCGGGGCCGAGCTCCTTGAACTTGCCCTTGCCGCGGCCGCCGGCATGGATCTGCGACTTCACGACATAGAGCGGCCCGGGGAGCTTGCTTGCTGCCTCGACCGCCTCGTCGACGGTGAACGCGGCGTGGCCGGCGGCGATCGGCGCGCCGAACTTCGCGAGCAGTTCCTTGGCCTGATATTCGTGGATGTTCATGGGCAGCCCTTCGCGTTCGCAGCAAAAATCCCGCCGCCTTAAGCACAGGGGCGAAGCCGAATCAAATCGCGAAGACGCAGCAAAGTGACAGGTCGCGCCCCCTGTCGCCCACCCATCGCCGCCTGATGCGGGAAACCGGGCAATTCCAGCGCCTCAACGGGCCAGTCCAGTGGCACACAGCGCAGCCGAGCTGGTGGTCACCGAAAGAATTTCCGGGTCTCCCAGCGCGCGGACGCGGCGCAGGAAGCGCTCGACCGACTCGGTCTCGCGCGCCCTGGGCAGGTCGGCGATGCGCAGCAGCTGCGCGAGGCTGAGCCGGTCGACCATGCGCTCGGCCATGCACGCCGCCAGCGGGCGCGGCAGCCCGGCGTTGACGAGGCCGGTGCGCAGCCGGTCTTCAGGCACGGCGCAGGCCGACAAGGCGAGAAGAAGGAGAAAGGATGCGCTTCGCATGCCGCGTCGCTATATCGCGCCCATGCACCCGGCAATCGGCATCACGCTGTTCCTCGGCACCATCGCGGCGATGGAGGGAGTGGCCTATGCCGCGCACCGCTGGGTGATGCACGGACCGGGCTGGTTCCTGCACAAGAGCCACCACGAACCGCGCACGGGCATGTTCGAGCTCAACGACCTCTATGCGGTGATCTTCGCTTGTCCCTCGATCGTGCTGCTGCTCGGCGGGGTGCAGCTCGGCTGGTGGCCGGGCTTCACCTGGATCGGCGCGGGGATCGCCGCCTATGGCGCGATCTATTTCGGGTTCCACGATGTGATCGTGCACAAGCGGCTCAGCCACCGCTATCTGCCCCGGTCGAGCTACATGAAGCGCATCGTCCAGGCGCACCGGCTGCATCATGCGGTCGAGACCAGGCACGGCACGGTGAGTTTCGGCTTCCTGTGGGCCCCGGCGCCCGAGCGGCTCAAGGCCGAACTGAACGCCCGCGGCAATGCCGGGGTGCGCGCGCCGGCTCGCTCCTGATCACCGATCCCGCCTTCTACGCGCTGGCGATTCCGGCGGTGGCGCTGATCGGCCTGTCCAAAGGCGGGTTCGCGGGCGCCGGCGCGCTGTCGCTGCCGATGATCGCCTTCGCCACCGATCCGGTGAAGGCGGCCGCGATCCTGCTGCCGCTGCTGATCGCGCAGGACGTGGTCGGGGTGTGGGCGTTCCGCAGGACGGTGGACGGGTTCGTGCTCGGCTGGACGCTGGCGGGCGCGGTGATCGGCATCGCGCTCGGCTATGGGTATGCGGCGAGCGTGTCGGCCGATGCGGTGCTGGCGATGGTCGGCGGCATCTCGATGCTGTTCGGCGCCTATCGCCTGTGGCGCGACCGGCTGGGCGCGCCCGCCGCCTCGACCTCGCCCGGATGGGTCGGGTCGCTGTTCGGCATCGCCTCGGGCTTCACCAGCCAGATCGCGCATGCCGGGCAACCGCCCTGGCAGCTCTGGGTGCTCCCGCGCCGCCTCGAGCGCGACATGCTGATCGGCACCACCGCGGTCTATTTCGCGCTGGTCAACTGGATCAAGGTGCCCGCTTATCTCGCGCTCGGCCAGTTCACGCGCGAGAATCTGCTGACGTCGGCGGCGTTGCTGCCGGTCGCGGTGGCTTCGACCTTCGCCGGCGTGTGGCTGGTGCGGCGCGTCTCGCCCGAGCGGTTCTATACCGCGATCTACTGGCTGATGATCGTGGTCGGCGCGGTGCTGGTGTGGAAGGCGATCGCCTAGTCGAACAGGCTGGAGACCGAGCTCTCGTCGGCGATGCGGCGGATCGCCTCGGCGATCAGCGGCGCGATGGTGAGGTGGCGGATCTTCTGCGCGTCGGCGATGATGGTGTGGTTGCCGATCGAATCGGTGATCACGAGCTCGCGCAGCGACGAGCCGTCGACCCGCGCCACCGCGCCGCCCGACAGCACGCCATGGGTGCAATAAGCGACGACGTCCTCCGCTCCCGCTTCCTTGAGCGCGGCGGCGGCGTTGCACAACGTCCCCGCCGAATCGACGATGTCGTCGATCAGGATGCAGAAGCGGCCCGAGACCTCGCCGATGATGTTCATCACCTCCGATTCGCCCGCCTTCTCACGCCGCTTGTCGACGATCGCGAGCGGCGCATTCTCGAGCCGCTTGGCGAGCGCGCGGGCGCGGACCACGCCGCCGACGTCGGGCGAGACCACCATCAGGTTCTTGTCGGAGAAGCGCGCCTTGATGTCCTCGCTCATCACCGGCGCGGCGAAGAGATTGTCGGTCGGGATGTCGAAGAAGCCCTGGATCTGCCCGGCATGGAGATCGGCCGAGAGCACGCGGTTGGCGCCCGCGGTGGTGATCAGATTGGCGACCAGCTTGGCCGAGATCGGGGTGCGCGGCCCGGGCTTCCGGTCCTGGCGGGCATAGCCGAAATAAGGGAGCACCGCCGTGATGCGCTTGGCCGATGCGCGGCGCAGCGCATCGATCATGATCAGCAGCTCCATCAGATTGTCGTTCGCCGGATAGCTGGTCGACTGGAGCACGAACACGTCCTCGCCGCGGACATTCTCGAGGATCTCGACAAAGATCTCCTCGTCGGCGAAGCGGCGGACATTGGCTTCGGTCAGCGGGATTTCGAGATAGGAAGCGATCGCCTGGGCGAGCGGCAGGTTCGAATTGCCGGCCATCAGTTTCATAGGTCTCGCTCCCCGGCGACGTTTGTCTTCAAACCTTCCCCTTAGGAGGCGCAAGCCGATCGGGAAAGGGGGCGATTCGCCTCGACCGGTATCGCGCGGTACAATGAAAGTCAGGACAGTGTTACTGTCCCATCTCGACTCGCACGTTGAAAGAATATAACAGGGGCCTGAAATCATATTCCGTGCGTTGCAGAACGACACGGAGCCCTTTTGACGCTGGAGAGAGCATGACCGCGGAAGCCGCGCGCCCCAATCTGCCGCCGCTCAGCCTGCATGTGCCCGAACCCCGGTTCCGGCCCGGCGACGCGGTCGACTTCGCCGATGTCGCGGTGCCGCCCGCCGGTGCGCAACCCCGCCCCGACACCGCCGCGCAGCCTGCCAGCTTCCACGAGCTCGCCTATACGCTGGTGCGCGTGCTCGACGAGGACGGCAACGCGGTGGGGCCGTGGGATCCCAAGCTCGACGCGGACACGCTCCGCAAGATGCTGCGCGACATGGCGCTGGTGCGCGCGTTCGACGAGCGCATGTTCCGCGCCCAGCGCCAGGGCAAGACCAGCTTCTACATGAAGTGCACCGGCGAGGAGGCGGTGGCGATCGCCGCGGCGCATGCGCTGGCCAGCGACGACATGTGCTTCCCGAGCTATCGCCAGCAGGGCCTGCTGATCGCGCGCGGCTACAGCCTCGTGCAGATGATGAACCAGATCTATTCGAACTCGGGCGACGAGCTGCAGGGCAAGCAGCTCCCGATCATGTACTCGTCGAAGGAGAAGGGCTTCTTCTCGATCTCGGGCAACCTCGCCACGCAATATCCGCAGGCGGTGGGCTGGGCGATGGCGAGCGCGGCCAAGGGCGACACGCGCATCGCCGCGACCTGGTGCGGCGAGGGCTCGACCGCGGAGGGCGACTTCCACTCAGCGCTGACCTTCGCCACCGTGTACAAGGCGCCGGTGATCCTCAACGTGGTCAACAACCAGTGGGCGATCTCAAGCTTCTCGGGCTTTGCCGGGGCCGAGGCGACGACCTTCGCGGCGCGTGCGCTGGGCTATGGCATCGCTGGCCTCCGCATCGACGGCAACGATGCGCTGGCGGTCTATGCCGCCACGCAATGGGCGGCGGAGCGCGCGCGGACCAACCAGGGCCCGACGCTGATCGAGCATTTCACCTATCGCACCGAGGGGCACTCTACCTCGGACGATCCGACGCAATATCGCAGCGCGGGCGAGCCGACCGCCTGGCCGCTGGGCGACCCGATCGCGCGGCTCAAGCAGCACCTCATCGCGCTCGGCGAATGGGATGAGGCGCGCCACGCCGAGCAGGATCGCGAGCTCGCCGAGATGGTCAAGGCGGCGCAGAAGGAAGCCGAGAAGAATGGCATCCTCGGCCATGGCCTGCACCAGCCGCTCGATACGCTATTCGACGGGGTGTTCGAGGAGATGCCGTGGCACCTCAGGGAACAGCAGCAGATGATGCTCGACGAGGAAGAGGCGAGCGGCCGGCCATGGGCGCGGAAGTAATGCGCCGCGCGAGTCCCCTTACCGTCGTCCCGGCCTCGAGCCGGGATCAAGCTTCTTCTTCGAAAGCGCCCCAGGCAGCCCGGCCCCGGCTCAGGGCCGGGGTGACGGAGATTTTGGCATGAGCGATATGATTGAAACCCCGGCTGCGGATCCGGCCGGCGAAGCGGGCGCCAACACCCGCATGAACATGATCCAGGCGATCAACTCCGCGCTCGACGTGATGATGGCGCGCGATCCCGACGTCATCGTGATGGGCGAGGATGTCGGCTATTTCGGCGGCGTGTTCCGCGCCACCGCGGGGCTGCAGGCCAAGTTCGGCAAGACTCGCGTGTTCGACACGCCGATCACCGAATGCGGCATCGTCGGCGTGGCGATCGGCATGGGCGCCTATGGCCTGCGCCCGGTGCCCGAGATCCAGTTCGCCGACTATATCTATCCCGCGCTCGACCAGCTGGTGAGCGAGGCGGCGCGGCTGCGCTATCGCTCGGCCGGCCAGTTCACCGCGCCGCTGACGGTTCGCTCGCCGTTCGGCGGCGGCATCTTCGGCGGGCAGACCCACTCCCAGTCGCCCGAGGGCATCTTCACCCATGTCTCGGGCGTGAAGACCGTGATCCCCTCGACCCCGTACGACGCCAAGGGCCTGCTCATCGCCTCGATCGAGGACAATGACCCGGTCATCTTCTTCGAGCCCAAGCGCATCTACAACGGCCCGTTCAACGGTCATTGGGACCGCCCGGCGGAGAATTGGTCGAAGCATCCGGGCGGCGAGGTGCCGGAGGGCTATTACCGCATCGACCTGGGCAAGGCGGCGATCGTGCGGCCGGGCGAGGCGCTGACGGTGCTCGCTTACGGCACGATGGTGCATGTCGTGCAGGCGACGGTCGAGGAAATGGGCGTGGACGCCGAGATCATCGACCTGCGCACGCTGGTGCCGCTCGACATCGCGACGATCGAGGAATCGGTCAAGAAGACCGGGCGCTGCATGGTGGTGCACGAGGCGACGCGGACCAGCGGCTTCGGCGCCGAGCTGGCGAGCCTGGTGCAGGAGCGCTGCTTCTATCACCTCGAGGCACCGGTCGAGCGCGTCACCGGCTTCGACACGCCGTACCCGCACAGCCTCGAATGGGCGTATTTCCCCGGGCCGGTCCGCATCGGACAGGCGCTCAAGAAGATCCTGAAGGACTGACCCGCATGGCACGCTTCACCTTCCGTCTCCCCGATATCGGCGAAGGCATCGCCGAGGCCGAGATCGTCGCCTGGCACGTCAAGATCGGCGACCGCGTCGAGGAGGACATGCCCGTCGCCGACATGATGACCGACAAGGCGACCGTCGAGATGGAATCGCCGGTGGCGGGAATCGTTATCGAGCTGGCCGGCGAAGTCGGGGACCAGGTCGCGATCGGTTCGGCGCTGATGGTGGTCGAGACCGAGGGCGACGTGGCCGAGGCGCCCGAGGCCGCGCCGGTCTCCGGGGAAGTCGAGGAACAGATCGAGGCGGAGACGCCGGGGGTCGAGGAAGTCGTTGAAACCCCTGAACCCGTTCGTGCTGAGCCTGTCGAAGCACCGCCTCCTTCACAGGCACGGAGCGAAGAACAGCCCTTCGACAAGCTCAGGGCAAACGGGGATGAGGCGCAGCCGGCGCCTTCACACCGCCACGTCCTCGCCTCGCCCGCCGTGCGTCAGCGCGCCAGGGCGCTCGGCGTCGACCTCAGCCAAGTGAAGGCCGAGGGCGACCGTATCCGCCACGCCGATCTCGACGCCTTCCTGCGCTACGGCAGCGGGCAGGGCTATCACGCGCCCCACGCCAGCCGCGCCCGCGACGACGTACCGGTCAAGGTCATCGGCATGCGCCGCAAGATCGCGGAGAACATGGCCGCCTCGAAGCGCGCCATCCCGCACTTCACCTATGTCGACGAGATCGACGTGACCGCGCTCGAGGAGATGCGCGCGGACTTGAACGCCAATCGCGGCACGCGGCCCAAGCTGACCATGTTGCCGTTCGTGATCGCCGCGATCTGCCGCACCCTGCCCGACTTTCCGATGCTCAACGCGCGCTACGACGATGAGGCCGGCGTGGTGACGCGCCACGGCCGCGTGCACATGGGCATGGCGACTCAGACCGACGCGGGCCTGATGGTCCCGGTGATCCGCGACGCGCAGGACATGAACGTGTGGCAGCTCGCCGCCGAGATCACCCGCCTCGCCGAGGCCGCGCGCACCGGCAAGGCGAAGGTCGAGGAGCTCAGCGGCTCGACGATCACCGTCACCTCATTGGGCCCGCTCGGCGGCATCGCGACGACGCCGGTGATCAACAAGCCCGAGGTGGCGATCATCGGCCCCAACAAGATCGTCGAGCGTCCGGTGTTCCAGGGTGACGAGATCGTGCGGGCGAAGCTGATGAACCTGTCGATCAGCTGCGACCACCGCGTCGTCG
>NZ_JBCNMA010000058.1:0-18932 GCF_039595165.1 Sphingomonas sp.
ATCGCTCCGATAGACGGCCACCGGAAAGGCCCCCGGCACCCCCATTTATAACCGTCCCATGCCCCATTCCGGCTTCGTCCCGCTCCGCATCTTCTCCGCCTACACGATGCTGGAAGGCGCGATCGAGCCCAAGGCGATCGCGGCGCGGGCGCGCGAGCTGGGATTTCCGGCGGCCGGCCTGTGCGACCGCAACGGGCTCTATGCCGCGATGTCGTTCGGCGATGCTGCGAAGAAGGCCGGCGTCCAGCCGATCGTCGGCACCCTGCTGTGCGTGGCGCGGCCCGACATGCCCGACGGGGTCGAGCCGCCGCTCGACTGGCTCGCGCTCTATGCGCAGGACCAGCGGGGTTACGAGAATCTCTGCGACCTCGTCTCGCGCGCGCATCTCGAACGCCCGATCGAGAAGGACGCGCATGTCCTGTTCTCCGACCTCGAGGGCCGCACCGACGGCGTGATCGCACTCACCGCGGGCAAGGAAGGGGCGCTCGCCCGCCTCTTCGCCGAGGAGCAGGACAGCGCCGCCTTCGCTTATGCCGATCGGTTGCAGGCGCTGTTCGGCGACCGGCTCTATGTCGAGATCGTCCGCCGCCTCGACGAGGTCGAGGGCAAGGCCGAGCCCAGGCTGCTCGACCTCGCTTATGACCGCGGCATCCCGATCGTCGCGACCAACCCGGCCTGCTACGCTGAGCCCGATTTCCACGAGGCGCACGATGCGATGCTGTGCATCGCCGGCTCCGCCTATGTCGCGAGCGACGAGCGCGCGCGTTCCTCGCCCGATGCGTGGATGAAGCCCGCGACCGAGATGAAGCGGCTGTTCGACGATCTGCCCGAGGCGATCGACAACACCCTCGTCGTCGCGCAGCGCTGCGCCTACGCCGCGCCCAGGCGCAAGCCGATCCTGCCCAGCCTCGCCGGCGACCTCGAAGGGGAGGCGGCGCAGCTTCGCGACGACGCGCGCGCCGGGCTCGAGGCGCGGCTGGAGAAAGCGGGCGTGACCGATCCCGAGCGGCGGCGCGAATATTTCGAACGGCTCGAGTTCGAGACGAACATCATCGTCCAGATGGGTTTCCCCGGCTATTTCCTGATCGTCGCGGATTTCATCAAATGGGCCAAGGCGAACGGCATTCCGGTGGGGCCCGGGCGCGGATCGGGCGCCGGCTCGGTCGTCGCCTGGTCGCTCACCATCACCGACCTCGATCCGCTCGAGCTCGGGCTGCTGTTCGAGCGCTTCCTCAACCCGGAACGCGTGTCGATGCCCGACTTCGACATCGACTTCTGCGAAACCCGGCGCGGCGAGGTGATCCGCTACGTCCAGGCGAAATACGGCCGCAACCAGGTCGCGCAGATCATCACCTTCGGAACGATGAAGGCGCGCGCGGTGCTCAAGGACACCGGCCGCGTGCTGCAGATGAGCTACGGCCAGGTCGACCGCCTCGCCAAGCTCGTTCCCAACCATCCGACCGACCCCTGGACGCTGCCGCGCTCGCTCAACGGCGTCAGCGAGTTCAAGGCGGAGTATGACGGCGATGAGGGCGTCCGCCACCTGATCGACCTCGCGATGCGGCTCGAGGGCCTGCCGCGCCACAGCTCGACTCACGCGGCGGGCGTGGTGATCGGCGACCGTCCGCTCGCCGAGCTGGTGCCGCTCTACCGCGATCCCCGCTCGGACATGCCGGTTACGCAGTTCGACATGAAATATGTCGAGGGCGCCGGCCTCGTGAAGTTCGACTTTCTCGGCCTCAAGACGCTGTCGGTGCTGCAGAAAGCGGTCGAGCTGCTCGCCGCGCGCAATATCGAGATCGACCTGGCCGCGCTCGCCTGGGACGACCCGGCGGTCTACGAGCTGCTCCAGCGTGGTGAGACGGTCGGCGTCTTCCAGCTCGAATCGGAGGGCATGCGCCGCACGCTCACCGCGGTGCGCCCCACCAACTTCGGCGACATCATCGCGCTCGTGTCGCTCTACCGGCCGGGCCCGATGGACAACATCCCGATGTTCGGCCGGCGCAAGCAGGGGCAGGAGCCGATCGAATATCCGCACCCGCTGCTCGAAGGGATCCTGAAAGAGACCTACGGCATCTTCGTCTACCAGGAACAGGTGATGCAGGCCGCGCAGATCCTGGCCGGCTATTCGCTCGGTGGCGCCGACCTGCTGCGCCGCGCGATGGGCAAGAAGATCAAGGCGGAGATGGACGCCCAGCGCGCCTTGTTCGTCGAGGGCTGCGCCAGGGTGAACAACATCGCCGAGGCCAAGGCCAACGAGCTGTTCGACTTGATCGACAAGTTCGCGGGCTATGGCTTCAACAAGTCGCACGCCGCCGCCTATGCGCTGCTCGCCTATCACACCGCCTGGCTCAAGGCGCACTACCCGCACGAATTCTACGCTGCCTCGATGTGCTTCGAACTCGGCCAGACCGAGAAGCTGGCGATCTTCGTCGAGGACATGAAGCGGCTCGGCGTGCCGTGCCTGCCGCCCGACATCAACGCGAGCGAGGCCGAATTCTCGGTCGAGGCGGTCGATGATGGGTTCGCGGTGCGCTACGCGCTCGCGGGGCTCAAGGGCGTGGGCGAGAAGGCGATGGAGCTGCTCGTTGAGGAGCGCCACGCCAAGGGCCGTTTCCAGAGCCTCGACGACTTCGCCCGCCGCGTCGATCCGCGGCTGCTCAACAAGCGCCAGGTCGAGGCGCTGGCCGGGGCGGGGGCGTTCGACGGCGTCGCCCCCGACCGGCCCGGCGTCTACGCCGCCGCCGAGACGATCCTCGCCGTCGCCCAGCGCACGCACGAGAACCGCACCAGCGGGCAGGGCGGCTTGTTCGGCGAGGCCGAGCCGGTCGGCGCCGCGATCCAGCTGCCCAAGAGCGCGCACTGGACGCTCGGCCAGCGGATCGAGGCGGAGAAGGACTCGTTCGGCTTCTTCTTCTCGGCGCACCCGCTCGACCGCTATCAGCACCTCGCGCGGCTGCATTCGGCGCGGACCATCGCCAGCCTCAACGACATCGAGATCGCCGAGGGCGGCCGCGCCGGGGCGACGATCGCGGCGCTGATCGAGGATGCGCGCTGGCGGACCTCGGCGCGGGGCAAGCGCTATCTGATGGCGACGCTGTCCGACACGAGCGGCACGACGCCATGCACCTGCTTCGACGAGTTCACCGCCAAGGAGATGGAGGACGCCTCGCGCGCGGGCGGGTGCGGCATCCTGACGCTTGAGCTCGACCGCCGCGCGGGCGAGGATTCCGCGCGAGTCACCGTGCGCAAGGTCCAGCCGTTCGAGGGCATGGCCAAGGATGTCCGCCTCACGCTGCGCATGCGCGTGAACGATGCCGGCGTGCTGCCGACGATCGCCCGCCTGCTCGAGGACGCCCGCGGCGGCCGCTGCGAGGTGATCCTCGACGCGCCGCTCCCCGGCGGGGGCGAGGCGGAGCTGGTGCTCGGACGCAACTTCCGCCTCGACGGCGAGCTCGCGACGCGGGTCGAAGGCTTGCCCGGCGTGGACGCGGCCGAGCTCAAGCCCACCGAGCAGCCGAGGCTGGCGCTGGCGAGCTGAGCGCAACTTCAATCCTCCCCCGCCAGGGGGAGGTGGCAGGCGCAGCCTGACGGAGGGGGAGGAAACGAGCCGCTGGTGTTCTGGCATCCGCCCCCTCCGTCGCTTCGGCGCCACCTCCCCCTGGCGGGGGAGGATGATGAAACTCCTCCCTTGCCCCCCTTGCATCCCGCCCTTCAAATCCGCAGGATGCCCTTACGGACACGGAAACCCGTGCGGATGAGGAGAGGGCGATGCTGGGCGCGATGCAGGATTTCGAGCTTCGGGTACCGCGGCTGATCGAGCATGCCGAGCGCGAGCACGGCAGCCGCGAGATCATCAGCCGCTGGGCCGACGGCAGCGAGACGCGCACCGACTGGGCCGGGATCGCGCGCGATTCGCGCAAGCTCGCGCAAGCCCTTGAGCGCATGGGGATCATGCCCGGCGATCGCGTCGCGACGATGGCGATGAACCACAGCCGCCACCTCGTCGCGTGGCACGGCACGATCGGCATGGGCGGGATCATCCACACCATCAACCCGCGCCTGTTCGCCGACCAGCTCGCCTATATCGCCAACCATGCCGAAGACCGCGTGCTGATCTACGACCGCATGTTCCAGCCGATCGTCGACAAGATGAAGCCCGAGTGGAAGACGATCGAGCACTATATCGTCTTCGATGGCGACGGCCCCGACAGCTTCGAGGCGGTGATCGGCGCCGAGGACGGCGATTACCGCTGGGTCGAGGGCGACGAGCGCGAGCCGTGCATGCTCTGCTACACCAGCGGCACCACCGGCAATCCCAAGGGCGTGCTCTATTCGCATCGCTCGTCGGTGATCCACGCCATGGCCGAGCTGCAGCCGGCGGTGTTCGATCTCTCGACCCAGGCCGTCGTGCTCCCCGTGGTGCCGATGTTCCACGCGGTCGGCTGGGGCCTGCCCTTCGCCGCGCCGATGGTCGGGGTGAAGCTGGTCTTCTCCGCGATCAACGAGGGCAAGGTGCTGTGCGAGCTGATGAACCGCGAGAAGGTCACGCACACCGCGGGCGTGCCGACCGTGTGGTTCGCGATGTTCCAGCATATCGACGAGACCGGCGACACGCCCAGATATTTGAAGGTCGTCACGATCGGCGGCTCCGCCGCGCCGCGCGCGATGATCGAGCGGATCATGAAGATGGGCGCGCGCGTCAACCACGCCTGGGGCATGACCGAGACCTCGCCGATCGGCACGATGGGCGCGCCGAGCTACGACTGGGACGAGCTCGAGTTCGACGCCAAGGTCGACAAGACCGTGTTCCAGGGCCGCGCGCCCTTCGGCGTCGAGCTGCGCACGGTCGACGAGAACGGCGTGGTCCTCCCGCGCGACGGCGAGAGCTCGGGCCGGCTGCAGGTGCGGGGCCCGTGGATCATCAAGCAGTATTTCCAGGACGAGAGCGGCCCGTGCCTCACCGAGGACGGCTGGTTCGACACCGGCGACGTCGCGATCCTGCACCCCGATGGCGTGATGCAGATCACCGATCGCGCCAAGGACGTGATCAAGTCGGGCGGCGAGTGGATCAGCTCGGTCGAGCTCGAGAATGCCGCGGTCGGCTGTCCGGGCGTGGCTGAGGCCGCTGCGATCGGCATCCCGCATCCCAAATGGGACGAGCGCCCGCTGTTGCTGGTGATCCGCAAGCCGGGCAGCGAGGTGACCGCCGACGACGTCCAGCAGCACCTCTCGCGCCACGTCGCCAAATGGTGGCTTCCCGACGAGATCCATTTCGTCGAGGCATTGCCCCACACCGCCACCGGCAAGCTGCTCAAGACCGCGATCCGCGAGCAGTATAAGGGGTTTCAGTTCGCGGCGGCGTGATCCTGTGCCGGTTCGGCCTCGCGCCGCAGCGGCATGAAGCGCGGGTTGCGGAGCAGCGCCGCGGAGACCAGCGAGACGAGCAGCCCGACCGGGAAGATCTCGCTGAAGGTGATCGGCAGGCGAATGAGCGGATTGGCGTACATCGCTCGGAATCCTTCCATCTGCGCCTGCAGCGCGGCGACTTCCGCCGCGCCGGCGCCGGCCGCGCGCTGCCGGTCGACCTCGGCCGCCATCATCGTCTCGACATAGTCGGCGCCGTTGACGACGAGCACCGCTTCCCAGGTCAGCACATACAGCACGCCCGCGACGGCGGAGATCGCGACGCCCAGGCCGAACGCCGGCCAGAAGCGGATCGCCCCACCCAGCTCGTGGTCGCGCCGCCGCTTGATCGCGACGAACACCGCGCTCAGCGCGATCAGCATGGTGAGATAGCCGATCGCCATGCCCAGCGGGCCGGTCGGCGGATTGTCCTTTAGCAAGGTGGCGATCAGGAAGAGCTGGATGCTCACCACCACGCCGGCGATGAGGCCATAGGTCAGGATCAGGCGCTGCATGTGTGTCCCCTGTGCATGCGTTCGATGCGCCGGTTGATCTCGTGCCGCAGCGCTTGCGGCAATCGCCCAAAGAGGTGATTTGGCCGAAATCGCCCGAAAATCAGGGCAGCAATCCCAGCTCGCGGGCGCGCGCTAGCGCATCGGTGCGGCGGCTCGCGCCGAGCTTCCCGAACAGCCGCGCGACATGCGTCTTCACCGTATTGGGCGAGATCGCGAGGTTGCGCGCGATCTGCTTGTTGGCGTGGCCCGCATCGAGCTCGCGCAGCACCTCCATCTCGCGCTCGCTGATGCCGAGCGACGCCTGCGCCGCCGGATTGCCGGCTGGGCGCGGCGGGGCAGGACGGCCGAGCACGCGCGCGCCGACCACCAGCCCGATCGCGAGGAACGCGGCGGCGACGATCAGCAGGTACAGCTCGGTCGAATGCGCCCGCGCCAGCCAGCGATAGTCGAGCCACTGCAGCAATGCGGTGCCGGCCGCGAGAAGCGCGCCGTAAAGCAGCGCCTGACGCCACCACGAAGGAAACCGCATCGCCCGCATCCGCTCAAGCATCGCGCGGCAGTTGCTTCAGCGCAACCCAAACCAGTCCTCCCCTGGCGGGGGAGGATTGGAGGCCGCTTCTAGAACAGCTCCCCCTGTGCCCCCGGCGGCGGGCGAAACAGGTCGCGGCGCAGCGGGATATAGTCCTTGTCGAGCCCATAGCGCCGCGCCGCGCGCTTGAACCGCGTGCGCAGCAGCTCGGCCCACGGCCCCTGGCCGCGAAAGCGGGTGTGGAAGTTGGGATCGTTGTCGCGCCCGCCGCGGATCGACTGGATCGTCGCCATCACCTTGCCCGCGCGGTCGGGGAAATGCGCGTCGAGCCAGGCGCGGAACAGAGGCGCCACCTCGTGCGGCAGCCGCACGGGGAGGTAGAAGCAGCCCAGCGCCCCGGCCTCCGCCGCGCGCTCCATGATGTGCTCCATCTCGTGGTCGGTGATCTGCGGGATCACCGGCGACAGCGAGACATAGGTCGGGATCCCCGCGGCGCGCAGCTTCGCCACCGCCGCCAGCCGCCGCTCCGGGTGCGGCGCGCGCGGCTCGACCGTACGCGCGATCCTGGGGTCGAGCGAGGTGACCGAGATCATCACCGCCGCCAGCCCCTTCGCCGCCATCGGGCCGAGCAGGTCGATGTCGCGCGTCACCCGGTCCGACTTGGTGGTGATCGTGATCGGATGGTCGCATTCCGCCAGCACCTCGATGCACCCGCGCGTGATGCGCCACTCGGCCTCGATCGGCTGATAGGGATCCGTGTTGGTGCCGAACGCGATCGGCTGGCAGGCATAGCCGCGCTTCGCCAGCGTCGCGCGCAGCAGGGCGGGGGCGTCGGGCTTGGCGAACAGCCTGGTCTCGAAATCCAGCCCCGGCGACAAGTCGTGATAGGCATGGCTCGGCCGCGCGAAGCAGTAGATGCAGCCATGCTCGCACCCGCGATAGGGGTTGACCGAGCGGTCGAAGGCGATGTCCGGCGACTGGTTGCGCGTCAGGATCGTCTTCGGCTTCTCGACCGTCACCGTCGTGCGCAGCGGGGGCAGCTCGCCGTCGATATCCTCGCGCGCGTCGAGCCAGTCGCCATCGGCCTCCCGCTCGGGCAGGTTGAAGCGAACGCTCTCGCGGTTGTGCGTGGCCCCGCGCACGGGGCGGGTCTTTGCCATTCGCCGAGACTAGGCCGGCGGATGGAACATTTCAAGAACAAATGCGCTGCTTGATCCTCCCCCGCCAGGGGGAGGTGGCGCGCGCAGCGCGACGGAGGGGGAGGACGCGAATCGTCAAATGTTCTGGCATCCGCCCCCTCCGTCAGCTTCGCTGACACCTCCCCCTGGCGGGGAGGATTTACCAGCCGCTACACATGCGTCCTGACCCATGCCGCGAACCAGTCGAGCCACTTCGCCCCGGGATTGGCCGCGGGCAGGTTGAGCGCGCCGAAGCCATGCCCGCCGCGCTCGAGGAAATGCGCCTCGACCGGCACGCGATGACGCCGCGCGGCTTCCATCAGCGCGATGCTCTGGCTCACCGGCACCGTCGCATCGTCCATCGCGTGACACAGGAACAACGGCGGCATCGCCCCGCTGGCCCGGGCGAGCACGTCGAACCGCGCGCCTGCACCCGGCTGCGGGTTCGGCCCGAGCAGGTTCGGCCCCGACCGGCTGTTCGGCCCGGCGCTCGAAAACTGCGTGACCGGATAGATCAGCCCCGAAAAGGCCGGCCGCGCCGAGAGCCGGTCGGCGGCATCGACCGGCCGATAGACGGCATCCTCATGCCCCACCGTCAGCGTGCCGCCGAGATGCCCGCCCGCCGAGAAGCCGCAGATGCCGAGCCTGGTCGGATCGATGCGGAACTCGGCGGCGCGCGACCGGATCAGCCGCATCGCGCGCTGTGCGTCCTGCAGCGGCACCTCGGTGCGGTTGAGCCAGCCTTCGCCGGGCAGACGATAGGCGAGCACGAACACGGTGATCCCGCGCGGATTGAGCGCGCGCGCGACGTTCACCCCCTCGTTGATCAGGCTGACGAAGACATAGCCGCCGCCGGGCATCACCAGCACCGCGCGCCCGTCGGGCCGCACCGGCCGGAACACACCGACATAGGGATAGCGGATGCCCTTCTCCCAGCGCTGCGGCGTGCCCAGGGGAAGCGGCACCGGCACGTTCGAGCGCGCGATCCCCGGCGGCGTGCCGGGCGGCAGGCCCGGCCACAGCATGAAATGCTCGCGCGGCGGCCAGGGCGGGGCGGGGGCGAAGATCTTCGGCGGCTTCACCTGCGCCTGCGCCTGACCCGCGAACCCAAAAGCTGCGGTGCCCCCGATGAATGCCCTGCGGCCGATCGTCTTTTGCATGTCACACGCTTGAACCAATCCGCCCTAAACTTTCAATCCTCCCGCGCCAGGGGGAGGTGGCATCGCGCAGCGATGACGGAGGGGGAGGACGGTGGGACCTTCGTTTCCTCCCCCTCCGTCGCCTTCGGCGCCACCTCCCCCTGGCGGGGGAGGATTAGGAAGGACTAGACGCATCGCCCTTTGCATCCGGGACGTTGCTCTCATATGGGGGGCGTCATTCCCCCGGGACATTTTGAGGAAGGACAAGGCGTGAAGGACGTTCTCGTAATCGGCGCAGGCGGCGTTTCGTCGGTCGCGGTGCACAAGATGGCGAAGAACCCCGATCTGTTCGGGAAGATCACGCTCGCCAGCCGCCGCCAGTTCAAGTGCGACGCGATCGCCGAATCGGTGAAGCAGCGCTTCGGCGTCACCATCGACACCGCCGAGGTCGATGCCGACGACGTCGCCGCCACCAGCAAGCTGATCGAGGCCGTCAAGCCCAACCTCCTCGTCAACCTCGCTTTGCCCTATCAGGACCTCAACCTGATGGACGCGTGCCTCGCCACCGGCACCGACTATCTCGACACCGCCAACTACGAGCCGCGCGACGAGGCGCGGTTCCACTATGGCTGGCAGTGGGACTATCAGGACCGCTTCAAGAGCGCCGGCCTGATGGCGCTGCTCGGCTCGGGCTTCGATCCGGGCGTCACCAGCGTGTTCGCGATGTACATCAAGAAGCATCTGCTCGACACGATCCGCACGCTCGACATCCTCGACTGCAACGGCGGCGATCACGGCCAGCATTTCGCGACCAACTTCAATCCCGAAATCAACATCCGCGAGATCACCGCGCCCGCGCGGCACTGGGAGAATGGCGAATGGGTCGAGACCCCGGCGCTGTCGTCGCGCCAGGTGTTCGAGTTCGATCAGGTCGGCGCCAAGAACATGTACCTCATGTACCATGAGGAGCTCGAGAGCCTGGTCAAGTTCCTGCCCGAAATCGAGCGCGCCCGCTTTTGGATGACCTTCGGCGAGCAGTATCTCACTCATCTGCGCGTGCTGCAGAATGTCGGCCTCACCTCGATCGAGCCGATCATGTACGAAGGCCGCGAGATCGTCCCGCTCCAGTTCCTCAAGGCGGTGCTGCCCGAGCCCTCGACGCTCGGCACCACGACCAAGGGCAAGACCAATATCGGCGACATCGCGACCGGCACCAAGGACGGCGTGGAGAAGACCTTCTACGTCTACAATGTCTGCGATCACGAGGACGCGTTCGAGGAGACCGGCAACCAGGCGGTGAGCTACACCACCGGCGTTCCCGCGATGATCGGCGCGGCGTTGATGCTTAACGGCACGTGGCGCGGGGAGGGCGTGTTCAACATGGAGCAGTTCGACCCCGATCCCTTCATGGACATGCTGAACAAGCACGGCCTGCCGTGGCAGGTGCACGAGCTGGCGGAGCCGCTGAAGTTCTGATCGAAACGCGGCGGCTCCCAATTCCTCCCCCGGAGGGGGAGGGGGACCGCCGCGAAGCGGTGGTGGAGGGGTAGGTCTCCGCAAACGCACCGGTTCGCTTGGGGAGACTACCCCTCCACCGGCTACGCCGATCCCCCTCCCCGTCCGGGGGAGGAATGGAGTGAGTCAATGGAAACCCGCGCCGCACCGCCCGTGATGTCGACCAAGGCCGGCGACCCCGGCGCCTTCGCCCGGTTCGACCTGTCGCGCGTGCCCTCGCCCTGCTTCGTGGTCGACGCCGCCGCGGTCGAGCGCAACCTGCAGGTCATCGCCGATGTCCGCGACCGCGCGGGCGTCAAGATCCTGCTTGCGCTCAAGGCCTTCTCGATGTGGTCGCTCGGCGATCTCGTCGGCAAGTATCTCGACGGCGTCGCCACCTCGGGCCTCCACGAGGCGAAGCTCGCCGCCGACCATTATCACGGCGAGATCGCGACCTATTGCTCGGGCTACAAGGCCGCAGACATGGCGGAGGTATGCCGCATCTCCGACCACGTCATCTTCAACACACCCAGCCAGCACGTCGCGATGAAGGCCGAACTCGACGCCGCCCGCGCCCGCGGCGACAGTTTCGACGTCGGCCTCCGCCTCAACCCGATGCATTCGGAGGGCGAGGTCCAGAAATACGACCCCGCCCAGCCGCACTCGCGCCTCGGTTTCCCCGCCGACCAGCTCCGCCCCGAGCATCTCGAAGGCGTCGACGGCATCCACGTCCATTCGCTGTGCGAGCAGGACTTTCCCCCGTTGCGCCGCACCTGGGAGGCGCTCAAGCCCCGCATCACGCCCTATCTCGGCCAGCTCAAATGGCTCAACTTCGGCGGCGGTCACCACATCACCCGCGCCGATTACCAGCGCGACGACCTTGTCGAGTTCCTCCGCCAGGTCCGCGAGGAGACCGGCCTCGAAGTCGTGCTCGAACCCGGCGAGGCGATCGCGCTCGACACCGGCATCCTCGTCGGCGAGTTCGTCGATATCTTCGACAACGGCATGCCGATCGGCGTCGTGGACATCTCCGCCACCTGCCACATGCCCGACGTGATCGAGGCGCCCTACCGCCCGGCGATGCTGGGGGAGGGCGGCGACGTCCTCGTCCGCCTCGGCGGCCCCTCGTGCCTCGCCGGCGACATCCTCGGCGACTATCGCTTCGCCGAGCGCCCGCGGCCGGGCCAGCGCTTCGCCTTCCTCGACCAGGCGCACTACTCGATGGTCAAGACCACCACCTTCAACGGCGTCCCGCTCCCGTCGATCGCCCTGTGGGACAGCCGCAGCGACGAGCTGCGCATCGTGAAGACCTTCGGCTACGAAGACTTCGAGGGCCGGTTGTCCTAGTCGGTTGAGTGATCGTTCGATTCCTCCCCCGGAGGGGGAGGGGGACCGCCGCGAAGCGGTGGTGGAGGGGTAGGTCTCCACAAACGCACCGTTCGCTTGGGGCGACTACCCCTCCACCAGCTTCGCTGGTCCCCCTCCCCCTCCGGGGGAGGAATAAGGTCTATTCAAACCAGGTTTTCGATTCCATTTAGCCCCCGCCATGCTCAACCTCTCCGCCATCACCGTCCGCCTCGGCGGCCGTGTCATCATCGACCGCGCCAGCGCCGCGCTGCCCCCGCGCGGCCGCATCGGGCTGGTCGGGCGCAACGGCGCGGGCAAGTCCACGCTGGTCAAGGTGATCGCCGGCCAGATCGACCCCGACGAGGGCAACGCCGAGATGCCGCGCGGCGCGCGCATCGGCTATGTCGCGCAGGAGGCGCCGGCCGGAAAGACCACGCCGTTCGAGACCGTGCTCGCTGCGGACACCGAGCGCGCCGCGCTGATGGCCGAGGCCGAGGGCCTCGAAGACCCCGACCGCCTCGGCGAGATCCATGAGCGGCTCGGCGCCATCGACGCCTATTCCGCCCCCTCGCGCGCCGCGCGCATCCTGGTCGGCCTCGGCTTCGACGAGGACGCGCAGCACCGCCCGCTCGACAGCTTCTCGGGCGGCTGGCGCATGCGCGTCGCGCTCGCCGCGCTGCTGTTCAGCCAGCCCGACCTGCTGCTGCTCGACGAGCCCTCGAACCACCTCGACCTCGAAGCCGTGCTGTGGCTGGAGGATTTCCTCCAGTCCTATCCCGCGACGATCGTCATCGTCAGCCACGAACGCGATTTCCTCAACAACGTGGTGGATCACATCCTCCACCTCGAGCGCGGCAAGCTTACCCTCTATCCGGGCGGCTACGACAGCTTCGAGCGCCAGCGCGCCGAGCGTCAGGCGCAGCAGGCGGCCGCGCGCGAGAAGCAGCTCGCCGAGCGCGCCAAGCTCCAGGACTATGTCGCGCGCAACTCGGCCCGCGCCTCGACCGCCAAGCAGGCCCAGTCGCGCGCCAAGGCGCTGGCGCGAATGCAGCCGATCGCCGCGGTGGTCGACGATCCCACGCTGTCCTTCGGCTTCCCCGATCCCGAGCAGCTGCGCCCGCCGCTGATCACGCTCGATCACGCCAGCGTCGGCTATGACGGCGTGCCGATCCTGCAGCGGCTCAACCTGCGCATCGACCCCGACGACCGAATCGCGCTGCTCGGGCGCAACGGCAACGGCAAGACCACGCTCGCCCGCCTGCTCGCCGCGCAGCTCGCCCCGATCGAGGGACAGAAGACCGCCTCGGGCAAGATGCGCGTCGGCTATTTCACCCAGTATCAGGTCGAGGAGCTGCACAGCGACGAGACGCCCTACGATCACATGGCGCGCCTGATGGAGGGGCAGAAGCCCGCGGCCGTCCGCGCCCAGCTCGGCCGCTTCGGCTTCCCCGGCGACAAGGCGATCACGCAAGTCGGAAAGCTCTCGGGCGGCGAGCGCGCGCGCCTCGCGCTCGCCCTCATCACCCGCGACGCGCCGCACATGCTGATCCTCGACGAGCCGACCAACCACCTCGACGTCGACGCGCGCGAGGCGTTGATCCAGGCGCTCGCCGCCTATACCGGCGCGGTGGTGATCGTCAGCCACGACCGCCACATGATCGAGATGACCGCCGACCGCCTCGTGCTGGTCGATCAGGGCACCGCGCGGCCGTTCGACGGCAATCTCGACGATTACATCGCCTTCGTCCTCGCCAAGGAGCCCAGGGCCGAGGCGGCGGGGAAGGGCGGCAACCGCAAGGACGCCCGCCGCGAGGCGGCCGAGGCGCGCGAGAAGGGCAATGCCCTGCGCAAGTCGGCCAAGGCGGCCGAGGCCGAGCTGGCCAGGCTCGGCGAGAAGCTGTCGGCGATCGACCGCGCGATGTTCGACCCCGCCAGCGCCGCCCCCGACCTCGCCAAGCTCACCATGACCGAGCTGATGAAGCAGCGCGATGCCGTGGCGAAGGCGATCGAGGCGGCGGAAGCCACCTGGATGGAGGCGAGCGAGGCATTGGAGGCGCTGGCGGCGTAGAATCCAATCCTCCCCCGCCAGGGGGAGGTGGCAGGCGTAGCCTGACGGAGGGGGCGGACGGCGGGGACCTTCGTTTCCTCCCCCTCCGTCGCCTGCGGCGCCACCTCCCCCTGGCGGGGGAGGATTGATTCCGGGCCGCCCTCGACACCGTCGACTCACTCGCCCCGGCCACCGCTCGCCCGAGTCCACAAACCGGCCATCCCTCTCCCAAACGCGGAGCCACGGAATCTCCGATAACCAAACATCGTCCGCACCTTGTTCCACTTGGGGATGCGCCGGCCACGCCCCGAACCCGCGTCGGCCACACGCTTCGCTACATAGCCGCTGCCCAAAAACCCGCGGAAAACCGCCAGAAACCGCCCCTCGCTTTCCTACAGCCGCCCATCCACCCTATACTCGAACAAACGAGGACACAGCCGGACACAAAGTGGAAACAACTGATCTTTCCCGCGCCCAAAACGTTCTGAAAGAAGCGATTGCAACCACGCCCTGTCATTCTACCTTGGAGTCAGCGCCCCGATCCTAGAGGGTGCAGGAAAATTGCAGGAAGAGACTGAATGGCCAGCGCCGTCCATGAGGTGACCCCCGAAGAAGCTTCGGCCCACCCGCCGCCCGAGGCGGTCGTGGTGCGGTTCGCCGGGGACTCGGGCGACGGCATGCAGCTCACCGGCGGCCAGTTCACGCTCTCGACCGCGCTGGCCGGCAACGACCTCGCCACTTTCCCGGACTTTCCCGCGGAGATCCGCGCGCCGCAGGGCACGCTGTTCGGGGTCTCGGCGTTCCAGATCAACTTCGGCTCGGCCGCGATCGAGACCGCGGGCGACGCGCCCGACGTGCTCGTCGCGATGAACCCGGCGGCGCTCAAGACCAATGTCGGCGACCTCAAGCCCGGCGGCCTGATCATCGCCGACGAGGGTGAGTTCAACAAACGCAACCTCGACAAGGCCAGATACGCCGAGAACCCGCTCGAAGACGGCAGCCTCGCGAAATGGCAGCTGCTCAAGCTCAACATCTCGCAGCTCACCCTCGATGCCGTGAAGCCGTTCGGCCTCGGCAACAAGGAGGCGCTGCGCTGCAAGAACATGTGGACGCTGGGCCTGGCGCTGTGGATGTTCGACCGTGATCGCGCCCCGCTGGTGGAGTGGCTCAAGACCAAGTTCGCCAAGGCGCCCGAGCTGGCCGAGGCGAACATCGCCGCGCTCAACGCCGGGCACGCCTATGGCGAGACCGCCGAGCTCGGCGCGCAGGGCGTCGGCCAGCTTCACGTCCCCGCCGCCCCGGTCGAGCCGGGCCTCTACCGCACCGTGACCGGCGCGGATTCGATCAGCCTCGGCCTCGTCGCGGGCGCGCAGCTCGCCGGGCTCAAGCTCTTCTACGGCGGCTATCCGATCACCCCGGCCTCGGCGATCCTGCACCATCTCGCGCGGCTCAAGGAGTTCGGCGTCACCACCTTCCAGGCGGAGGACGAGATCGCCGCGGTCGCCTCGGCGCTCGGCGCGTCGTACGCCGGCAGCCTTGGCGTCACCTGCTCCTCGGGCCCCGGCATCGCGCTCAAGACCGAGGCGATCGGGCTCGCGATCATGACCGAGCTGCCGTTGGTGATCGTCAACGCCCAGCGCGGCGGCCCCTCGACCGGCCTGCCGACCAAGACCGAGCAGTCGGACCTCTATCAGGCGGTCTATGGCCGCAACGGCGACGCGCCGGTGCCGGTGATCGCGACCCGCTCCGCCGCCGACTGTTTCGACTGCGCGATCGAGGCGGTGCGCATCGCGACGCAGTACATGACCCCGGTGATGCTGCTCACCGACGGCTATCTCCAGAACGCGGCCGAGCCGTGGAAGGTGCCGGACATGAGCGGCTACGAGCCGTTCCCGGTCGAGTTCCACACCGAGCTGCCGGCCGAGGGCGAGAAGTTCCTGCCCTATGCCCGCGACGAGAAATTGAAGCGCCCCTGGGTCAAGCCGGGCACGCCGGGCCTGCTCCACCGCATCGGCGGGATCGAGAAGGCGCTCGGCACCGGCAATATCGACTATGCCCCCGCCACCCATCAGGCGATGACCGACATCCGCAAGGCCAAGGTCGAGGGCATCGCGGTGCCCGATCAGGCGATCGAGCAGGGCGAGGCCGGCGGCAAGCTCGTCGTGGTCGGCTGGGGCTCGACCTATGGCCCGATCACCCAGGCGGTCCGCCGCGCCCGCCGCAAGGGCCTCGACGTCAGCCATGTCCATATCCGCCACATCTGGCCGATGCCGAAGAATCTCGGTGATCTGCTAAAGGGTTACGAGCACATCCTCGTACCGGAAATGAACACCGGCCAGCTGAAGACCGTGCTGCGCGACCAGTTCCTCGTCGATGCCAAGCCGCTCAACAAGGTCAGCGGCCAGCCCTTCCGCATCCATGAGATCGAGGCAGCGATCGAGGAGGCGTTGGGATGACCCAAGCTCCACAATGGGCATCGGTTGCGAACGACACGAAGTGGAACGAACTTCGAGAAGCCGTCCTCACAATGCCGAAGACGCCGGCGTTCAGGTGCAAGGACCTCAACGGTCATTATACCTCGCCTGACACTGAATGGTTTTATCACTTTCGTGATGGCGGACTGGAGACCACGCGCTGGGTCGATTTGATTGTCGATGACGCACAGGCCAGGTCGGAGGTGGCCGGTCATTTGAATCGGATTGGCCTAGCCGGGCATGAGACGGACGAGGGCTTTCGTGTCTTCGGCTATATCGAGCATGGTCAGCCGATTGATTATTTCGGGGCGCGCGCATGAACGAGATCACCACCATCAAGCCCTCGACCCCCAAGGATTGGGAGACCGACCAGGAGGTCCGCTGGTGCCCGGGCTGCGGCGACTATGCGATCCTCAAGGCGGTGCAGCGCACGATGCCGGAGATCGGCGCGACGCCGGAGAACACCGTGTTCATCAGCGGCATCGGCTGCTCGTCGCGCTTTCCCTATTATATGGAGACCTACGGCTTCCACACCATCCACGGCCGCGCGCCGGCGGTGGCGACGGGGGTCAAGCTCGCCAATCCCGATCTCGACGTGTGGATCATCACCGGCGACGGCGACGGCCTGTCGATCGGCGGCAACCACACGATGCACCTGCTGCGCCGCAACCTCAATTGCCAGGTGCTGCTGTTCAACAACGAGATCTACGGCCTGACCAAGGGGCAATATTCGCCCACCAGCCGCGAGGGGACGCGCTCGCCCTCCACTCCGTTCGGCTCGGTCGATCACCCGGCCAAGCCCTGTGCCTATGCGCTGGGCAGCGGCGCGCGGTTCATCGCCCGCGGGATCGACGTGCACAAGAATCTGCCGAGCGTGCTCAAGGCCGCGCACGCCCATCAGGGCGCGGCGTTCGTCGAGATCTTCCAGAACTGCATCGTCTATAATGACGACGTCTTCGCGCCCTTCACCGAAAAGGCCAATGCCGGGCACCAGCTCTGGCTCGAAGATGGCAAGCCGATGCTCTTCGCGGGTGGTTCCAAGGGGATTTCCCTTGATACCGAACGACTTACGCTGAAAACCGTAGATGTCGTGGAAGGTGATTGGCAGGCCGCCGGGGTGATCGTCCACAACGTCACCAACCGCGCCATCGCCCATATGCTGGTCGAGATGCCGTTCGGCCCGTTCCCGATGGCGCTCGGCGTGCTCTACGACGATCCCGCGCCGACCTTCGAGAGCGCGGTCGTGGCGCAGAACGCCGCGGCTAGCGAGGGCAAGGTCGCGGATCTCCAGAAGCTCGTCAGCAAGGGCCAGACCTGGCAGGTCGACAAGGAACCCCACGCGATCTGATCGTTACGCGAACGGCAACTTGCCGCTTGCCCGACTCGATCCCGCCGTGGTTTGTGCGGCTCGATGCAGGCGCCGGCACGAAACAGGGGCCGCCGGGATGGCTGGGGCGATGGCGCCAAGGCGCCGGGTCGGGGCGTGCTCGCGACGCTCCTGACGCCGCTGCTGCGCAAGCTGCTCGACCGGATCGATGCGGGGCTCGCCATAGGGGCGATCGAGGTGACATTGCCCGGCGGCAAGCCGCGGCGGCTCGGCGGGCGTGTGCCCGGTCCGGTCGCGGTGGTCGCGATCCATAGCTGGCGCGCGCTGTGGCGGCTCGCGACCGCCGGATCGGTGGGCTGGTACGAGGCGTGGCAGGCGCGCGAATGGACCAGCCCCGATCCGGTGCCGCTGTTCGACTTGTTCATGCGCAACCGCGCGACGCTGGGGGACACGGGCCGCGCGCATGGCTTCACGCGGCTGGCAAAGCGTGCGTGGCACTGGCTGCAGCGCAACGACCGCGACGGCGCGCGGCGCAACATCGCCTATCACTATGATCTGGGGAATGATTTCTACGCCCCCTGGCTCGATGCCGGCATGACCTATTCGAGCGCGCTGTTCGCCGAACCGGGCATGACGCTCGAGGCCGCGCAGCATGCCAAGCTGGCCGCGATCCTCGAACGCACCGGTACTGCGGCGGGCGACCGCATCCTCGAGATCGGCTGCGGCTGGGGCTCGTTCGCCGAGATCGCGGCGCAAGGCGGGCGCAAGGTCCATGGCCTCACCCTCTCGACCGAGCAGAAGGTCTATGTCGATGCGCGGATGGCTGCGGCCGGGCTCGACGGGGTCGAGGTCTCGCTGACCGACTATCGCGACATCGCGGGCAGCTATGACGCAGTGGCGAGCATCGAGATGGTCGAGGCGGTGGGCGAGGAATATTGGCCGGCCTATCTCGGCACCATCGCGAATGCGCTGAAGCCCGGCGGGCGCGCCGCGATCCAGTATATCGCGATCGACGACGCGATCTTCGAGGCTTATGCGCGCAACGTCGATTTCATCCAGACCTATGTCTTCCCGGGCGGGATGCTGCTGTCGGAAGAGCGCTTCCGGGCGATCGCGGCCGCGCAGGGACTGAGCTGGCACGACCGGCACGAATTCGGGCTCGACTATGCCGAGACTCTGAAGAATTGGCGCGAGCGGTTCGACGCGGCGGTGGAAGCGGGGCGTATCCCGCCCGAATTCGACCCGCATTTCCTAGATTTGTGGCGCTACTATCTCATGTATTGTGAAGGCGGATTCCGCGGCGGCGGGATCTGGGTCGCGCAGGTGACGCTCATAAAGGACTGAAGGGAGAGGGACATGCGGACGGCCTGGATCGCGCTTTCGGCGGTGGCGCTATGGGGCTGCGCGCCCAGAGCAGAGATGCCCGCACCGGCTCCCGCGCCCGCCGCGCAGGACGAGGCCCGGCTGCGCCAGGTC